>NVRW01000041.1 GCA_002400975.1 Flavobacteriales bacterium | reverse complement strand
ATCAGAGATGAAACTAAAGAAACTTTGGTTTATCCATATGAGCATACCAATAATTTGGTTGCGTTAAAATAGAAAAGAGAAGCAAGAATACAACCCAATAAAACTTACCGCTATTGCTCAATGTTTTTGAATTAACAACATGAAATATGGAATAGATGTTAAACGAAACTATTATAACTGCCAACCCAATTGCCATCTCTCTAGTAATAGGAAGACCAAAATCAAATTTGCCGTTAATCGCTACCAGTAAGAAAAAACCAATTGGCAACCAAGCTACAATAGCGATTAACAAGTTTGCTATATTTCGCATCTTTTTCTTTCTCCCTAAGATATTAACAGTTAAGATACCACTGGATTTTTTGTATGGTTATCAGGGGTGAAAATAAGAAAAAGACTAAAGCAATCAGATGAAAAAAGAAGAGAGAAGAAAATATATTGAACGCATTAAAAAAAATGCTAAAGAGCCTATTTAGGTTCCTATTTGCTTAACGCAAGAAGAAATGAAAGAGGTTTACGATTCTATCGTAAATCCTCAGCACTAATCTCTTGTTGTAGTTGACCATCAAAGTAAAGAGAAATACTTTCAACAGACCAAGTAACACCTATTTGGTGTTTTGTACTTAAATCAAAATCTATACTGGTCTGAAACACGAGCAACTGCCTGTCCGTGTTATGGTTCATAATAACACTTAGCGTCTTACCTTCAGATATAATGACGGCGTGTTCGCCATTGAGCACAAACTCTATCCATTTAACATTGCTTCCCTCCTTAAATGCAAATGGGTTCTTTTTAGGATCAATCCAACCCGTAAAGGTTCCCGGCTTTTTGATTAGCATTCCCAAATATACCAATAATGGCAGGTAGGGTATTTCTACTCTATTTATTCCAATTAATTTCTCATATTTTTAACCATCTGTTAAAATCAGTGGCTATGAGAGAAGAAGAGGAAAAGAACCTTCATAGTAAGATCAGGGAAAGGGCTGTATTCTTTAAAAGAAAGGCTAATTCCTCTTTAGTCATGATAGTAGGTTTCATCCTAATGGGTGTAACGATATTTTTTTACGCCGGGACATTTGCTTCAATTGAAACCGATAGAGCAGAAAAATTTCGATTGGAAAGAATTATTGAGGAACTAAAACATGACAGACTAACGACGGACAGCATACTAGTTATCTATGATGATCGATTAATTCGATACCAACGAACAGTAAAAATACTGGAATTTAGACTCCTTAACTTGGGAGACACTCTAGTATTTATACCTGATAGTATTGATGCTTTCTGAAACCTGATTCTGTGAATTGAAACTGAATTATGGACGAAACGTTATTTTATACTTTTCTAAACTCTTCAATTACTAGGATTGGAGCAATTTTATTGATCATTTTTGGTGTTCAGATAYTGATCAATCTGTATAGATATAATATGCGGATGCATGCATATTATAATGCCATTGCAGATGCCATTGAGTTGCACGAGACTGATGGCAACACTGAAAAACTAAGTGATTTGGTAGAAACTTTGTCAACAAAGGATATAGATTTTGGGAAAAAAGTAGAGAGCCCTACCAAGGATATCATAGAAATGGCAAAGACTATTGCTGACTTTAAAACAGGTACGGGATAATTTGCAACCAAAGTTAGCGATAAGCACTTAGCCAAGTACGTTAACGAATACGCGTTCCGTTATAATACCCGACATYTGTCAGAGGGTTCTAAGTTTGATGTTTTTATCAGGCACTAACGGACATCTTGACTACTAAACTCTGATTCATGGCAAAGAAGAAACCCGACCCGAAAAAGCATAAGGATATAGTAGTCCCGGACGAGGATATTAGAACGGACAAGAAGGTGTTTAAGGAGAACTTGGAAAGGGTGGTTAGGAAGGGTAAAAAACAAAGCAAGCGTATGCCATAAAAAAGAAGAGACCGTACTGTGCTTCGGGTCTCTTCTAAAAACTAAAGGTTTACGAAAAATCGAAACACCTTAGCATTCTTCGGGTATATTCTACGTCCATTTCTTGTTATTCATTTACAAAAAATGACGCGTTTACCCGGTGGACATGGTTTGAACTTACGTTCCATATCTCTTAGATTTTGAGATTATTATTCAGTTAACTGTTCCAGGTTACCAGGTCAGTAATGAATAATGTCAAGAATTAGAAATAGAAGTATACCGAGATAAGGACCTAACCTTCACTCAGACAGAAATTCCTCATCTGGAATAACATCGACCGCAATGAGATTAACGGTTTTCGTTTCCGGTTCGTAGTGAAAGAGTATTCTTAGGGCAGGAGCAATATGCGTCTTAGCCATGGTCCAGAGCCGGTGTCCTTGATCATCAACCTTATAGAATAATTCCTCTGAATCAAAGAATTGTTCCTCCACGTTCTCAAATGCCCAATCAATCATGTGGTCAAGCTCATATAACCTTCCATAGTTATTTGCAAGGAAGCCTATTGCTTCCTCAAACGACTTTTCTCTAGTTATACTTCTTAGATTAAACCGCTCTTTTAGCAGCTTCGTCTTTTGACCATTTGATGTCATCAGGAGTCGGGACAGTATGTGTTAATGAATAAGATTCAAATGGCATTGCCTCCCCCAACTTAGCTACCTTCCATGAGGTATACGTATGAGAATCTTCACTAGCTCCAGTGCCCGTAAAGTTTCTCATCTCACTAACTACACGTTCAATAACCTTCAACTCTTCACCAGAGAACAGTTCCATTTTTGCCTCTTTCAAAGCGAGAACCTTTTTCTGGACTCTTCCATTTATAGCTATCTCTTCCACTTCTTTAAGCCATCCAGATGCGGCCATCTTTCTAATAAAAGGATAGAAAACATGTGGATCTGGGGTAGGCCCCTGAGGTTTCTTAACATAACCAAAATGAGTTACCGACTCACCAAATTTCGCATAATGCAAATTATCAATGTGCCAGAACAATTTGTTTAGTAAAACAAAGCAGTAGTTGCTTTGATGTTGAAGCTTATTTGCAAGGTGAAGCATTAATTGCTCCGCTTTGCGCTTTCCGTTTTTATTCATTTCTAGGTGTAGTGTAACTAATTCAATACTGCTGGAGGACCGCAAATTACGGTTTCATGAAGGCAGGATGCCTTGTGGTCAAAAGAATGAAATATGTCTTTTCAATAATCTCATGGTTTCCCTAATGCTTGTAAAGCTATACAAATATACGTCCAATTCCCTTTAAATGTTATATCAATTTCGTTAAATTCTGTTAATAAATCAGACAGCCCGTTATCAGTAAATTGGCAATACCTTGATAATTGGAGGCAAAATACAGGAATAAATCCAAGATGTCCAAGAGAATTATTAGAAGTCCAGAAGCTCCTTTGGTTCTACTCCTAACCCTTTGGAGATTTTGTAGAGTGTGGTAGCGGTAACGTTTGTTCCATCAGTAGTTATCCTGACCAAATTGGACGTTTCAATCTCTGATCTGTGCGCTAGTTCCTGAAAAGATAATCCCCTACTCCGCAAGGAGTACGAAATTCAGGTTTTCTGCTTCTTCTTCTTCGCTGCAGGAAAAAGTACGTTGTTCAATATCAATCTGTATCCCGGAGAATTAGGGTGCAAATTCAGGTCTGTAGGTGGATCCTTAACGTAGTGTCGATAATCCTCCGGATCGTGACCTCCGTAAAAGGTCCAGGTGCCTTTGCCAAACTCTCCATGAATATATCTTGCYGAGTTCAGCGCTTTGGTTTCACCCAGGATCAGCACTTCAGATTTGATGAAACGTTTATTGAAYGCGGTGGTTTGCCCCATAAATCCCTTWATTACCTGYTCATGATTCTGGCACAGCATSGTTGGAATCARATCCCACTTCGCYGAGAATTCRAACAGCTTRAATGAATCCATGTTCTGAGGTGTTTGCCCATGGGTYCTGGTAGCATCAATGGATGAATATTCATAYACATTGGGRTCCTTTTCCAATATAAAATCCTTGAATGCAAAGGACTTTGAATAATCCAGCTTTGATTGGGCYTGAGGATCATCTGCATCACCATCAAACATCGGTTTACAGATGTCAATTCCTTCRGCTGCCAGKGCTATGTCAAAAGCATCYGTTGCRGCACACATTGCAAATAGAAATCCYCCACCTATCGTATAATCCCTGATTTTTGACGCGACTGCCAGTTTCAGTTGYGAGACCTTCTCAAACCCCAACTTCTCKGCCATMGCTTCATTTGARCGAACATATTCGTGGTANCAGGGTCGGTTTCGGGATCCGGCATAAAACTTCCCATATTGYCCGGTAAAATCTTCRTGGTGGATATGCAGCCAATCGTAAAGCGGCAAAACCTCATTGACCACCTCTTCATCATAAACRATATCGTARGGAATCTCAGCATAGGCCAGAACCAAGGTGACCGCATCATCCCAGGGCCTTTTCTCCTTAGGAGAATAAACGGCAATTTTCGGGGCTTTTTCCAGCTTAACAACATCCATATTAATCTCAGGATTGGAAATTTCCCGAAGGATTTGGGTGGATTGTACATCAGCRATGAGTTSATAACTTACACCACGAATGGTGCATTCACTTTCAATGAGTTTGATATTCTTAATCATAAAACTGCCACCACGGTAGTTGAGTAGCCACTGCACCTCTATATCATTTTGCAAAACCCAATAGGCAATTCCATARGCCTTCAGGTGATTTTTTTGYGTTTCGTCCATAGGGATTAACAGGTAGGAGGCCTGAGCTACACCCATTGATARGAGCAAGCACARGGTGGTGAATAKCTTGYGCGACAATATGTAGGAGCRTTTGATCATATTTATTCCSGAGGTCCCGATCATCAATTAAACGTCAAAGATAAGGCCATATTTCATCTTAATGGAACGGTCTGTAAATACGCCYTCACTATGTGGATCTGGAAGTCCTATGCCAATGGGTAGGTTATTGCGAATATTCAGCACTCRAATCCCAGGTATCACGCGYGTTGTCAAAGCTGTGACCATTAATTTTAGATATTATTCGAATCGAGAAAGCATCTTGAAATTACATGCTTCGAACCTGCCTGCCGTGGTCGCTGAGCGAAGTCGAAGCGCAGGCAGGTTTGGAATTTGCTTTTCTTATACCGGGAGCGCAATCTCTGCCCAACCCCGGATTAAAATGGGGGAGGACCATCACCCTCACCTTCATCCAAATCATTCATCTTGGATGGTGCAGTATATGTTTTCGGTTGACTTCCATAGGGATCATGGCCCGTTTCAAAGGATTCAAATTCGTCTAATGATTTGAACTTGGCAAGTCGATCCACAAATTTGAGTTTAACACTTCCGGTTTGACCATTTCTATGTTTGGAAATGATCACCTCAGCAATGCCATTTGTAGGGTTGTTGTTCTCATCCTCGGTAATTCCATAGTATTCAGGTCGATAGAGGAAAATAACCATATCAGCATCCTGCTCAATCGCACCTGATTCACGAAGATCAGATAGCATAGGTCTTTTGTCACCACCCCTTGTTTCGACCGCTCTACTCAGTTGCGACAAAGCTATGATCGGGACATTCAATTCTTTGGCAATACTTTTTAACGATCGCGAGATCATACTGATCTCCTGCTCCCGATTTCCCTTTCCTTCCGTACCTGCTGTCATTAACTGCAGATAGTCTACCACAATCAACTCAAGTTGATGTTTGGCCATCAACTTTCGGCTTTTCGCCCGCAACTCAAATATGGATAACGCCGGAGTGTCATCAATGATTAGTGGTGCGTCTGATAACTTGTCGATCTGGGCATGTAGCTGCTCCCATTCAGCCATTGTCAATTGCCCTCTTTTTAGTTTTTCAGCATCTAATTCAGTTTCATTGGAAATCAATCTCATCACCAATTGCAGGGAAGACATTTCCAGCGAGAAGAAAGCAACTGGTTTGTTGAAGTCAACAGCCAGGTTTCGCGCCATCGAGAGCACAAAAGCCGTTTTACCCATGGCGGGGCGGGCAGCTACAATAACCAAATCCGCCTTCTGCCACCCGTTGGTCATCCGATCCAGCTTGGTGAAGCCAGAGGGTACTCCGCTCATTCCGTCTTTGTGATTCTTTGCTTCCTCAATCTGCTTTAAGGCATCAGAAATCAGGCCTGTCATTCTTTTTGGGGCTCCTCGAATTGTTCCCTCCGCAATATCGAATAAGTTGCTCTCGGCATTGTCCAACAAATCAAATACATCAATGGTATCGTCATAAGCCTCCTCTATAATACCTGAGGATATTCGAATCAACTCCCGCTGGATGAACTTCTGCAAGATAATGTGCGCGTGAAATTCTGTATTGGCAGTTGAGGCGATTTTTGCGGTAAGTTGCGTAATGTAATACGGACCGCCCACAACTTCAAGGTCTCCATTTCGCTTTAATTCATTAATGACCGTGAGGTAATCAGTTGGTTCTGATTTTGAGAACAAATCACAAATAGCCAGGTAAATTTTTTGGTGGGTCTCCTTGTAGAAATTCTCGGGCTTGAGTTTGTCKATGACATCAGTCAGTGCATCTTTCTCCAACATCAAGGCGCCCAAAACTGCTTCTTCCAGCTCAATGGCCTGAGGTGGAAGTTTGCCATGCTCCAAATTTTGGCGGCCCGACGGAGCAATGCTCAGCTTCGATCTGCCCGGCTTATTCTTGTTTGATTTTTGAAGGGGTCTTTCCAATTATGGGTGTTTTTTMTGGCAATTTTTCAACGGTTCAAAGTTATGTAAAAGTACAATGGGCGCCGCTTTAAATTATGAACCGACTACCTGTTAGCAGTTTGTTAGCAAAAAGATTTTGGTTCTCTTTCCCCCAATCAACGCAGAAAAAACCAAAAGGTTTAAGGTACCCTTAGCCTTTTACAACACCCATTTCACAAAACTTGTTGCAGCGCTGCTCTATGCGCTCATCCACATCCATTGACATAAGATGAGGAAGCAAGGAAAGGATTTCCTTCTTCACAATCTTGAACATTTTAGCGCGATCAATATGTGCACCGCCAATTGGCTCTTTGATGATTCCGTCAACAAGTTTGTTTTTTAACATGTCAGTTGATGTGAGCTTGAGTGCACTCGCAGCCTGTTCTTTAAAATCCCAACTGTGCCACAGTATTGATGAACAGGATTCTGGTGATATAACCGAGTACCASGTGTAYTCYAACATAAGTACCCTGTCGCCAATTCCAATTCCAAGGGCTCCACCTGATGCGCCTTCACCAATGATGATGCAGATAATGGGTACTCTGAGATCCATCATTGAGTAAATATTCCTGGCTATAGCCTCGCCTTGTCCACGTTCTTCAGCCTCTAGCCCTGGATAAGCGCCAGGCGTGTCAATCAACGTAACAACCGGTTTGTTGAACTTTTCAGCGATTCGCATCAACCGCAACGCCTTTCTATATCCTTCAGGGTTGGCCATGCCAAAATTTCGGTACTGCCTCATTTTGGTGTTGATGCCTTTCTGTTGTCCTATGAACATAACCGATTGCTTATCAATCATGCCAAATCCCCCGACTATAGCTTTGTCATCCTTTACCGTTCGGTCRCCATGAAGCTCCAGGAAGGTGCCGTTGGTAATATGATCAATGTATTCAAGSGTATATGGYCGATCYGGGTGACGCGACAACTGGACCCTTTGCCATGGAGATAAATTGGAAAATACTTCCTTCCGTTTATCTCTGATTTTCTCCTTGAGATCTTTAACCGTTTTAGAGATGTCTACATCCCCATCTTCCGCGATTTTCTCAGCCTTTTCCAGCTGCTCGAGTAATTTCCCAATTGGTTCCTCAAAATCAAGGAGTGTAGGCATTGAGTATCTGATTTGATAAAGGTTAGAGGGGCAAATTTAAAAATTAAATAATGGGAATATCAAAATATTGATTTTTACTTTTAGCCTGATTTATCAAACAATATGATCACTTTCCCCAATGCAAAAATCAACTTAGGCCTCAATGTGCTGGAGCGGCGCAATGACGGATTTCACAATATTGAAACAGTTATGCTTCCCATACCATTGTGCGACTGTCTGGAGATTGTACCGGACTATCAAAATGGTTCTGGTAATTGCAATTTAGAAGTGTTGGGTGAGAAGATAGATGGAGACATTTCCGACAATCTTTGTTACCAGGCCTATGAGAAGCTCTCGGGGCAATTTGACTTGCCATCTGTTAAAATCAGGTTGCTGAAGAATATTCCAACGGGTGCCGGATTGGGAGGAGGATCTGCTGACGCGGCCTTCACCGTTAAGATGCTCAACAATATGTTTGAGTTAAACTTGCCGGATGGTGCAATGAACTCTTTATGTGCTGAACTTGGGAGTGATTGCAGTTTCTTTCTGCGTAATGTTCCGGCACTGGCTACTGGTAAAGGTGATAAATTGACGGATGTTGCTATAAATGTCTCTGGCTTGCAAATCTTGCTCATTATGCCTGATTTGCATATAAGTACTCAGCTTGCATATCAAAATTGTACGATTGATAACAGTGGCGGGGGAAAGCTCCATGACGTTCTCGGGCAGAATTCCAACGAGTGGAAAGACCGCCTGTACAATGCCTTCGAAAARAGTGTTTTTRCCCAGTATCCGGAGTTAAAGGSRATCAAGAAAAAACTATATGATTTGGGTGCGATCTTCGCTTCGATGAGYGGYAGTGGCTCCGCTATTTACGGCTTATTTGAATCAAAYGAACCGGACTTAGGGGCATTCCCCGGTTGCAGGATTTTTCATRGTGARTGTCARATTTGTTGATTCTCTGGTWGTTAAGATGNGRTAATTCCAWGGCAACCTTGAATATTGCTATTTTTGAATAACATCATTAAATTAGRCTAASAACTGTATCMTTTGGGCAAATTCTCTGARTTCAATCCNWTYAYCTGATTARTCAGATGCRAWTCCAGGTCATCTACATAAACGCTACRGTATTAAGGGGCAGTCTTTTCCTRTTATTTGTCCTGCTTAACGYATTGGCTCAGGCACAAGAAGAGCCCGTTAAATTATCATATACGGGTTCATCAACCATCGCTAACTTCATTAAGGACGCCGAACCTGTCTTYCAAAAGGTCCAATTCGAGTTAGATACGGAACCGGAGAGTGCAGGGGGAGAGCAAGCCATAATAAACAACACTACGGACATAGCCGGTGTTGCCCGTGTTCCTAATCCGGAGGTAGAAGCGGCGGGTGTGCAGAGTACGCTTATCGGCCGTGATATTATTGCCGTGGTACTCAATGAGAAGAAYCCYGTRGATGATCTGAGTAAAGCCCAATTGCGGGATATCTTCACTGGCAAGGTCACGAATTGGARGGAGTTGGGGGGGAAGGACCTGGCCATTCATCCCTATATCGTGGGAACAGAATCCGCAACCCGGGAGGTATTCAGATCAGCAATCATGGAATCTGCTGATTACCAATCTTGCGAGGTGATTAGTCCTGATGTGCAAGTGCTGATTAAGGTGAGAGATTACGAAGGTGGAATTGGTCAAATAAGCGCTTCATTTTTGAAGGGAGTTGCATTCGTTTAYGTGAATGAGTTCATCAAACTAGCGGCAGTTGACGGCCAAAAGCCCACCAATACCAATGTTAATTACCCTATTAACCGGCCTTTGTACTTGTTGTGGAGGGAAGGRAAYTCCAATGTGAAAGAATTCATYGATTGGTCGGAATCCVGGGAAGGCCAATATATTGTTGAGCAGCATTTTATTGGAAATGGAAAGTGGAGTGCACAAYCTGAGGCGACCACAACCGACTCTTTTGGCAGCGGCGATAAGGAGGGGTTTTTGAGTACCCTGCTGCGGTATTCAAAGGCGATACCTGAGGATTTGAAGGGAAATAAGGCGCTGATGATCGATATTGAAAAGGATACGACTGCTGGGGAGGAGAAGAARGGGCTTTTAGGYAGGATGGTTAGATACACGATTTCTATACCTGGCGAGGTATTCGAGTTTAGCAAGTCAATTCCATCAAAAATTGCYGGGACGGTTGTCYCSAAGGAAAGAGAACCGGAAACTGCTCCMCCAGAGGRGTTAGATGAAAAGAAACCTCAGTCCGCCAGCAAATGGGAAACGGAGTTATCCCTTACACGTCAGATGCTCGCTAAGGCAAATTCAGATGCGGAAACCATTCGCAAATCTGCAAGAGAGGAAGCAGATGAGATGCTGGCTGTGGCTAAATTGTCCTTACAAAACGAAAGGATCAAAATGTTGGACGAAGCTGCAAAACAAGTGGCTGAAGAAAGGATCAAATTAACCCAACTGGATGCAAGCGAAAGTGCCGATAAAGAATATGCACAAGTGCAACTTGATTTTTTGAATAGCCAAAAGACGTTGGAAAGAGCRCGTGAATCATTGGARCTGGATCGGATGAAAGCCARAACTGAAGRAGACMGACGGCTGATCCTTGAGAAGGAAACGCAAATCAATGCAAAGGAAAAGGAACTGCTTACTGCTTATATACAGAGCCAGGAGCAAAGACGCAAAATTGATAGTGCACAAAAGAAAATTGATTTGCAGACCGCAAGAATGAAAAATCAAAACATCATTATTTTGTCATCTATCGCCGGGCTCCTTTTAGTCATCGGCTTTCTTGTCGTGCTATTCAGAAACTTCAGGGCAAAAAAGCGTGTGAACAARATCCTGGAACGSCAGAATGWGGAGATAGCYACAAAGAATAGTGAAATCACGGACAGTATCAATTAYGCCAGTAAAATYCAGGAGGCCATATTACCKATGATAGAGGAGACMAAGCGAGTTTTACCTGATTCTTTCATTCTCTTCAAACCCAAGGATATTATCAGCGGYGACTTTTACTGGATTATAGAGAGAGATGGATTGGTAATGTTTGCAACGGCGGATTGTACCGGACATGGCGTACCGGGAGCCCTTATGAGTATGATTAGYATCTCTCTGYTGAATGAATCTGTGAATGCAAAAGGCATTCTCAAACCAGATRAGATTTTGGAGGATGTAAGGCTGGGAATTATTAAAGCCCTGAAACARACYGGAGAGATYGGGGAACAGAAAGACGGCATGGAYGTAGCCYTGTGTTGTTGGAATAAAGAAAAACGTACTTTGTCCTAYGCTGGYGCCAATAGTCCGATTTAYATTGTGAGGAACAAGGGCGTTGATTTGATTTCACGGAATGGGACGAGTTTGGAACCGGAGCTTAGGAGCAACGGTACCGCACTGTACGAGATCAAACCTGATAGACAACCTGTTTCAATCTTACTTGGTGACTTGAAACCGTTTACATTTAACGAGTTCGAACTACAGGAGGGTGATGTAGTGTACTGCACATCGGATGGTTACCAGGACCAATTTGGGGGAGACAAGGGYAAGAAGTTCATGGTCAAGCGATTCAAACAACTGTTGATCGATATGCAGCATCTGGAATTGGAAGATCAAAAGGTGCATCTTGATGAGACCATTGAAAACTGGAAAGATCCGNGGGGAAACGGCGTGDATTCCTATGAGCARATCGATGAYATMTGCGTGATGGGTATMAGRGTGTAATTTTTAATTCCYTSWAGAGATCYCRGRTTTMSAAYAYASCMAAAAYMAAYRGTGATTTGCAGTTGGTGAATTATCGACGAGTGTGGGATTCTGGCAGCTTCTGTAATTAAATAAAACGCTACTTCGGTGCCAGGCGATACAAGTACAGTGCAAGAAAACCAAAGAGAATATTTGGAATCCACAATGCGAGCATCGGGGCGAGATTRGCGTTTGTCGCAAAAGTCAGAGACACTTGCATAAACAGGATATAGGCAAAGCTCACGAGAAGACCAASGGCCAGGTGAATGCCAATGCCACCCCGTACCTTCCTCGAGGCSAGGCTYACTCCTATYAGGGTGAGTATAAAAGTGGCAAATGGCACGGAAAATCTCTTGTGATGCTCGATCTCATAAAAGGTCGTTTTTTCAGATCCCTTGCTCTTTTCTATTGCTATGTAATTCGCCAATTGAAAATAATTCATTGTTTCTACAGTGTTGACACGTGTGCCAAAATCTTTTGGGTGAAAATTGATAACYGTGTCTATGCCATTACCAGARACGAGYGTTTCATCAGTCCCMTCTAGCAAACGAATCCTGTAATTTGAGATATGCCATCTTTGCATGGTAGAATCCCACCTGATAGTGTCACTTAAAAGCTTGTAYTTGAGCTGATTGTTTTCAAATCGCTCTATGGCGAATTTAAAGCCRATGTTRTTGATGTTGTCATATCGCTCRAAATAAATAAAGGTATTGGGCTCAATCTGCCGGTGAATATTCCTRTCTAAATTTCTAAACTTATGCCTTATGTAGGTCTCTTCAAAYTSCAACCTRCCCTTGTTGGCTATGGGTATAACAAAATTGTTAAGATAWAGCGACATACAKGTAATAATTGCAGCTGCAACCATGTAGGGCACGAGCAATCTGTTGAAGCTCATTCCGGAACTCAGTATGGCCACTATTTCCGWGTTRCTGGCCATTTTAGAAGTRAAAAAAATGACAGCAATAAATGTAAAAAGRGAGCTGAACAAGTTSACAAAAAAGGGTACAAAATTCAGRTARTAGTCCAKWACAATGGCCATTACTGGTGCATCACYYTCTATAAAATCATCMAGCTTCTCRGAAATATCAAATACAATGACCACCAAAATGATCAACCCAATTGCGTATAAAAACGTTACCAGGAACTTGCGAATTATATAAAGATCAATCTGCTTCACCCTATAATTTACACACTARTTTTTKTACCATCGAGTTCTTCCATTCTGCAAAYGTCCCYTCCTCGATATGCCTACGCGCTTCTCCCACCAACCAAAYATAAAARCCCACGTTGTGCAAGCTGGCAATTTGAGCGCCCAACATTTCMTTGCTCATGATCAGGTGACGCAAATATGCTTTAGAGTAATCCTGATCAAAATATCCTKTTCCGTTTGGATCCACCGGAGAAAAGTCGTTTTTCCATTTCTCATTCTTAATRTTAATCATYCCGTCAGCCGTATATAAAGTCCCATTCCGGCCATTTCTCGTTGGCATTACRCAGTCGAACATATCGATTCCTAACGAAATGCACTCCAATATATTCGAYGGGGTRCCAACTCCCATCAGGTADCGYAACTTGTCTTTCGGYAGAATCTGACATACTGTATCACACATTGCRTACATATCYTCATGTGGCTCCCCAACTGATARTCCSCCAATCGCATTTCCCTCCATATCCTGGGCWGCAATAAACTCCGCGGAGGTAATTCGTAAATCTTCATAAACACTTCCCTGAACTATTGGCAACAGGGATTGCWYATATCCATACCTGGCAGGGSTRTTCTCAAAATACGTTTTACACTGAATTAGCCATTTGTGYGTCAGTTCCATGGAATTCTTCGCGTAATCATATTCACAGGGATATGGGGTACACTCATCAAARGCCATGATCATATCSGCTCCGATAACAATCTGGTTTTCTATGGCGATCTCCGGACTAAAAAAATGTTTRCTACCGTCAATATGAGATTGAAACGAAACACCTTCTTCSGTRATTTTKCGATTTKCAGCCAGGGAATAAACCTGGTATCCACCACTATCTGTGAGGACCGGYCTGTTCCAACCGGTAAATTTGTGKATTCCTCCCGCTTGTTCCAGGATTTCCAGSCCWGGTCKRAGAAATAGGTGATACGCATTTCCAAGCAGCATGTCGATTCCGATCGATTCTTCCAACTCMCGGGTGTGAATGCCGCGAACACTTCCATACGTACCCACAGGGGCGAAGACGGGGGTGCGRACCGATCCATTATCAGTTTTGATCTCACCACAGCGKGCTGAACTCTGAGGATCCGTGTGCTTTAAAGTAAATTTCAAGCGTGGATTGGTATGACGATTTTCAAGGYTCAAAGATAGAAATAAAGGCATACGCACAATTCTGATKGYGGTGCACAACAACGATGGAATTCCTATTTTTGATCTGTTAAYCTTGAGCACCTTAAGAGCGTTTTATGATAGAGCTTGACCTGGGAATTTATTTACTGGCACTTTCGGTCGGATTGTCCCTTATTCACTATCGCTTCTTATCRGAGAYAGATCGTTCCGGAGAKCTGGGCGGGCGCGAAGAGGGCGAAGTCCCGGTTTCCATAATTATAGCATCAAAAAATGAGGAGATCAATCTAGCCCGGCATTTGCCAGAAATCTTTTCACAGGTTTATGGGGAGTTTGAAGTTATCGTTATTGATGATGGCTCATCYGATGAATCGATATTGATCCTGGAGAATCTGGCCAGGTCGCATAAAAACCTGCACTATGCTTCCCTGGATAAGGGAAGTGGCAAGAAGGCAGCAATATCCARGGGAGTCGAACTGGCAAAAAATGAATGGCTACTTTTCACTGATGCTGATTGCGCTCCTACATCAGATCAATGGATTTCGGAAGTTGTTTCTCAAATWASACCGGRTACGAACATGATTCTTGGATACAGTCCATTTCGCAGGACTGGARGCTTTATCAATGCCCTGGCGCGGACGGATGCATTTATTATTGCSGTGCAATACCTCGCTTTTGCSCTGATTGGMAAACCTTATATGGGTGTAGGGAGAAATATGGCATACCGAAAGACCTTGTTCATGTCMACCGGGGGGTTTGAAAATCATAGARATGTTCTATCYGGTGAYGATGACCTYTTTGTTCAGGAAGCAGCCKTGGGTRAGAAGGTAGCAGTGACAATGGGTTTGAATTCGCAGACMATCTCRGATAGCAGRGCTACRTTTTTTGAATGGTTTTCTCAAAAGAGAAGGCATACTTCTACRGGATTTTACTACAATTTGTCAYTCTTKTTCATACTTGGGGCCATACAARTCAACASTGTTGGGTTTTATATACTGCTGGTATACAATATATGGAATGGGTATTTCATCTGGGCGACAATGATATTGGTACTCATTCGTTTTTATTCACAATACAGCGTTTTAAAAAAATCAGCCCGCAAGTTGGGAGAAATAGATTTATTGTTACTTTCGCTCATCTTGGAATTGCCCCTCATTTTCTTGAATTTAACGGCGGCACTTTCAAATATTTTGTTCAAGAACAGTAGATGGAGCTAGGAGAAGACTCTCACTTATCCGAAAAGGCACAACTTGATTACAAGTTGGTGAAACWGGCCATYAAAGGTGATCAGAAGGCYTATGCTKCGCTTATGGATCGATACCGCGATTCAATTTATTTCCTGTTGCTCAAGATGGTCAAYAACAGGGATGATGCTGATGACCTTACTATCGAGGCATTTGGTAAGGCATTTAAGAAYTTAGARCAATACACACCTAATTTCGCTTTCAGTACCTGGCTATTTAAAATHGCDTCGAACAACTGTATTGATTTTATTAGAAGAAAAAAGAAGCGAACCCTCTCAATTGATCGAAGGCAAGAGAATGATGATGGAATGGAGACCACAATTCATCTGAAATCCGATATGTTGGATCCKGAGGAAAAATTTGTGAAGAAGCAGAAGATCAAATTACTTCACGAGATTGTYAAAAAGTTRAAACCCCGATACAGGGAGCTGGTCGAATTGAGATACTTCAARGAGCTCTCCTACGAGGAAATTGCACAGCAGCTGGATATACCTCTTGGTACAGTGAAAGCACAGTTGTTCAGAGCCCGTGAATTCCTGCAAGGAATATTGAAGCACGTCGAAGGAAAGATTTAACATTCACCTCGAATTGTTCGATGCATTTCGACCATACTCTTATATCCCGCTATTTTCCTGATCTTACTGAGGAGCAGTTAAAAAGATACAAGGAACTCGGTTCTCTTTACGCTGCGTGGAACGCTAAGATTAACCTTATCTCTCGCAAGGATTTCGAAAATCTATACCTGCATCACATCTTGCATTCGCTGGGYATTGCAAAGGCCATACGGTTCAGCCCGGGGAGTGAAGTACTGGATTTTGGCACTGGGGGAGGCTTCCCGGGCATACCCTTAGCCATTATGTTTCCYCAARCAAATTTTCAYCTGGTAGATTCCATATGGAAAAAGGTCAACGTTGTAGACAGTATYAAAACTTCATTATCRCTGCAGAATGTAAAAACTGAAGTGGCCCGGGTTGAAGATATTGATGGACTTTATGATTTTGCTGTGGGTCGGGCTGTCACCGGAATAGGAACAATTGAACGATGGATTGAGAAAAAGATCCTTACGACCAATAAAAACGCCCTTGATAATGGYCTGATCTACTTCAGGGGTGCTAATGAGCCGGAAGTAGAGCGTCCGGGATTGAAAACCTTTGCTTTAAAAGACTATTTCTCTGAAGATTTCTTCGAGACCAAGTTGATTATCCACCTRCCCATCTTTTTTTCCTTATCCCAGAAGAACCCAAATTGACCCAATAATGCTCCGTAAATCARGAGAAAGGCTTGGTAACAGGGGAAAACAATAAGGAGATAAAGTACCGTTTTTACMACCAAATGCGAATCATTGATCCCGAGTATGAAGAAGAGYGGCTTYCTTACGAARACAATGGACATACCYGCCAGAGAGAATACRATGAGTATGAGAACTATRTCCAGGGTATTATTAATACCCCATTTCTTCTTGAATTTGTCCAGTATRGAGGCYGATGAAGACATATTACCAATAGTTCRTTAAACTTTWAAAATTAATCGGKATGGGAKRCAAAATTACTGAAAACTAAAAAACTTGACCAGAAATAATTAAAWGGTTAATTTTGCAYCCTAATTAGAAACCAGATATGAAGCGAACATTTCAACCCTCGGTAAGAAAGAGGAAAAACAAGCACGGATTCATGGAAAGGATGTCTTCTGTCAGCGGTCAGGCTGTGATCAAGCGCAGAAGAGCAAAAGGGCGTAAGAAACTATCCGTCTCAGATGAGTTCAGGCCAAAACCAGTGTAACTAGCTGCGTTAGGTTGTCTTAATCAGTCTTCTCTGAATACCCGGGTCGAAGACATCAATCAAATGAAGAAAGCACTATCCCCATTACTATCTGTTTTTTATATAAGTGCATCTCTGTGCGAACCGAAAGCACATATTGGAAAAAATATTGTTTCCATTGCAAACCTTTCRAGCYGTCCTTACGTCTATCACATATTCGACACGTCTGAGACCGCATTATACCNNGGGAAAWMNNTAACGTATTGAAAAAAACAATCACCATTACCTAATAAGGTCATTCACCTAAAAAACCCAAAATGAAAACAAGAATACTCCTAATTGTTACGATGTGTTTCTGCTTAATCGGCGGAGCTTTTGCCCAAACTAATATGGATTTGGAAATATGGGGACCAACGCCTCCWTTATCAGGTTCAGACCCTACYGGATGGGGAACTGGAAACACRGATCAAATCGCTGGGCCAGTTTCAACTTTTCAGGAAACCRTAAATCCTGGTCAGGGACTGTCATCGGCAAGAMTGGTAACARCAGCGGGTTATCTTGCTATTGGAGCCCCGCAGGATATTATTGGTGGGTTTATTAACTCGGGAACGTCGCCATTTCTGGGAAAYATGGGTGTTCCTTATACACAAAAGCCTACCTCTATGGACTGCCAGTTTATGTGCAACATTATGCCTGGCGATACYGGTGCSGTRCTCGTGCAATTAACRCATTGGGATGGAACCRCACAGRTTCTTGACGGGCAGGGAATTATTGCATTTGATGGTACCGTAAATGCATGGACTCCGGTTAATGTGCCGATTACTTACATTACGGCGGATACTCCGGATACACTGCTTATAKTGGGAATCTCCAGTATTGAAATATTTTTTGGTAGTCCTGYGGGAATAGTAGGATCWACTTTGTATCTGGATGATTTCGTAYTAAACACGGGGGGCTGTCCCGCTCCAACTGCGGSATTTAMYTCTACATCCAATTTGCTGGCAGCTACATTTACAGATGGCTCTACCACTACAGGTGGTGCTACTTATATCTGGGATTTTGGTGATGGTNNWBNNNAACTTCCACAMTRCARAAYCCAWSYYAYACMTATMYYGCGGCTGGAACRTATAATGTGTGTCTAACCATTRTMGATGCYTGYGGARCGGATCAAATTTGCCAGACGATTACAGTTACGGGATGTCCAACACCTACAGCTGCTTTCAGTTCTTTTGATTCCTCCTTAACRGTTATATTTAATGATCTGTCAACTACGACTGGTGCGGTGACTTATTTTTGGGATTTTGGTGATGGATTTGGAACATCTGCCCTGCAGAACCCAGCATACACGTATGCAACTGGTGGAACCTATAATGCATGCCTGACTGTCACCGACAATTGTGGAACCAATACTTCTTGCCAGAGTGTAACGGTAATTGGCGGGTGTAATCTAATTGTAACAACTTCATCCACAGATGAGACTGCTGCTGGGGCCAATGATGGAACAGCAACGGCCACTGCGGCCGGTGGGACACCTCCTTATACTTATACCTGGTCTCCTGGTGGTCAAAATACCTCAACTATAACCGGATTGAGYCCAGGGACATATACGGTRGTCGTYATTGATGTGATGGGTTGTATTGCTTCTGGTGCAGTCACGGTTCAACCTGCTGGTGGGTGCAATCTGGTAGTAACCACAACTTCTACGGATGAAACCGCTGTCGGCGCTAATGATGGTACAGGAACGGCCATGGCAACGGGTGGGACAGCTCCATACAATTATCTTTGGAATGATTCCGCAAGTCAAACTACGGCCGTTGCAACGGGATTGAGCCCTGGGAGCTACACTGTTACGGTCACGGATGCTGGCGGGTGCCAGGTCACTGGTAATATTGTTGTTCAGCCAGGTGGAGTGGTTTGTAATCTCGTGGTTACTGTAACTTCTACGGATGAAACCRCTGTCGGCGCTAATGATGGAACAGCTACAGCTACAGTATCAAAYGGTGCTGCTCCATACACTTATTYATGGACTCCTGGTGGTCAAACTACTTCAKCCRTAACTGGATTAGCTCYYGGTACATATACCGTAGTAGTCATCGATGCCCTTGGGTGTCAGGCYGTAGGTACAGCAGTTATCGCACCTGGGGGTGKRGCTTGCAACCTGGTTGTTTCTGCTAGCTCTACTGATGAATCATCKGCGGGCATGAATGATGGAACGGGCACTGCGTTTGCCAGTAATGGTACAACTCCTTACGTGTATCTATGGAGTGGTGGGCAAACAACTGCCCAGGTAACCGGATTGGCACCTGGAACATACACTGTCACCGTTACTGATGCCAATGCTTGTGTTGCTACGGCTTCAATTACGATACTTGCTGGAGCGGTTAACTGTCWGGTTCAAATTACAATCACGGTGACCAATGAGACCAGCGTTGGAGCAAGCGACGGTACTGCGACAGCAGTTGTTACCATGGGAACCCAGCCGTATGCCTACCTTTGGTCTACYGGAGCAACYACRGCTTCGATATCGGGGTTAGCACCTGGAGTTTAYAGTTGTACTRTTCTTGATGCYGACGGTTGTACAATTGCCGGAACTGGTGTCGTGCAGTCATTTCAGTGCACGTTGTCCGGTAGTACATCCAGTACGGATGAGACTTCACTAGGTGCCTTTGATGGATCAGCTACGGTTACTGCCTCAGGTGGAACTGCTCCTTATACGTACTTGTGGAATACTCTTGAAACGACATCTACGATTTCGAATCTTGTTTCTGGTATATATAGCGTTACGGTTACAGATGCTAATGGATGTACCTACTCTACAGCGGTAGCGGTTAATATTGTGGGATGTGGATTAACTGCAAGTGTTAACGGTAATGATGAGACTCAGGCAGGAGCGAACGATGGCTCGGCAACGGTTACTATAGCAGGAGGTACGCCACCMTATATTATTAACTGGGATAACGGTGGTACAACAAGTACTATCTCCAACCTTGCACCGGGAAACTATACTGTTACTGTTATMGACTCAGCAACGGGCTGTTTGGCTACAGCCACTTATACGGTTGTGCCGGGTCAGATCATCAGCATCTTTGAGCAACCCGTTCCGGTGATCACGGTAAAGGTATATCCAAATCCGGCAGTTGACATGATCAACTTTGAAATAACGGGTGCAGATCATGTGATGTTATATGTATATGATTTCGCTGGACGCCAGGTTAAAGAGATTGCTATCGATGAGCCTATTGAGGAGGTTGATGCCAGTGATCTGGTCAATGGCATGTACTTCTATCAATTGGTTGGTGCAGGTAATGATAAACTTGAATCAGGTAAATTTGTGATCTTAAAATAAAGATGTAAAAGTTGAGAAAGACCCCGTGCATGTTAAGTGTCCGGGGTTTTTTTAAATCACCTAAATTGTCAAAGCGGCCAGTTTACCTGCCTTTGCCGGCAGGCAGGCCTGCTTCTGCAGGCAGGTTGAACTGGTAATAATTCTTAAACCGAATCTGTATGAAATCTAAAATTACACTACTCATTATATCCTTCATTTTTGCATTTGGAACATCCAATGCACAAACTACAGTTCTCTCGGAGGATTTTGAAGGTGGTACTCTAGGAAATTTTACTGGTGGGATCCCTACGGGAACGCTCAACTGGAACCTTACACAGATTCGGGGAGGAGACCCGGGACACTCAGCGACCAGTTCGGCGTATTTTGGTAACCCAATCGACACCAGTTATGACACAGGTGCCATAGAGGGGGGAGAATTGACCTCAGGCGCCATTGACTTAAGTGCCTATGCTTCGGCGACCCTGTCCTTTAATTACTTTCTTGAAACGGAAGCTTTTGCGCCATATGACATCGCCCAGGCATTGGTATCCACGGATGG
Organism: Flavobacteriales bacterium; assembly: GCA_002400975.1. Classification (GTDB taxonomy): domain Bacteria; phylum Bacteroidota; class Bacteroidia; order NORP154; family NORP154. Next base: position 7,959 of record NVRW01000041.1, on the reverse strand, counting down.
AGTTACATTCGTTGCGGTGGCAACCAATCAAGCTGGTAATTTGGTCGATCCGTCTGGCACGTGGCAGCCTGTAACGATTGACATTTCTGCATATGCAGGGTTTGCAACCGTCTACATCAGATTTGATTTTAACACGGTTGATGACGTAGCAAATGCTTTTGAAGGATTTTATGTGGATGATGTTACCGTTGTGGCGTCTACGTTTGCATGTAATTTAATCGCAAATGCAAGTTCCACAGATGAAACTACGGCAGGTGCCAATGATGGTACTGGTACAGCAATCGCAACTGGCGGAACACCTCCATACACTTACCTTTGGAGTGATCCTGCCAGTCAAACAACGGCTACGGCTATTGGATTGGCTCCCGGAACCTACACCGTTACAATTACTGACGCTAACAGTTGTATAGCCACTGCTACGATAACTATTCAGCCAGCTGGGGTAGGGTGTACCCTGGTTGTAACAGCTACGTCAACGGATGAAACCACGGCGGGTGCCAATGATGGTACTGGTACGGCAACTGCAACAGGGGGACTGACTCCGTACTTCTATATGTGGGATGACCCGGCAGGGCAAACAACGGCAACGGCTACTGGATTGGCTCCTGGTACGTATACTGTTACTGTCGTTGCTCTTGACAGTTGTACAGCCACAGCGACAATAACTGTTCTGCCTGGTGGAGTAGGTYGTACACTGGTTGTNACAACTACGTCAACRGATGAAACSACGGCTGGAGCAAATGAYGGTACGGGTACGGCAATTGCAASCGGTGGGTTAACTCCGTACTTTTATMTATGGGATGATTCGGCCAGCCAGACAACACCAACTGCKAYRGGCYTGGCTCCRGGAACTTACATTGTTACAGTTACTGATGCGGCCGGATGTGTGGCCGTTGGCACAGTAGTAATTCTGCCTGGAGGTGTAGGATGTACCTTAGTCGTAACTACTACCTCTACGGACGAGWSTTTGCCSGGTTTCAATGATGGAACGGCGTTAGCTATTGTCAGCGGTGGAACAGGACCTTATACCTATCTTTGGGCTCCTGGTGGTCAAACTACACAGACGATAGCTGGATTGAGTCCTGGAACCTATACGGTAACAGTTRTTGATGCAATGGGTTGTCAAGCTGTCGGTACCGCGATAATTCAACCGGCGGGGTGTACCTTGGTTGTAACTACCACATCCACGGATGAAACATCGGCTGGTGCCAATGATGGAACGGCGACAGTCGTTGCAACTGGTGGAACGCCTCCCTACTTTTACCTTTGGAGTGATCCTTCTGGTCAAACGACGGCGGTTGCGATCGGATTAAGCCCAGGTACGTATACAGTGACAGTAACTGATGCCGGAGGTTGCCTGGCTGTAGCTACAGTTTTCATCCAGGCCGGTGGTGGTTGTACAGGTCCAATCGCGAATTTTTCCTTCACCACGAGTGGATTATCAGCTTCATTTAGTGATGGGTCTACCGTTTTGACTCCAGCCTTCTATACCTGGAACTTCGGAGACGGTAAYACRTCTACKGGGACTGGAATGAYSTCTGCGTCCAAYACATATCTAACTGCCGGAACGTATAATGTTTGCTTGACGGTATCAGATAGTTGCGGAATGGACGTTGTTTGCCAAATGATCACCGTAAGCGATAGTGGAAGTTGCAACCTAACTGTTGCCACTACATCTACGGATGAGACATGGGCGGGTATGAATGACGGTACGGGAACAGCTTTTGCCACRGGTGGAACTGTGCCGTATAATTATTTGTGGAGCGATGGTCAGATAACGGCAACAGCTAGTGGGTTAGCACCTGGAGTATATACTGTTACCGTAACCGATGCCAGTGGCTGTTTCGCCAGTTCAACAATAACGGTACTTCCTGGGGCTGTTCTTTGTCAAATCCAGATYGCSATTGCRGTCACYGATGAGACTTCACCTGGTGCAAATGAYGGTRCYGCAATGGCAAWTGTKACSAATGGGACTCCGCCTTAYGCGTAYCTTTGGTCTAATGGTGCAACGACATCTTCTATTTCCGGTTTAGCACCTGGCGTTTATTCATGTACGGTTCTTGATGCTGATGGATGTACTACTGCTGGAACGGGGGTTGTGCAGGCGTTTCTTTGTTCTGTATCTGGTTCCACGTCAAGTACCGATGAATCATCTTTGGGAGCTTTTGATGGAACTGCAACAATAACCGGTTCCGGTGGWACCCCTCCCTATAATTACATATGGGATAATTTCCAGACCACTTCTACGATTACTGGTCTAACTTCGGGAGTATACGGTGTGACTGTAACGGATGCAAATCTTTGCACCTATTCTACTTCCGTGGCAGTTAATATAGCGGGATGTAATTTGACCGCTACCGTTACAGGTACAGATGAAACACAGGCTGGAGCAAATGACGGTTCTGCTACGGTAACGGTATCTGGTGCCGCTCCGCCTTAYGTGATAARCTGGAGCAACTTTGAGATAACTCCTACTATCTCCAACCTTCCTCCTGGAAATTATACGGTTACGGTAATAGACTCCCTGGSATGTTATGCCACTGCTACTTACACCGTGGTRCCAGGTCAGATCGTAGGTATTTTTGAACAACCTGATCCTGTGATAACGTTGAATGTVTATCCAAACCCGGCCATGGATATGATCAATTTTGAAATAACCGGCGCAGACCGCGGGATCTTATACATCTTTGATTTCGCTGGGCGCCAGGTTAATCAATTTACAATTAATCAGTCGGTAACGGAGATTAATACCACCGCTCTWCGCAATGGCATGTACTTCTATCAATTGATTGGTACTGGAAGTGAGAAACTGGGATCTGGCAAATTTGTGATCCATAGATAGCGCGGGTTTATACCAAAACGGGAATCCCCCATCCTGAAGTTAAGCGCAAGCGCATACTTCWGGGCGGGGGATTTTTYYSRNACTAATATTGATGTATTGTGAGTACATTAGCRRGTCTTAAAATCAAGGTCATTATTTAATMTCACWATCAGGTGCCAAAGGATAATTCTATTAAATCTGTATTAATTATTGGGAGCGGACCGATCGTAATTGGGCAGGCTTGCGAGTTTGATTATTCCGGCTCCCAGGCAGCCCGGTCACTAAAGGAAGAGGGAATAGAAGTCAGTCTACTYAATTCSAAYCCYGCGACGATCATGACCGACAAGGTGGTTGCGGAGAATGTCTATCTCYTRCCTCTAACKACCGATTCTTTGGTTAAAATATTGGAGGAAGTGCAGATTGATGCTGTACTACCTACCATGGGTGGTCAAACCGCCTTGAACCTTTGTATTGAGGCAGAAGAAAAGGGCATTTGGGGGAAATATGGAGTRAGGATAATTGGGGTTGAGATYGATGCAATAGAGRTAACGGAGRACCGGGATAAGTTCAGGACCCTTATGCWTGAGATAGRAATAGGCGTGGCACCATCAAAAATCGCCAATTCATTTTTGCAGGGGAAGGAAGATGCTCAGGAAATTGGCTTTCCACTGGTCATACGGCCGTCCTATACATTGGGTGGATCGGGAGCCGCATTCGTTCATAAACGGGAAGACTTTGACAGGYTGCTGACCAAAGGSTTACAYACRTCRCCAATCCACGAAGTGCTCATTGAGAAAGCRGTTTTAGGGTGGAAGGAATTTGAGTTGGAGTTGCTTCGTGATTCCAACGACAATGTAATCATCATTTGCTCTATTGAGAACCTGGATCCAATGGGCATTCATACGGGTGATTCGATTACCATCGCACCGGCTATGACGCTTTCTGATACAACTTATCAGAGGATGAGAACAATGGCGATCAAAATGATGCGTGCAATCGGTGACTTTGCGGGCGGATGCAACGTTCAGTTTGCCGTTAGTCCGGATGAGAATGAAGATATYATTGCGATTGAAATAAACCCCCGTGTTTCAAGATCATCTGCATTGGCGTCAAAAGCAACGGGGTAYCCMATCGCTAAAATMTCCAGTAAGYTAGCSATAGGGTATACRTTGGATGAGTTGGACAACCAAATAACAAAGACAACCTCGGCTTTCTTTGARCCTACTTTGGATTATGTGGTGGTGAAGATCCCAAGGTGGAATTTCGATAAGTTTCAGGGTCCGAATAAGGAGTTGGGGCTACAGATGAAATCGGTTGGAGAAGTCATGGGAATAGGCCGGACATTTCAGGAAGCATTGCAAAAGGCATGTCAATCATTGGAGATCAATCGCAATGGATTGGGTGCGGATGGGAAGGAGTTGAGAAATCAGGAGGTGATTCTGGATAGTTTGGCGCATCCAAGTTGGAACAGGCTCTTTCACCTGTATGATGCCATGAAACTGGGAATTCCGATGAAAACCATCCAGAAAATTACAAGGATTGACAAGTGGTTCCTTCACCAGATTGAGGAGATGATTGGTTTGGAAGGTGAATTAGTCAAATATACYGTTGAAACAATATCTAAAGACTTGATGTTTGAAGCGAAGCAATCGGGMCTGGCAGATAGGCAAATTGCCCACCTCATCGGGGCTTTGGAGAGCGARGTCTACAAGAAACGGAATGAGTTAGGCGTGAATCGGGTTTACAAATTAGTMGATACGTGCGCGGCAGAATTTGAAGCTAAAACGCCGTACTATTATTCAACTTTTGAGGGCGAGAATGAATCRGTAAGATCAAAGAAGAAGAAAGTCATTGTGTTGGGCTCTGGTCCGAATAGAATTGGCCAGGGAATAGAGTTTGACTAYTGTTGCGTTCACGGAATCCTCGCTGCCAAGGAATGTGGATACGAAGCAATAATGATCAATTGYAATCCTGAAACCGTATCYACSGACTTTGACATAGCTGACAAGCTCTACTTTGAGCCRGTATTTTGGGAGCATATTTACGATATAATCCTGCATGAAAAGCCTGAAGGGGTAATTGTACAGCTAGGGGGACAAACAGCCTTAAAACTGGCSGAGAAACTCACCAAATATGGCATTAAGATAATWGGAACCAGTTATGAAGCACTGGATRTGGCAGAGGACAGRGGAGCCTTYTCKGATCTGTTAAAAGAGAACAATGTGCCTTATCCCAGGTATGGTGTTGTGGTAGACGCRGAGCAGTCGTTGGAGTTGGCCGACGAGCTGGGATTTCCTTTGCTGGTCAGGCCATCCTATGTTTTGGGGGGGCAAAACATGAAGATCGTAATCAACAAGGAGGAGTTGGAACATCATGTTGTAAATATCCTGCGCAAAATGCCGGATAACAAAATCCTTCTGGATCACTTTTTGGAAAACGCCATWGARGCCGAAGCTGATGCSATATGTGAYGGRGAGGAYGTTTATATYATTGGAATTATGGAGCATATTGAACCAGCTGGGATACACTCCGGCGACTCMTATGCGGTATTGCCACCATTTGATTTGAGCGACGAGGTCYTKRATCRGATTAGRGSCTATACAAAGAAAATCGCACTGGCGTTAAATACWGTGGGATTGATCAAYATTCAGTTTGCGATCAAAGATGAGGTGGTTTACATCATTGAGGCGAATCCAAGAGCTTCCAGAACGGTGCCCTTTATCRGTAAGGCCTATGATGAACCCTATGTGAATTTTGCCACCCGGATAATGTTRGGGGAGAATAAGTTRAAGGATTTTGAGTTTAAACCMAGRTCCAAAGGTTATGCTATCAAGATACCRGYGTTCTCYTTTGACAAATTTCCAAAYGTAAATAAAGAACTTGGCCCGGAGATGAAGTCAACCGGGGAGGCAATATATTTCATAGATGACCTTGAAGATGAGTTTTTTAGAAAAATATACTCTGAACGGAATCTATACTTGAGTAAATAGGATCCAGGTGGTCTGAAGAGCGATGGGATTGATCAAATTTCTGATAATATTTGCGGCCATTTATTATGGTTTTAAATTGATCAGTAGATTTGTTTTTCCTTTTTTGATACAGTATTTGTTCAAAAAGACACGGCAAAACATGCAGGACCAATTTGATACAAATCGGGGACAAAATGATAAAGAAGAAGGAGAGATTACCATCAAATATGCTGAAAAGAAGAAGCCTGGAGATCCCAAAAAAGACAATGATTCAGGTGAATACATTGACTTTGAAGAAGTAGATTGATTTTTTGTTATTGAGCTGATGTTCCAAATTGACTTCAAGAAACTAACACCCCACGCACTGGCTATTGCTTTGTTCATGGCTGTCACGATGGCCTTCTTTTATCCCATGACAAACGGTAAAAGACTAAAGTCTAATGATGTCATGACGCATGCTGGCAATTCTAAAGAATGCCATGATTTTCGGGAGATATATGATTCTGAACCCCTATGGACGAATAGTTCATTCGGTGGATTACCTGCTTACAATGTGTCCATGCAATCGAAGACGAATCTCATGGTTCATCTGCTGCCGATATTGTTAATGGGTATTTCACCGGCAAGCTTCCTGTTTATTTCGTTGMTGGGTTTTTATTTACTYCTGACAACTTTGCGTCTCAACCCCTGGCTGGCGGCAGCCGGAGCGGTTGCCTTTGGCCTCTCTTCCTATTTTATAATTATTATYGGYGCRGGGCACAGTACTAAAACGCTCTCATTGGCATTGATGGCCCCCGTGCTTGCTGGRGTGATGTTRGCMTTCAGGGGTAAATATCTGGCCGGTGGAGCTATTACGGGCCTTTTCTTAGCRCTTATGGTCAGGGCCAAYCACCTCCAGATAATTTACTATTTGCTGATTATTCTGATTCTTTATGGGTTGTTCCATTTCTGGCAAACAGTGAGGGAGAAATCATACGAGAGGTTTTTCCGAGCTTTGGGTGTGTTGATGGCAGCTGCCATCCTGGCAGTAGGAACACACAGTACACACCTGTTGATGACTTATCAGTACAGTGACAGTTCTACCAGGGGGAAATCGGAATTGACTTCCAATTCGGAAATAAAAACAGATGGGCTTGATAGAGACTATATTACGGCGTGGAGTTATGGAGTTGCGGAGAGCTGGACCTTAATCATTCCCAATTTTATGGGGGGTGCTTCCTATGGATCGTTGGATAAAGACAGTGAAACATATCAAGTGTTAAAAGAAAGAGGAGTGCCGAACGCTGCCAACATTATTAAACAGGTGCCGATTTACTGGGGAGACCAACCGGGGCAGTCAGGCCCGGTATACCTCGGTGCAATTGTGTGTTTTCTTTTTGTATTGGGCCTGTTTATTGTCAAAGGTCCTGTGAAGTGGTGGTTACTGGCAGCCACGGTGCTATCTATTGTATTGGGATGGGGAAGGAACTTCCCGGAGCTCATCCCATATAATATGGATGGAGTAATACACAATCCCATTACGGATTTTTTCCTTAATCATGTACCAATGTATGATAAGTTCAGAGTGGTATCTACGATGCTGGTTATTGCTCAGCTTACGGTGCCGCTTCTGGCATTTCTGGCACTTAAGGAGGTATTTGAATCGAAGATTTCCAAAGTAGAACTGTTAAAGAAGATTAAGTGGTCCGTGGGAATTGTGGGTGGTATAACATTGCTCTTTGCAGTGATACCTGGTTTGTTTTTTGATTTTTCCGCCAATGCTGATGCGAGACTGGCACAGAGCGGTTGGCCTGTCTTCTTAATTGAGGCGCTTGTTGTTGACCGGGAGAGCATTCTTCAAGCCGATGCCTGGAGATCGTTACTCTTAATCCTGGCTATTGCGGGTGGGCTTTGGCTGTTCATAAAAGGAAAGCTAACAACAAAGATCTTCTATCCTGCCTTAATCATCCTTATTCTCTTTCATTTTGTCTTAGTTTTTTGACTAAATCCCGTTATTTTAAATGAAGAATATTTGCTAGATTTAGGCCTCCAACGATATATCTTAAACGGTGGAACCTATATAAATGTTTCGCTTAATTCCACCGTCGAGAAAACAGATTTTTTATCGAATTTTCCATTAATTTTAAGCATTTAATTTCAATATAGAAAATAAATCAATTCTTTTGTGTG
>NVRW01000040.1 GCA_002400975.1 Flavobacteriales bacterium | reverse complement strand
ACATTCGCAGCGTGTTCATGATAAAATCTGTCGATTCCGTTGAAGGGAATATTTGGGGCGTTTTGCATTGAAGAGGGTGGCTAAACAGCTAATTAAACGATATCGGCGATCTTGTTTTCAATTTTAGTGAAGTAGTATATCCCGGAAAAGAACAACAGGAAAACAGGGACAAAGCCCCATAAAAAATTAAGGGACGGGATTGGACCACTGAAAAGCATCCATCTCATGCTTTCTACCACCCCAGCCATCGGATTAAGGTAAACGATATAGTAATATTCTTCTGGTATAAGGGTAGCGGGATAAAAAATAGGAGTCAGGAAGATTCCAAAATTCACCAGGTAGGGAATTACATGATGAAAATCCCTATAACGAACCGTCAAGGCGCTTAGCCAGATGCCTATGGAAAGTCCCGCTATCACATTGAGAAGCTCCACAAGGGGCAAAAGGATGATCATAATTCCYGGGACCATTCCCCAAACTGCCATCAGGCACAATAAGATRATGATCGCAATACTAAATTCCACCAGTCCAACCAATACCTTAGATAGCGGTAAGATGAGCTTGGGGAAATAGATCTTCTTAATCATGTRTTGCGATTCCCTTAATGAGACACCCGAATTGGACACAAGAAAGGAGAAAAAATACCAGCATACCATTCCACTAAAAGCGAAAAGGGGATAGGGGAYWGCCCCGGTATTTACATTTARCAGATAGGAAAAAAACAGAGTATAGATCAACAAGCCAATCAAAGGCCTCACAAAGCTCCATGTTATACCCAATACCGTTTGAGCATATYGTATTTTCAGGTCCCGTCGGGCAAAAGTGACGATCAATTGTTTGTGTTCCATCACCCTCCGCAAGTTTGACCTAATACCGGGTATGTTTGAAGTGATGRTCTTTCTCAMTGGACAAGAGGTTGTTTTTCATCTTCSGTSAGGATRGARTCATTMAGGATTATCCCTTGCAGTTTATCCGCAATCAATGAMGACACCAGAACCGATCCCGAATCATTATAATGAAACCGATCGTAAATATAGCGATGGTCGYCTGAAGGGACAAGGTTCTTTAGATCAATGAGCAGCACTTCTTCTGCTGCRGCYACATTCCTGATGACGTTGTTAAATGTGTCCTGAAATGAGTACATAAYACTTAACATCCCGGGATCSGTCATCGGATCTTCTGGCATTGTCAAGTCAATYCTGGMGGGTATTTCGGWCATGACTTTYACATCTTTTTGATCGAGAATTRCCTGGGTCATCAATACRGGYACAATGTTCCAGGTTCGGCAAACTTTAATAAAGGTAATTAAGGAGTTCTCATATTGGCGGATTATTTCCTTTGTGTCTATTTGAAAATGTTCTCCAGTAGATTTAGCGTATTTCAAYTCATTGGTGGGCGGGCGCGTATAATCATGTTCCCATTCTTCCTCGCTGTATTTAGCAAGAGCTTCTCCAACAAGTTGCTTCAATACCGGGAAAAAGAAAGGGGCTGTTTCTGGAAGAGCTGTTCCTGTTGTCTTAGAATTGATTATTAGAGACTTGTTCATGGAATTGCTCCAATAGGAGCCGAATGAAACCAGTGCGACGTCATTGACATTGTTCATAAGAACGGCAATCTTTGGATGGTAGGGAATGATCTTATTCAAAAGTGAGTTGATCGAATGAAAAGAGTGGTTACCGCTGACCCCAGCGTTATAGGAATTCACTTTTAGKCCTGTKTKTTCYTCCAGCAATCKGCCSGTYAGATARGGAAAYCTCARYTCTTCACTRAGKGCTTTGCATTCTGTGGTTGATCCTCCAATGAAAAACACCTCTACATCRGCGTCATTGTGGATCTTRCTGGGCTGAACAAAACCGTTCTCATCTGTCCGCAGCCTGTATTTRTCCTCCTGCAGATTTATAATATTGTATTGCTTTTTATTGGCCTCTGARATTTCTCTTTCCACATCCATATTGGGTGGGTTTTCCCTCAATCGAATGTATCGCTGATCGCTATCACTTAAGGACGCATATTTATTTTTGTAGTGGAYATAACCCARGCCYAACTCTGTGATGAGCAATAGAATAAAAGTGAAGATCAAAAGATTGAGTSCGAAAAGCAGCTTTGCTTTTAGTGGATTTTCTGAGAACCAAGTCATGTTTTGGGAACCGGAGTTAAACAAAGTTATATCATATATTTGCCAATGATTTGTTTAAAGTCCTTCTYATTGATTAAAAAACAACTCTTTTTTCGCATTTCTTCATTATTTTTTCAATCTGCAGCTATTGCTACGCCTTTCAAAAATGCCTCGAACCGCAAAAAAATGGTTCATTTTCTCCTAAATAAAACAACTTCAATATCGAATGCGGAGCATAGCGAAATTTGTCGATCAAACGCTTGATGCGTTGCTGCGCAAGAATAAGCTGCTTTTTATTCTCTCCCTTAGCCTTGGGCTGTGTTATTACCTCTTCTTCGCCTATCGGGCCAATTTTACAGACACGGCTGAACTCGCGAGGGATTCCTGGTCCTATCAATCCATCGCGGTCAATTTTGCCAATGGCCGTGGATTTCACAGGGTGGGCAATATGGGAGACTTTGCCGGGTATAAATTCGCTGACAATTACAATAGGAGGTACCACAACAAATTTATGGTCTTTGGTGGGGCCGTTGATTTGCAAAGAAATTTGGGATATCCTCTGTTTCTCAGTGTTGTCTATAAAATATTTGGCGTAAGCCCGTTAATTGCAAAATATATACAGCTGCTGTTACTGGTAATGGTTGCCTCTTTCTTGCCCTGGATCGGTCGGCATTTCTGGGGCAAAACGGGTATTCTCAGTGGGGTCATATCTGGCATTTTATTTCTGGGTAGTAGCTCCTATGTAGCTGGTCAAATAATGTCTGAATCCTTGATAATAACTGCGCTCTTTCTGATYATYGCAGCTTATATCAACTATGATTCAAAGAAGAATAGGCTRTCGTCGGTRGTGCTGGGCCTTRCGCTTGGAGCSGGRYTATTGGTAAAGGGGAGTTTAATTTTTATTCCRCTATTRCTGCTTTTGCAYATGGCCTGGCAATATTATAAATCCAAAGAAAAAAAGTCGCTGACGAATTTGGCTATAGTGCTTTTATTTTCCGTTATCCCGGTACTGCCCTGGACCCTGTTTGTCAATATAAGGGAACGTTCTGTGAAGCAGACCTTGGCGGAGATTAAGGAAATTGTTTTTGATGAAGACCTATCGCTTTCGCAGAAGCAAGCAGTTTTTGAAAAGGGTTCATTTTCAATGGGGAAAGGGTTTCTTCCAACAAGGGAATTGTCCGCTATTGAAAAAGGCGTTTTGCGGGATAGTCTGTTGCCTGCGGTAAGGAAAAATGGATTCATGTTAACTGACACCATTCTCAATCCACTGGCTCGGATGGCTTTGCTCGAGCAGATAACGACGGCCCCGTCTATTCACTTTTTAAGGCTCTTTGTTGTGCAAAACCTGCTTCTCGATGGGCACAATGAATACATGAAGGATGGAGGATGGTACCCGGAATGGAGAAGYGATCCYGMAAGTTTTTACAACAAYGATGAAATGGAAGGCTCGTCGAGCATARCAAGGGTTRTCAATTTTTACCTGCACCATCCATCTTCCATATTCAAATTGATGTGGTTGAAATTCAATTCAGCCATGTCCCAGTTTCATTTACTTTGGCTGATCTCACTGTTGCTAATTGTTGAACCGATTRTGACRTTGGTCCRGWSGCGTACACAGGCCAGACCATTAAGAGTTGCGCTTTTGCTATTGACCCTATCGATAATCAGCACTCCTTTTTATTTGCCGGTKGAATCTGGTGGCATCTTTTCCATTTCAYTCTTGATGGTGCTTGCTCTCAGCCTCKTATTGYTAACSAGAGGACGCTATACTACATTAGARGCACCACTTGTATTGAGCACGGTATTTCTCAATTTTTTCTTCATTATTATTATTGGAATTGGCATTGCCAGGTGGACCATGGTAATGGAGTTTGTTATTGCCATTACGGCTGTTAATTACCTYCTTRGGTATGTRGCCACGGAGGTAAGTGCAATACGATCTRTTGACTCAAACAAACACCAGGTCGCTAACAATCRGGAGSCTGTWTCGCTCTAATCATATTGAAATAAAARGGTATCTTCGGGGKATACACCCAATAGAYTYCCAAGTGAAGATTGAAGGCAATACCGAGGTTTTGGAATATCAGGATCAAATTGCTGCTTCCMCYGGCGCAGGTACAAATGGCCATGTAAAAAGTGAGGTGTTGGATTGTCTGTTTATTCAACCTCCTTTCAAATACAAATCGGACAGCATTTGGAAGAACGTCCGCTCGGATGATCCGCCTATTGGGTTGATGTCACTGGCCGCTTATGTGAGAACCAGRAATTACAAGGCTGAAATCCTGGATTGCAATATTGTAGCGCCTGACATCGAAGAATTTGAACGCTATATTATTGACACCTATGCGGAAGAATCCAGGAGGCCGAGGGTTGTTGGTATAACCACTACCATTCTCACGGTGTTAAAAGCGTTCGAGCTGGCTGAAATTTTCAAGAAACATTATCCCGATACCCTTATGGTATTTGGTGGCCAACATGCGACATTTATGCCTGAGGAATGTGCCGAAAAGGACTACGTCGATGTGGTGGTGCTCAGTGAAGGAGAGTATACCCTGGAGGAAATATTGGAAGGCAAAGAGTTAAGCGAAATTGATGGGATTGCCTATCAAACGGTGAACGGGAAGGGAGMAACCGTTGTTACCAAAACAAAGCCAAGAAAGCGGATTGATGACCTGGACACTGTTCCCTTTGTTGCCTACGATATGCTGGACCTGCCTAAGTACACGCCAATTTTGGGATCGTACAAGAGGTTGCCCGCAATGATGATGGTMACMTCMAGGGGWTGTCCGTGGACCTGTAGTTTTTGTMGGGGAGCCTTTGATACGAAGGTTGGATTCAGGTCTGCAAAGAGAATTTTTGAAGAGATAAATTACTTAATAGACAACTACGGGATTAAGGAGATTCTGTTCATGGATGATGTTTTCACGATTAACAAGAAGAACGTGATTGCCTTGTGTGACCTGATAATTGAACATAAAACGGACATTACCTGGGTTTGCTTCGCAAGGGTGGATATCGTAGATCAGGAAATGCTGACGAAGATGAAGCGTGCTGGATGCCATCAGATAATGTATGGCGTTGAGAATTTTGATCAGGGCATCTTGAATTCAGTGAGAAAGAAAATCACCAAGGATCAGGTTTTTGAGGCGATTGCCTGGACCAAGAAGGCTGAAATTGATATCAGGCTTTGCTTTCTGGTGGGACTCCCTGGAGATACGGAAGCGATAATTATGAATAACATCAAGCTGATGAATCTTCTGGATCCGGATTATGTTGTTATCAATATCGTAATGCCGCTACCCGGAACAAGCCTGTATAGCTGGGCAAAATCACAGGGCGTGCTAAACTCAGAGAACTGGGATGATTACTACGCTGGTAATCCGATCATAGAACTGGAGGATCTTACATTTGATGATATCAAGCGCTTGCATTTAAAGATGATCACCAGCTTTTATATGCGACCGAGHTATATACTCAAGCGGTTAAGGCGATTGGGCTCBTGGACHGAGCTTAAAATGTTGACAATTGGATTTTTTGGVGTGCTCGGCTACGTACTTGGAAGGGTTTCGGCCTTTTTYCGRAAAATGGATGCGGTTGATCACCGGAAASSSCAGGCCGCAATTACCAARGAKCTAAAAAACCCGGAGGCTGTTTCGGCAGCATAGACAAATTCGTATTCGCAGCAAGTTGAGCTGCTCACGTCCTTAATGGTAAGGTCAAAAGAATCAAGAACTGTATTTTGAAAGGAGAGAAGACAGCAATTGTGGTACTGACTTTAGTGGCCTTGATTGGGTTAGGCACACTTCACTATTTCAATAACCCCCTCGTTTTTTCACCCGAGGTATGGCAAAGTGCTCCTGAAAAAAGAGCCGACATGGTTAATGATATAGTTAGTGGAAACAGGTTACCTGGCAAATCAAAAAGTGAGATAATAGAATTGTTAGGTCAACCCAGCAGTGTTGCAGATAAGATCACAGTCAATGAYCAGAAAGGGGTTGTTATGAAATACAAAGTCGGTTTTGATAAAATCGGACAGCTGAACATTTCTCTTAATCTGGATTTGGTTAATGACACGGTTGTTTTGGTTTACAAGTATCACGAGCAGGAAAGCACTGCTGATGCCCCCTAAACCATCACTTCTGAATGCGACACCTGAACCGGATCAGGACATTGGTAATCCACTCTGTTGGGCTCTATACTAGCCCTGGTAGGGCATCCTTTTTCGCACGAACCTGCAAATTTACAGGAGTTGCACGCCGAATCGCCATAGAAGTCCGCCTTGTATTCTTTTACTTTTTTCTTGTGAAGATCAGAGATGTCTTCATAATCAAAGAGGTCATATAAATATGCATCTCTCATTGTGCAGCAGAARTACACCTTGAAGTCYACGAAAACATGGATCAACATGGCCTCACCGCTAGGACAGGGAACATGCGTTACCGGAATCGGGGATTCATATTGCAAAGGGAAAAAGGGTTCGTATGATAGCACATGCGTTGCACCCAGGCMCGCCGTAAAATCAGTAATCTTCTCAAGTGTTTTTGGATAATTTAAGGGATATAATTCCCGTTTTCCTATTGCTGCACCTGATGGAGTGGTGTCCCATACCCTTACGCGGTCTATTTCAAAATTCTCTCTAAAATATTTAATGATATCTAAAATTGAATCTTCATTTTCCGTGGTGAGAACTGTTTGTGCTACCGTTGTTAAGCCTGCAGCTTTGGCATTTCTCAGGGCATTGGTCACTTTGTCTGAGGCATCCTCMCCCYTGAGTATTTTCTCCGGCAATTTCTCATCAAGAGCGATGAGATTGATYTGAATTTGYGACAAGCCATGTTTCTTYAGMTCCACGGCCAATTCCGGGGTAAGAAAAGTGCCATTGCTGTTGATATGAACAATCATTCCCAGCCTGGAAGCCAGCTCTACCGCTTCCTTTATATTAGGATGAATTAATGGTTCTCCACCAGCGTAGGTAACCTGCTTTACGCCAGATCTTGCCAATATAGTTAAGGCCTTTTCAATTCCGTCGAGGCTCATAAACGCCTTATTGCCATGYTCAACACCGGCATAGCACCATTCACAACGCAAATTGCAAACATCYGTCAGYTCCAAATGCGCCCAGGTCACCTTATTGGTCAACTCAAACTTGTCTACCTTTTTTACTGAATCGGGTTTATCCCAAGAGTAAGTTACTAAGCACATAAGCGCGATAATATAATGTTGGTTATCAGKGGGATCAGGCCGGAATAATCAAATGCAATCTTCAAAAAACCCACCCACCGAATTTAAGAAAAAAACCTGCGGTTTTTCAAGCCAAAGAACCCAAGGTCTTGAAAGCGTACTATGGGAGCCTATAAATTATGCAACATACCAAAACCAGCCCCGCAGTAAAGTAAAGCAAKCGGTAATAGGTTCTATATTGAATTCTTCTYTGAGGAGATATTTCAAAATGACTTCGGTTGAACAGGTAAAYGATCAATTGYATWACAAAGGCTGTCAAAAAAATAAGGAGCTCCGTTTGGCCGATTATTTTTAGCACATAAAGACCTATCCAATAAAGGATGCTSAGGGTGAAAAACRCAAAGGAGAGMTTKACRGCYTYGCTAAAACCAAAGTAGACAGCGCTTGTTGTTATTGCATTGAGCCTATCCGCTTCATAATCTATCACTTCATGGTGGAAGTGGCCAGCCATRTACAGTAGRGAGAAGTAAACAGACAGCAGAATTGAATTCARTGAAATGGGTTCGAAAAAYACATATCCCATTTGAAAGGCAATCATCTGAAAGAAGAAGTGTATTATGGTCCCTGCCAATGGCCTTCCTTTGCCAATTCCVGGGAGSGAATAGGCAACTCCCAGGAACCCTAATAGAAGGATCAAGTGAAACAGCTCAGTYCGGACATAGAAGCCGAGCACAAGAGAAAACGCGTAGCCTACCTTAAAATAGATGAGATAATGACGGGGCGGGACCTCCCCAAGCGCTTTTAATCGCTCGTTGTTCTTGTCCTCTTTTCTGCCCTGATAGGCGTTAAAGGCGTAAAGTGAGCTGATACAAAAGAATCCGACAACATAAAGTAGCGCGAGTGCAATAATGGAAAGAAAACTAAACGATGGTATTGAAAACACCGCTCCGATCAGCACGAAACCCGTAAGTATACCTACCTCAGCAAATCGAAAAGCCTGGAAGTATTTCTTGATCAATTTGTTCTTGCTGCTAATTAGCCTTGTYCTTCGTCTCGACGATTTCCCAATCCAACAGAGGTCTTAGMGGGCCCGGAAAAGAYYTGCTCCAGGGTTTGTTCAATTCAGATTCGTTCATGAGCACCCTAAAGATAACCACGCCCGGCATACTCCGRAAAATCTCTTTTTCATTTTCCACTAAAAAGACATTCATCGTAAAAACGCCGGCATTCAATGTATTGGGAGGTATATGACAGGTGGCTGTGAAATCTCCWYCAATCTTARCRCCRGCTGCGTTTGCMGATATTACYGTGGTCGCGGCAAAAACATTGTTTCCAGCRTGGTCATATARGGTAAAACCAACGTCRCAATTGCTGTTGGCGATTAGTTCCTTACATGAAACCTCGACGTCAATTCCGTCTTCCATGTAAATGTCCTCCGAGGGATCTTTTTTATGTCCGAATACCTGAAACTTCACAATCCTCGCGCGCTCATTTCCTGGAGCTTCACTTAAATTATCCCAGATCTTTACGTTGTTGGCTGTTCTTTTTTGCTCCTGTGCTTCATCTGCCAATTTGCTGGTGCTCTCTTGCTGGGTCAGTTCGAATGTTTCTGCAACATAATCTGCTRTCAACTCGTCSGGCGACCCACTMGCCTTGATTTTACCATGCTCCATTATGATCGCSCGGTTRCAGATATTGGTGATCTCACCTAGATTGTGCGTTACGATGATGATTGTCTTGCCCTCTTTCGCCAACGCCCTCATTTTTTTCAAGGTCTTGTGCTTGAATGCCGCGTCTCCYACAGAAAATACTTCGTCGAAGAGGAGGATGTCTGCRGATATATGGGAGACCAATGCAAAGGCAAGTCTCATATACATGCCGCTTGAATAGTGTTTAACCGGACTGTCAATAAATTCGCCGATACCGCTGAAGTCGACAATTTGATCCATGTTTTTACTCAATTCCATGCGGCTCATTCCAAAAACACTTCCGCAAAAGAATACATTTTCTCTGCCGGTGAGATCTKGGTGAAAGCCCATGCCTACGTCGAGCACGGAGGCAACCTTCCCATATATTTCAACRCTACCTTCTGTAGGTTGAGTTACCTCACTGAGTATTTTTAGCAATGTGCTTTTACCAGAGCCGTTGCTTCCAAAAACCCCTAAAGCCTCCCCTTTTTCCAGGTCGAATGACACATCTTTCAATGCCCAAAGGGAGCCGTTATCGACAGTGTTTTGATTCCGGTTAAACAATGTTCGTCCGTACCTGATCACTCCCTCCCTAAACCGATCCTGATTGGATCTGTTCAGCTGATAAAGCTTGGATATACCATTAACTTTTAGAGCCAGTTCGGGCATATGAATATATGATCTCTTTAAAAATGATGCCGTTCACTATCTTGGTCTTATTCATTTGGTAACACKTTCCTCTAAGTTAGGACCAATCACTGAATTCTTTCCAACTTCTCAATAATTTTCTTTTCCACCCCTTTTGCGAATAGCGCATATCCTTTGGCATTGTGATGTCTGTCAATTTCCCAATAGTAATCCATCGCATTGCCCTTATTCATCTCCCCTTCAGCCCGGTAATACTTAAGCAGGTCAAAAATCTTGAGTTGSGGGTTATCGGACAATTCCTGAATCATTCGGTCAAAAGGACTACTGCCAGAGATAACTTCCTCAACCATAGGATGAAATAGCAAAAGAATTTCCAGGCTGTTGTCCTTGGCCAATTGGCCAAAATTCAGAATACAGGMTTGTATTTTATCAAGTGCCTCTGTTTCTTCCCGTTCCCTCTCTTCTTTTGTCAATAACAACCAATCGTAATTTAGCACTTCAAAAACGAAAGCGCGACAGACATAACTCATTCCAAAGATTATTTCAAACCATGGCCCCTGCCTGTAAGCGATAGTTGAATCTGTCCGAAAACGCTCCATCCCACCTCTGGTGATGGTTTCGGCAATATCTGAGCTATTTATTGCTACGATTACTAAATCTGGTTTGTGAGCAAGCAATTTTTCCTTTAAGATGAAGTACTCAAAAAATGGATCATTACCGCTTATTCCGGCATTTATTGTTTTAATTTTTCTTGTTCCAGGTCGCTCATTYAAATTTGTTTCAAGGATCTTCAGCCATGTGGAGTCTTCCGGGGCACCTACACCCTCTGTAAACGAATCACCTAAACCAAGAATCCGAAAATGGTCATCAGAAATTGAGTCAATATCGTCCAAAGAAGTCTGATTTGCCGTTTTGTATGCACGATTGTAGAATTCAAACAGGAGTTTAGTATCATATCCGGCTTCATCATAAACCAATCGGTAGAAAAAATGCCCGTTTTTCTCCCCGTACGAATCATATTTGCCAGATATGCGGAAGAAGACTTCCCCTATTAGAATACTTGTAAAAATTGAGATAATAACTATCCTGGTATTGCCTCGAATTCTATTGCTGGTGCCGGTAATTTTTAGAACTGATTCGCTGAGCAGAAAGGCAAGTGTAAAGATTACCGAAAAGAACAGAACGCTCACCATCCCTTTAAATGCGAACACAGTATTCGCGGCTAAAAAAAAGGTAAACAGACCTAAAGCAAGCCATTTTGCGAATGTGGACAATTTGCTTTGAGTGATCATTATTCAAAATTAAACAAAGAAAAAGACCCTGAATGGGAGTCATTCCGTTTSWTYYWYYTGTTCCCATCAGGTCTCCATAGTTTTTCAAATACTGCKTCAAATTTCCTCGCATTATCCCGATAATGTTTCGAAAATTTTCATGGTCTTTAAAAAACTATGGAGATTTTGATGCGAATGAATTATCAGAGGTGCCCTTAAGTGATTCAATGTCCTCTTTTAAGTACATCCGTTSACCYWGCACAATRGGACTCRTTGGCGKTATCGGACATAATAATTAGTAATATTGATATGCAGCRCCTAAGGGATGTGGAATGAYACRTTTGCGGTGCTGRAAAYACCAACCTRTAACCGGCAGAAARARGGATCATGAGTCTATCAAAGTACCCAGTTATTTTATTGGCGCTTACTTTTGTTTTGTACGGAAAYACCCTGCCCAACCAATATGCAATTGACGACCCYATTGTGACCAACAATCCGTTGATCCAAAAAGGGATAAAGGCAATTCCGGAAATATTYACTTCCAGATACAGGGTGTACGGYGAGTATAATTATGGATACCGCCCGATTGTGAAATCGTCATTTGCCATTGAGTACACATTATTTGGTCAAAATCCATGGGTCAGYCATCTGCTCAATCTGATTTTTTATGGGCTGACCTGCGTCTTTTTGTTTTATTTACTYAGGAAGCTACTTCGAAAATACGATGAACTGCTACCGTTCATTATTACCGTCCTTTTCATTGCCCACCCYATACATACGGAGGCAGTTGCGAGCCTCAAGAATAGAGAGGAGATCTTCAGCTTCCTTGGATGCATCACAGCGCTTTATTTCTTCCTGAAATTCACCGAATACAGAARGATAAAGCACCTTGTATTTGGGTTAYTCTGTTTTGTATTTGCGTTTTTATCGAAGCAAAACGCGTTGACATTTCTGGCTGTTATTCCATTAGCCATTTACTTTTTTTCAGATGTGTCGGGTGGATTTCTAAAGAGCCTGACAGACATCTTGATGAATCGATTATCTGCAGGTGGCAAGCGGTTCGTGAATACTTCTAAAGTGTATGTCATATTTATGCTAAAGCTGGCAAACAGATACAAGATCTTATTGATAGGATTGGTATGCTATGTCATRGCAATAATAAATGGRGCAGGTGATTTTTATCAATA
The DNA here is from genome assembly GCA_002400975.1 of Flavobacteriales bacterium. Classification (GTDB taxonomy): domain Bacteria; phylum Bacteroidota; class Bacteroidia; order NORP154; family NORP154. The sequence continues at coordinate 16,820 of NVRW01000040.1, read as the reverse complement.
TGCACTTGTGGCYATGGTGGTGCATTACACRAGTGATACCAGCGAGAAACGCCTGAAATTGTTGATTGGGTTGAAGAATAGTTATACGCTTGCAGGCTTCGCATTTCTTGCAGCTTTTCTGGTGCTATCCAATTTGAGAGCGATCGGGGTTGTGCAATCACCCTATCCAGCCACGCTGCTTAGCATGATGGCTGTGTTGTCATTCTCTGCCTATTTTTACCGATTCAATTCCGCTATCATATCCAATGGTGCAACGCTGCTTAAAAGCCCACTCATTCTTTTGGGAATCTGCACATGGATATTGGCTGCAAAACTCAGTTCGTACAATATATATRATCTCGAAATATTTGCCCTGAATACTATAACGATTGCCTGCCTCTACTTCTATTTTTCAAAGCGAAGCGGTAAAGGGGAAAGACCCGATCTAGCCAAAGCTACTGAACAGATAAGCTCTTCGGAGGGGAAACGGCTGGCCATTTCCGACATCAACATTCCAATGGTTTCCAGGGCYTTGGTATTGGTTGTTGCTCTGTTGGCTGCGACAGCTTATATAGCGCTGCAAGGCCCGGACATGTATTTGCCAGAAGAGCAAAGGGAATTGAAGGTGTTCGAAAACCCCTTGTTTTATGAAGACAATATCTGGGTTACCATTGCAACGGGATTTTACTCTTTGCTCATTTATCTGAAGTTRCTGCTATTGCCACAYCCACTTGTTTTCTATTATGGATTCAACCACATTCCCGTGGTATCCATGGCAAATGGATGGGTGGTTTTGTCCTTGATTATTCACCTTGTCCTTCTGCTTATAGCASTAAAAGGTATAAAAACSAGGTCTGTTTTGTCTTTTGCCATTTTCTATTACCTGGCTACCATATCCATTTTTTCAAATATTGTGTATCCGGTTCCRGGTATAGTYGGAGAGAGACTGTTGTTTATGCCGTCTTTGGGTTTTTGCATTGCATTGGGATATATCATATTTAAACTATTTGCGGGTACAACTGTAAGCAYGATTGGCTCCAGTGTTAAAAGAAAGGTRCTGATGTTGACGGTGTTGATAGTATTGCCGTATAGTGCTAAAACCATTACCCGAAATTTCAAYTGGAAGGATCACTTAACCCTTTATTTACATGACATTCCTTATATTGAAAACTCCCTGCACGCCAATGCCCTGGTCGCAAGTCATGTTCTTCGTGMAATCAAYYCYAACCCCAATACTCCGGGGGAGGCTRCYVAAAATCAGAAATACCTCACTTTAGCMGTAAAGCACTTCAAGCAGGTATTGGTACTTGATCCTGACCATGTTCAGACCTTGAAYAACCTGGGCACCGTGTATTATGATTTTTACCAGGAYTATGAGCARGCAATCCCTTATTTTGAYAAAGTGCTCRTGCTTGACCCAGGTTTTGAAATTGCCAGTTTTAATATTGGATATTGCTATGAGCAGCTGGGAAAAGATCAGATGGCTAAGAAGGCATATATCAGGGCCATATCAATTCGAAATGACCATATAAAGTCGATTTCAAATTTGGCTAACCTCTATTTTAAGTTAGGGATTCGGGACTCAGCTGTTATATTGAACGAGCGAATCATGGAACTGGATTCTTTGTTGGACATTCCCTACGTAAATGTTGGTAATTACTATATCCAAATTGGCCAGGAGCCCAAGGCGGTAGAATTGTTTGAAAAGGCAGTTAGCCTTAATCGGGGAAATCGCGGACTTTGCCAAAATCTCAGCGATTACTTTAAGAGAACRGGRGAGATSGAGAARGCTKCCTATTATGCRCAATTGGCGTCTACCAATCAGTAGGTGTTTSGTGGCYAGKGAGATGCTGGCTGTATTGGYCCAKTWTTAATATTTAATTTCTGTAGCTTTACTGGATAGGATTTACGCCCTCCCYGGTCCTGAAAAAAGAAAAATYCGATTTCTGTGACTGAACAAGCAGTTGATATATCTATAGTAGTCCCTGTTTTTAATGAAGAGGARAACCTCCCGGTTTTCTACARGAAAACCAAACGCGTACTYCAGTCTCTAAAGAGGTCATACGAGTTTGTGTTTGTAAATGACGGGAGTTCGGATCRCAGCCTGGAGGTGCTTCATGATTTGGCGGCTAAGGATATCAGTGTAAAGTTCCTTGATTTCACGCGRAATTTTGGTCAGCAAGCAGCTCTTACGGCTGGACTGGATTGCTCATCTGGAAAAGCCATAATTACCATGGATTGTGACCTTCAGGACCCKCCGGAGATTATTGCGAAGATGGTAGACAAGTGGATGGGGGGGGCAGCGATCGTGTATGCCCGCCGTTCCAAGCGCAACGATAAGTTCTTCAAGAAACATTCAGCGTTGTTTTATTACAAATTGTTGAGCAGGTTTTCCGACATAAAAATTGAAGGCAATATTGGTGACTTCAGGCTAGTGGATCGCAAGGTCCTGGTCGCACTTAAGGGAATGCGGGAAAAGAGCAGGTACCTGAGAGGCATGGTAGCCTGGTTGGGATATGATTTTGAAATAATCGAATACGAAAGGCCGGAACGGGTACATGGTAAAACGGGCTTCAGCATGTTAAARATGGTTCGGCTTGGAATGWYTGGKATTTTGAATTTTTCCCTCCTYCCGCTGCGACTGGGATTGGTGCTCGGRCTTTTCTCCATGTTTGTCGGTTTTGGTTTCCTCACYTACGTMGCCATAGATACGCTGTTTTTCGATGAGCTATATCCACTRTTTAAATGGCTGAGTATTGTCATGTTCATATTCATAGGATTTTTATTCATMYTGGTTTGGATTATGGCTGAGTATGTYGGGCAAATCTATAATGAGACCAAAGGCCGTCCTATATATGTGGTAAACGAGCGAGTGAATCTACAAGATGAATATTCTCATTCTGAATTATGAATACCCGCCAATTGGTGGGGGTGGAGGTGTAATAAGYCAACACGTTGCCARKGGATTGTCAAAACACCATAAAGTCACCGTTTTGTCAACTTGGTTTCCGGGGTTGRCAGARGAGGAGGAKCACCCMAATTTGCGCATAATTCGTGTTAAGTCCAGAAGGCGGAGYGAGTTCCGYTCCAACCCTTTGGRRRYRMTCTSHTGGANKYWSRYAWWMWMAACGTNRCYYKRGADRWBSTSKSCRAGARSRGWYAKYWCRRYAWCYRKTTYSYSARTKWYKKSWWWSMKRKAGGTGNWSGWRSSTWTATACCTGAAAAGAAAATACAAYATTCCCTATGTKCTCCTGTCTCATGGCCACGATATCCCYTGGGCTAAACCGTATGGCGCWTTGGTGCCATTGCATCTTATGTCCTATTTCCGGCTTAAAACAATTTGTCGGGCGTCAGATAGGATATTTGTTCAAACSAATATGATGAAGAGCAATGCGGAYATGTTTGTTGGATCGGGGTGGGCAAATAGGGTTAAGGTAATTCCCAATGGATGTGAGGCAAGTGTTCTTTCAGGCCAAAACAAGTCGAAATCAAATTTGAATATTGTTTTTGTGGGGCGGTTGGTACATCAGAAAGCACCGATGGTTTTTCTAAAGGCGATTGAAATATTTGCACAATATCAGAGGGATTTTWCAGTSTCCATYTACGGGGATGGTCCTTTGAGAAGGAGRATGGAGCGMTTTGTAKCKGAATCTGGCTTGACTGACCACATTACCTTCTATGGAAAGGTAACACAGAATAAGGTGCTGGAGKCATATTCCAGGGCGCATATAATGGTGGCTCCTTCGCTGAGTGAAGGCATGTCAATCTCTATGCTGGAAGCCCTTTCCAGAGGTGTTTATCTTATTGCAACAAGGGTTAGCGGAGTAGAGGACATGCTGGAGARCAAACTGAATGGTGAACTCGTGCCCTTTAAGGACCCATTTGCAATTGTGGAGCGTCTGCGTGCTTATTGTTCGCAGAAATTACCACATGGTTATGCTGTTCCTGAAACTTACCTGAAGGAATTTCAAAAGAAATTCGCCTGGAAGAGGATTGTGCAGGAGTACGATTCTGAATTGAAAKMGGCMGTTGAACTACGCAATGGGAAGATTCGGGTGTTGCACGTAATAGACACYTTGGATTTAGGGGGAGCACAGACMTTGCTGAAGTCTATTTTGTCCTCAGGTGATCAAMGRTTGCATCAGCGAGYTATRGCACTTAGGMGAACCAAGCTCTGTGTTTTGGAAAAGGARGAGAATGTTACYGTATGCTCCTCGGGYTGGAGGTTGAGTATTTCACCGTTGTTCGCTTTGCGGAAGGAGGTTGTGAAGCATAATATAACATTGTTGCATTGCCATTTGCCGCGTTCCATCGTTTTYGGATATATTATCAAGAGGCTRGTGAGACCAAAGATTAAATTGGTGYTTCATGAACACGGGGATATATATGAGSAAGGATGGATRCTTCCACTACTGCTCARGTATTTTCAGAGYARGRCAGATAAGTTTATCGCATGTTCTGARGCGGTTAGGGYTAAATTAATYGATCGGGCCRGGATAAAACCTCRGCGAATTGAGGTGCTTCGCAATTGTTGGGAGACATCCCATATTGCTCCAGCTAGCGATCAGGCAAGCACAGTCAAACGAAAGGGGCCATTCATTGTTGGATTTGCTGGYCGGCTTGTACATCGAAAGGGCTGGCTGGATTTTCTAAAGTTGGCRTCTCAACTTGKYAAGAWGCAGAAAGGTGTGAGAGTRATMTTTAGAATAGCAGGATCCGGACCGGAYAGTGAACKGTTGAGKAAAGCAATTGAGGARCTGGGATTGSATAATGATGTGTCAGTCCTGGGMTATGTTGAGGATATGGCGACATTTTATGGCAATATTGATTGCTGTGTGATTCCTTCTGCCTGGGAAGGGYTGGCATTGGTSCAGTTGGAGGCCATGGCCTCMRGGGTTCCGGTMATTACCTATAACGCACCAGGTTTGARTGAGATAKCCRGYATGAAYGAGGATGCCTTRGTMGTACCGCAGGGGAATGTACAAGCTTTGGCAGATGAGGTGATTGGGCTTATTGAAGATGAGCGGCTTTTTCGCAAGCTGCAAGTTGCRGGCCTTCAGACTGTTGAAAARTACAATTCTGAKACGTATAACGCATYGCTSTTCTCCCTWTAYGGGCAYCTGGCWTGATCTTTTTTTAACGTGTTTTGAYAAAAAAGRCCCGCACCTGAAACAAAAAAGAGGTATATTTCGTAGACAAAACCCTGTTTTCTGAACAAATTCAATAGTTAAACMGCCACTCTTAGCCTTAACCGTTGTAMGCTGTGTATCCCACCACTGTCATACGTTGGAYAACTTTGYTAGCTGCTYTGRTGTTTGCTTTTGCAACGCCGGTATTTGGGCAATTCTCTAATCTGCTTACGGAAAATTTTGATGCATGCGGTGAGGGTGATCTTCCTCGTTGTGGTTGGAGTACTACRGGATCAGGTTCGAGGTGGACAACTACAAATAATGCCTGYGCYATCTCRGGGGTATACAGTTTGTCKGTCGGAAGTGACGCAACATATTGCGAATACAACGGTGATTTTGGAACATCGGATAGAATAGCATATAAAGGATTTTCYTCATCTGGTTTTCAGTTGYTGGAYATAACCTTTGATTGGCGGTGTCTTGGGCAAGCATCTTTTGACTACGGTCGTGTCGTTTATTCTACTGACGGCGTATCGTGGACCAATGTGTCCGGGACGCAATATCAAGGACAAGCAGTTCCGCAAAACGTTGTTAATCTGGCCATTCCTGCTGCGATCAACAACGATCCTACCGTGTTTATTGGCTTCAGATGGTTTGATAACGGTGGTACCGGCAGTTATCCGGGGTTTGTTGTTGACAATCTCAATATACAGGGGGARCAAATGACACCAACTGTGCCCGGAAACCCAACAAGTAACTCGCCCAATTGTGGAAATGTGACCATCACCAGAGTGGGGTCTCCTCCATCGCCTTCTAATGTCACATGGTATTGGCAGGGTACAACCTGTGGAACAAGTACGATTTTGGGATCCGGGGCAACTTACTCGGCTACCACTTCTGGAACTTACTATAGTCGAGGCTATAATTCAGTTTCTGGATTGTGGTCCCCCACATGTGCCAGTGTCGCCGTAATAGTTGATGCGCCAATGCCGACAGCTAACGCCGGAGCTGGGGGTGATGAGTGTGATTTGACGTTCCTGTGTGCAGCGACCCCTAGTATTGGTACGGGAACCTGGACGCAACAATCCGGATCKGGAACTTCYTCGTTTTTACCCAGTGTGAATGATCCSAATGCAACGGTTASSGTTACTGCTTATGAYACTTATGTTTTTAGATGGACGGAGGCCAATGGTTCTTGTGTTAATTTTGATGAGATTACRGTCAATTTTTATCAGCAACCTACTTCTAYACCRGGGAGTGGCGGMAAYGAATGTGACCTTAGTATTACGTTCGGTGCAACRCCTTCAGTGGGTATYGGTACCTGGACACARCARGCGGGACCGGGTGYAACRGGTTTTATACCCAGTGCGAATAGCCCGTCAGCWACSGCAACMGCATCGGCTTATGGYACCTATACTTACCGATGGACAGAGGTGAACGGTACTTGCTCGGATTTTAGTGATATTGTAGTTGTATATGCWCAGCAACCYGTAGCGAATGCAGGTCCGGAYTTGGAGGATTGTRACCTGAATGTAAGCCTTGCTGCAGTACCGAGCGTTGGTTCTGGTTTGTGGACACTTCAGTCTGGACCRGGCTTGGTTTCKTACTTCCCCAMTGCGGCYAGYCCTACGGCSATAACGACGGYAACTGCMTATGGAACCTATATCTTYAGATGGACGGAAAYCAATGGAGCTTGCTCGGGTTTTGATGATGTTGTRGTAAACTACTACTTACAGCCWRGCTCARATGCCGGTACCGGAGGCTTTGCCTGTGGTACTTTAAACTTCAATTTGGTGGCCCTGGCCAGTACGGGAACCGGAACATGGACTTTGGATGCAGGTCCAGGAACCGCGGTATATGCTCCAAGCCCTAACAGTTCGGCAGCTACCGCAACGGTAACGGGCATTGGTACATATACCTTTGAATGGAAGGAGGTCAACGGCCCCTGTGTAGATTCAGCCACCGTTGTGGTGCAATATGTCAATCTGCCGGTGGTTAGCTTTTCCGGACTGGGCGGTCCTCATTGTATAAGTGATRTCGCGGCGGTTCCGTTAACTGGCACTCCTGTTGGAGGTGCTTTTTCAGGGAATGGAATTGTTGGAAATGACTTCTTTCCAAATCTTGCGGCGGTAGGCAACAATTCGATCACGTATACCTATACTGACGGAAATGGATGTACAAATACAGATGTACAGAACGTRGTAATTATTGGATTGCCAATYGTCAGCTTCACKGGTTTGGTYAGTCCATATTGTGAGGATGACCTGACACCTGTGGTTTTGACGGGCTTTCCCGCDGGTGGGACTTTCTCGGGAAACGGCGTTTTCGGAAACACCTTTTTCCCTTCCTTAGCCGGAGTGGGATTGCATGCGATTACGTATTTGTATGTAGATGGTAACGGTTGTTCCGGAGKAGAGACCCAATCAGTGGTGGTCAMTGCACTACCGCTGGTGACTTTTACMGGGYTGGCCAACAGTTATTGYGTRGATGCACCGGTAGCWKCCTTAACSGGTTTCCCATTGGGAGGCGTGTTTACTGGCAATGGCATAACGGGCAACAATTTTGATCCTGCATTAGCTGGGGTAGGTACCCATAACATCACCTACACCTACACGGATGCAGATGGTTGTGTTAATGATTCTATTCAGTCTGTGATCGTTAATGCCTTACCYGTTGTTTCATTCAGYGGTCTCAATCTCACCTATTGTATTTCCTCGARTTCGGCTGTGTTAACCGGRTCRCCTCTCRGTGGTRTCTTCACGGGAAATGGAATGAGCGGAGGTTCTTTCTTCCCTGCTGTGGCGGGGACTGGAGTGCATATAATAACGTATACYTATACGGATGGAAACGGTTGTGTCAATACGAATGTTCAGGTAGTAACGGTAGTAACACTTCCAATTGCGAGTTTCGTTGGATTACCARCTGCCACGTGCATCGCTTCGGCACCCAATGTATTGGTAGGTACGCCGCTTGGAGGGACCTTTACTGGTCCGGGAATATCAGGTGGTTCTTTTGATCCKGCGGTAGCWGGATTGGGATCGCAYACCATTCARTATCTCTAYACYGATGGTCAGGGATGTGCTGACAGCACWACYCAGGATGTGTTGGTGAATCCCYTGCCTTCYGTGTCGTTCTCGGGATTGGATCCAGCCTATTGTGTAGATGCARGCMCAACCACTTTAGCTGGATTTCCCTCMGGAGGAACKTTTAMTGGTGCAGGCATAAGTGGAAATRTATTTGATCCAGGTGTGGCCGGGGAGGGYACGTTTGCAATAACGTATGTTTATTCAGATGGCAATGGTTGTACTGATAGTTCAGCGCAGAATGTYACTGTTGAYCCATTACCTGTAGTTACCTAYGCKGGATTGAATMCGACATACTGYRTRTCRGCTGGTTCTTCACCATTGACCGGATCTCCRGCGGGCGGAAGCTTTTCGGGAGTTGGTATTAGTGGAAGCACATTCTTCCCGGCCGTAGCGGGAATTGGGTCATACACAATTACCTATACCTATAGTGACGGAAACGGATGTACGGGCAGCCGTGTGAAGACAGTGATTGTAACCGCGTTACCCGCAACGAGTTTCACGGGCCTTGCAGCCACATATTGTGCTGGAAACAATCCAGACCTATTAACGGGCGTACCATTAGGTGGCATATTCAGCGGGCCCGGGGTTGTAGGGAGCTCATTTGACCCAGCGGTTGCTGGTRTYGGAGTGCATACAATTCAATATATGTATACRGATGGTGGCGGATGTGCGGATAGCACCACACAAACCACTGAAGTAAAACCGAATTCGCCATTCTTAAGCGTGGATTCTGTAACAACAACAGAAGCAGCATGCGATAGTACYTGCGATGCAATGGCTGAGGTAATTGGCAGTGGWGGTGTTGCACCGTATTCYTATTTATGGTCTAATGGAGACGTKGGTGTTAYGGCGGATACCCTYTGTGCTTCAACGTTTTTCATTACGGTTACCGATGCMAATGGRTGTRYKGCRRACAATGACATTATTGTMGCTGGCCCCAATGGATTTMTCAGCAGTATTACAGATACCACAATGGTGGTGGGGTGYTTCGGCGCTTGTAATGCAACAGCAGAAGTTACCGGTAATGGTGGCGTACCACCTTATACATACAAATGGGTGGATTCGGGAGGCAGWCCTTTGCCTGGTTCTTCCCCGACGATTGCTGGCTTGTGTGCGGGATCTTATTTTGCGGTGGTGAAGGATGCGAGCACTTGCGTAACCACGGCTCCATTTACCATCACTGAACCCGGTTCTCTAACCCCGAMTATTTGTGCCACKCAAAACGTATCGTGCAATTTTGCATGYGATGGATCRGCAACYGTGTGTTTTACYGGAGGCACTGCTCCTATTACCTATYTGTGGAATGACTTTGCTTCGCAGACCACTGCAACKGCAACAAACCTATGTGCKGGCACTTATAGGGTCACCTTGACGGATGTTCAAGGGTGCATMACCGTAGATYCKAAYGTWGTVATAACAGARCCAWCHGTGGTAATTGTTGCCATTGGCAATATGGTTCAGGCAAATTGCGATACATTGGCACCGATTGGTTCCGCTACCGCGCAGGTGAGCGGAGGTATAGGTCCCTATCAGTACTTATGGAACACCACTCCTCAACAAACCGATTCGGTAGCCGATGGGCAACTGGCAGGATTGTATAATGTGACAGTTACGGACCAAAATGGCTGCACTGATACATCCAGTGTCAATATCACGGATACCTCTTCAATGGCCGCTTCAATCACTGCCTTAACTTTGACTTCGTGTGGAGGTGCTTGTGACGGAAGCGCCACTGTAACACCAACGGGCAGCACGGTTCCTTATGTTTATGCYTGGGGAGATTCCTTTGGTGTATCGATTGGGGAAACGGATTCTTTGGCGGATTCTCTTTGTGCAGGGTTGTACCGGGTTACAGTAACATCCAGTGTGTTTTGTATTCGTTCTGTCCCCGCCAATACTATAACTCCATTGCCAGTTGTTGGTTTTGCMGGKTTATCACCATCACATTGTATAAGCGGKATAGCGGAAGTCTTGGGTGGAACACCTGTTGGCGGAACRTTTAGTGGACCGGGCATTTCTGGCAGCACCTTCGATCCRGGGGTTGCTGGAGCAGGTACGCATGTAATAAAATATGTATAYGATGAYGGTTTTGGGTGCGTGGACAGCAGYATGCAAGCCACCGTTGTTAATGGTGATCCAGYTGTTAGCTTTWCCGGACTGGACACAGGATATTGTRTAGATGGTTCTGGCTCCGCGCTTGTWGGTGTACCTTCTGGAGGAACATTTAGTGGTCCCGGGATGAGYGCTACAGTATTTACCCCTTCCTCAGCTGGTGCAGGKACACATACGGTCAAGTATATATATACAACMAACCAGGGTTGCACRGATAGTGCCTTTGGATCTGTAAATGTAAATGCGTTGCCAACACYTGGAATARCTGGTCTTGATCCTGTTTACTGCCTGGCWGCAGCAGGTGCTGTTCTTGTTGGTTCGCCAGTAGGGGGCACATTTAGTGGTGGTGGTATTAGTGGCAATACTTTTTTCCCCGCGTTTGCCGACACAGGKTCACATGTAATTACTTATAGCTATACGGCTGGTAGCTCGTGCAGCAATTCCTTAMYGCAAARCACGATTGTGGTTCCAATGCCTGTCKCSAGCTTTACAGGCCTGGCACCKRGCTATTGYGCCAGCAATCCTGCAGCACCGCTTATCGGKACYCCCGCGGGAGGYACATTTAGCGGTCCTGGAATAATCGGAAATTCCTTTGATCCGGCAACTGCTGGAGTAGGAACWCAYARYATAATGTACTTRTAYAGTGATGGGAATAACTGTTCTGAYAGCTCSTTCCAAACGGTGGTGGTCAATACAGATTCTCCRTTTTTGAGCGTCGATTCAGTAATGACTACGGTAGCAGCATGTGATAGTACCTGTAATGCTATTGCAGAGGTAATTGGTAGCGGCGGGGTTGTTCCATATTCTTACCTCTGGTCAAATGGTGATGTAGGTACGGTGGCAGTCAGCTTGTGTGCGTCGACATTCTATGTKACGGTTACTGATGCGAATGGRTGTACTGCTGACAATGACATTATTGTAGCCGGTCCAAATGGTTTTATAAGCAGCATCACRGAYACWACCATGGTGACRGGCTGTTTTGGTGCCTGTAATGGAACGGCGGAAGTTACGGGCAATGGAGGTGTGCCACCSTATACTTACAATTGGGTAGATACTTCGAATAGTCCATTGGGGAGCACGGCCTCAACGGTTGCTTCWCTGTGTGCCGGATCWTATTATGCRGTRGTTAAAGATGCYAGTAATTGCGTGACMACRGCGCCCTTTACAATCACAGAACCTGGATTACTTACTCCAACTATATGCAATACACAAAATGCYAGCTGTAAYGCCWCATGTGAYGGATCYGCAACAGCYTGCTTAACTGGTGGYACTGCTCCGTTTACCTATTTGTGGAACGATCCAGGTGCRCAAACAAAYGCAACRGCCATWGGCTTGTGCGCGGGRACGTAYAGGGTTGATATTACTGAYGCCTTGGGTTGTTTGGCTGTGGATTCCAATGTTGTGATTAYAGAACCCACGGCGGTRGTAGCTACGATAAGTGGAACAACCAATGCCAATTGTGATACGTTGRCACCCATAGGATCGGCAACAGTTCAGGCTACTGGTGGTTTTGGACCCTATCAATATTTATGGGATACCAGCCCGCAGCAAACAGATTCTGTAGCGGATGGTCAGTATGCGGGATTGTATAATGTTACCGTTACTGATCAAACGGGGTGTACGAATACTACGAGYGCATCGATAGTTGACACATCYTCAATGACGGCTTCTATTACCGCATTGACATTGACTTCYTGTGGGGGTGCCTGTGACGGTAGTGCYACGGTYACGCCAACTGGAAGTACRACTCCGTACACATACGATTGGGTRGACAATCTCTCTGTTTCAATAGGAGAAACGGACTCTCTTGCCGATTCTCTTTGCAGCGGATTRTTTAGGGCAATCGTGACGTCTAATGAGCAGTGTATYCGATCCGTACCTGTGAATACTGTGACGCCGTTGCCGGTAGTGRYATTTKCAGGACTTACSACACCACATTGTGATGGAGATGTAGCAGAAGTGCTTACCGGATCACCCSTTGGKGGCACTTTTAGYGGACCTGGAATTGTTGGTGGCTCCTTTGATCCCTCCATTGCMGGYRTCGGGACACATACTGTTAAATATGTTTATACCGAYGGCGGAGGCTGCACRGATAGCAGTATGCAAACGGTGGTCGTTAATGGCCAGCCCGTCGTTRTTYTATTTGGACTCAACAGCCCTTATTGCGTTGATGCAGCACCTGAGGTTTTAGSGGSAGTTCCTTCAGGTGGAACGTTCTCCGGCCCSGGTATGAGYAATRCTGTWTTTTATCCGGCTATTGCRGGGGCGGGCACACATACGATTACATATTCATTCACGAATACCGGTGGATGCACCRATACTGTCACGCAAACTGTGTTGGTGAATGCCTTGCCAACACCGATCATTTTAGGCCTTAACCCAATATATTGCGTGGATGCACCGGAGGCTCCGTTAAGTGGCGTTCCCGTAGGTGGAACATTCTCCGGAACTGGAGTCAGCGGTAATTCTTTCTATCCGTTTATAGCGGATACCGGTACACATGCTGTTACGTATATTGCTACAGACCTTAATGGTTGTTCAAABAGCCTAACTGATACAGTTCAGGTAACACCCATTCCGGTTGTGAGTTTTACAGGACTTTCATCCGTTATCTGTGAAGGWGCGGTAGCGGATACCTTGGTTGGGATTCCTGTRGGTGGAAYATTCTCAGGAAGYGGAGTGGCSGGTARTTTCTTCTCACCTGCTCTTGCSGGGACCGGGGTTCACACGGTGATGTATACCTATTCCGACGGAGTTGGATGTGTCGATAGTTCAACTCAGATTGTAGAAGTACTGGCGCAGCCACAGGTGGCYCTGTTTGGTCTGGATACCRGTTACTGTGTRGATGGKTCGCCTGTAGTATTAGGTGGCTTCCCRTTCGGCGGAACATTMTCGGGYCCRGGCATATCGGTAGATACTTTTAATATTACGGTAGCGGATACRGGAATGCATACTATTACCTATACTTATACAGATGGAAATGGGTGTGTSGATAGCTCGGTTCAGACAACTACGGTATACGGTCTTCCAACTGCAACTATTACACCAGGTGGACCAACAACCTTCTGTGTAGGAAACAGTGTTACGCTGGTTGCGTCATCTGGTGCTTCRTATCTTTGGAGTACYGGGGAGGTGACGGGTAGTATTTCGGCTAGYCTGTCTGGRGCGTACACGGTTACRGTWACYGATAGCAATRGTTGTTCAGCTGCTGCTGCTTCGATTTCAATAACGGCTGATCCAAACACTTTTACAATGGTCATGACAGAGACRGCATCTTGTGCGGGTTCTGCCAGTGGAACTGCYWCRGTGCTTGTAACTGGCGGTACYGCTCCATATTCYTATCTGTGGAGTGACCCGCTTCTCCAGACCAGTCAGACGGCCACCAATCTTGCAGGTGGAACTTATACCRTGGTTGCAACAGATGTATTCGGTTGCAGTGGTACTTCCTCCACGTTCATCACYGAGGGCGCACCGATGACGACTATAATTAYATCTGGAGAGGCTACAATGGGCAATGGAGATGGTTGGGCGGAAGTTGACGTTATYGGCGGGGTGCYRCCTTATACATTTSYGTGGTCTGATGGCCAATCGGACTCGGTAGCAACYGGGTTAACAGAAGGAACCTATTTTGTCACGGTTGATGATGTTCAGGGATGTCAATCCGTAGATTCGGTGGAAATAACTGAGGCTATTCTGGTAATCGCCAAAGGGTTCACCCCCAATGGCGACGGTGTTAATGACACCTGGTACATWGGTGACGTGARCCTGTATCCWGATGTGGAGGTCAGGATTTTCGGAAGGTGGGGCAAGGAGATTTTCCTTTCAATTGGGTATGAAGAACCTTGGGATGGAACTTATAATGGGCAYCCATTGCCAATGAGYTCCTATTATTATATTATTGATTTACATGATGGCAGCGAACCWGAAACCGGGGCTGTAACCATATTGAAATAGYGTGAAAARACTATTATACATATCRGGCATATGGATCKGCATATTAGGACTGCAAAACGTGCAGGCACAGCAGTTGGCTCAGTTCAGTCARTATTTGCACAATCCGATTGTTATAAATCCTGCTACGTCTGGGGTTAATCAAAACCTGAACSTRAAATTGTCCTACAGAAATCAGTGGACKGGATTTAACGACGCTCCAAGGACCTATTACATCAGTGTTGACGGTGCATTGAYAAGGCCTCAAAAGGGCTCTTCCCTTAGAATGAGCAGGCCGGGCTATACGGAAGTTAAACGRGGCACAAAGAYGATAAATCACGGTGTTGGTGGATATTTGATTTCGGATACTTAYGGTGCATTTACCAATACCTCTGGCTACYTAACCTATGCCCTCCACTTGCATCTTACCAATACCATCAAGTTATCACTGGGTGTGGCTGGTGGAATGTCTGGATGGWGAATGAATCCTGACGATATTGGAGTGGCGGATCCGAATGACGAAACGTACCTTTATCTGATGAGTAAAGGAGTTAAGAAGTCTTTTTTTGACATGAACTCCGGGCTTTGGGTATACTCCGACCGGTTCTATGTGGGTTTTTCCAGTGCACAGTTGCTTCAGAATCAAATAAGAGATATCAACATTCCAGCGGAATCAAAAGCCAGTGTCCATCACTTTTTAACTGGTGGATATAAATTCATGCTCAATGATGATCTGAGCCTTACTCCAAGTATTATGTTCAAGAATATGCGTCCTGCCCCATCTTCTCTGGATTTCACTGTTAAGGCCAATTATAAAAATCAACTCTGGGGAGGGATCTCATATAGGACCAATGATGCAGTGGTAATAATTGCTGGATATAACATTATTGATAAAATTAATGTGAGCTATTCATATGATGTGACTTTATCTGATCTCAACAACTATTCTTCCGGCAGCCACGAAATTGTAGTTGGATATAAAGTCTTTAAGGAAGTTCAAAAATCTTCCGTTAGCTTTTTGTAAAACTCAAAACCAGGGGCATTGAAGAGGGTGGTTACGACACTTCTGTTTTCAGTAGGAATTTTCCCTGCTGTCGCGTCAAATATGCGTTAAGTCACACACCACACAGCTGACGTACCGTTAGGCTACTTTCAGGCCGAAWACAATAATATCATCAATCTGTTCATTACCYCCKATCCAGTCGGTTACYACATTGTCCAGATGTGTGCGTTGCTCGTCYGTTYCTGTTTGGTGGATCTGTTGGAGCATATCCTGAAATGGTTGGTAATAAAACTTCTTATCGCTGGGTCCMCCYCTTTGGTCGGCGAAGCCRTCRGTAAATAAGTACAAGAAGTCGCCGCTTTCCAAAGGGATTTCATGGTTGGTGAATTCTATATCRGGCTGGCTGCCTATAAAMGCCTTATCGGCYTTAGTTTCRATGAGATCACCGTTTCTTAGCAAGTACAGSGGATTGTGAGCACCGGCATAATGGAGCACMMGGCTTTTCTTGTTCAAAGAACACAATGCGATATCCATTCCATCCTTYACCTGCCAGCTTGTGGTCTGGKCAGAANNNACATCGCCATTGGCCTGTTTCGGCTGCATCCTTTTTATAAGCTCATTATTCGTTGCTTTCAGAATGTTTCCTGGCAATACAGATTCCAGACTAGAGGAAATTTCATTTAGAATATTGTTGCAAATAATTGACATAAAAGCCCCCGGAACGCCGTGGCCTGTACAGTCTGCTACAGCAAATAATATAGTTTCATCCATTTGTTTGATCCAAAAAAAATCTCCACTTACAACATCCTTCGGTTTGTGTAGTAAGAAAGATTCCTCAAAATAATTGCTWAGGTTGGATCGATTSGCYAGAAGCGCYTCTTGAATCCGCTTGGCATAGTCAATGCTGTCTGTTATTTTTTTGTTTCTGCTTTCTATAATTTCACTTTGCTTTGTAATTGCATGGTTTTTTTCTTCCAAYAGCAGATTGGCCTTTTTCTTTTCTCTTAAATTTCGATAAACGACTACTGACAAYACCAAAATCAATAWGAACCCCAAGGCAAAAGAGCCTAAAATGATCTTGCTTGTTTTYAGTTCCGCTTTTTTCTTTTTTAATTCCAAATCGCTTATCAGTAGTTCTTTTTCCTTCTTTTCAGTACCATACTTGGTTTGCATCTCAGCGATCTGGCGGATGCCCTCACCGCTAAGAATGGTATCCTTAATGTCCGAATAACTGCTAAAGAATTTGAGGGAAGTTTCAAATTCTCCCATTTGCCTATAGCATTTGGATAGTTCGAGGTAAACATCTCTTATAATGGTCTTGGATTCAATAGCTTTGGCCTCTTCCAGCGCATCGTTCAAATATTGGATAGCTTCGTCTTCTTTCTTGCACACAATGTAAGTATGGCCAATATTCAACAATGAAATAGCCAGCCCATTCATGTTTCCTATTTCTTTTTTGATCTCAGCTGCCTTTATTTGATAGGCGATGGCCAGCTGAGGCTTTTCCATATCCAGGTAGATTTTCCCGATATGATCAAATGTATATGCCAGACCCCTCCTGTTTCCAATCCTCTCTTTGAT
>NVRW01000039.1 GCA_002400975.1 Flavobacteriales bacterium | reverse complement strand
GATCAATCCAGAAGTATGGCTTGCTAAATGTTTAAATGTAATTTTAGTAGAGTCTGAATAYMYWATYRAWKRMKKRWKYWYMKRMAKSKRMKTCYMYRMKRTWKMRYMYRKAWWRMAMWMYCMRKMWWMYRTWMGWTRCATCRYKAWWWMKRCGRTAAAAGTCTTTGACATTCAACAGTGCTTCTTCAGAGTATTTGGGCTCATTATTGATCATTTGAATATCGWAAAYATCGATCGTAGTSGTATCTCCRTCAATTCTAAGCGAGTAGGCGTYCYTGAAAGTTTTATAGCGTGCYGAGTTGGCGCTGATCACRTACARYAAAGCMCCGGCACCRGCATAAATGAGTGGTACTTTCCAATACTTTCTGTTATACACCTGYCCCAGGCCKGGAACAGYAGCAGAAAGSATAGTCGCCAATTTTGGAGAGTGYGTTTTTTCCTCTTCCACCTCAAYTGCCTGCATGGCTGGGGGCACGGCGACMGYGCTGTCCTGAGCCACACAAAGGTTTGACGAAAGCGAGTTTATYGTAATCAGCAAACTCACCGTGGTTATGAACCGAATTCGGTATGTGTTGAAGCCGTTCATACAATGTAAATAGGAAAATTAGTCCTGGTCAATGGCCTTTACCAATTTCGACAACTCCTCRTCAGAATTGAATGGGATAATAATCTTACCAGATTTATTGCGGTTGCRTTTGATTTCYACTTCGGTRTCAAAGTAGGTGGACAGCTGGTACACCATTTTCTTTTGATCGTTCGTGAGTGGGGTAGTTGTCCTYGTTTGACCTTCCTCTTTTTCRGAAGTGCSMTTTCTYACYAAATCTTCAACCTGACGAACAGATAAACTATTGGAAAGCGTYTTCYTRAAGATGGYCARYTGTTGCTTTGSATCTTSAATATTGATMAGAGCCCTGGCATGGCCCATCTGGATGTCATTGTTCTTAATCGCYGCTTGAATGATATCCGGTAACTTGAGYAATCTGAGATAATTCGACACGGTAGTTCTATTCTTCCCGACTCTCTTGCTGAGTTCTTCCTGSGTTAAATCGCATTCTTCAGTCAACCTGTTGTAACTGATCGCAATTTCRAGTGCATTGAGATCCTGCCTCTGAATGTTCTCCACCAATGCAAGCTCAAGCATTTCCTGRTCATTGGCAATGCGTATATAGGCTGGAATATGCTCCAGTCCAGCCATAATGGCTGCTTTATATCTACGTTCACCTGAGATTAACTGGAATTGGTCATAGCCCAGTTTGCGTACTGTCACGGGCTGGATCAAACTGAATTGTTCGATAGAAGCAGCGAGTTCCTCCAGGGCTTTGCTGTCAAATTCACTTCGGGGCTGGAACGGATTCGCCACGATAAGGTCAACCGGCAGATTGGCCACCGTACCCACCAGGGCTCCTGATTCCAGGCCAACGCTATCTGAAGCGTTACCCGAACTCTTCATTGTTACGTCAGTATCGTAATTCTCAAGTAGGGCACCAAGCCCCCTTCCAAGTGCATTTCTTTTAGCCATAGTAAGCGTAAAGTTAATAGTATTACTGTGACTTATCAACGAGCAACAAGGCTATTCCTTGTGTTTTATTAACAGAATTTATGAGATGTGGAAAGTGGCAGACTATCAATCTATTCCAATTCAGCCTACCATCCTGCCTACCGGTGCCGAAGGCATCCCTTTGGGGTAGGCGGGCCTGCCTGCTGAGCCTACGCGAAACCAGGCCCGCCTAAGACGGAGGTATTATTAATGTTGCCCCACTTATTTGTAATTCGCCAATTGGTAATTGGCTTGGTAAAGAAGAAGATAAATTCTGGTCGCTTGACCTATTTCCCCGATGCATCTGTTTTAATCAGATACACGTTTTTAACCTTTTCCGCAGTATCGCCTCCGGAAGACCGGACGGTGGACCCTCCAATAATAAAACCTCCGTCGTTGGTTTGATCAACTGAATTTCCAAAGTCGTCCGATTCATCACCGTAAGTATATTCCCAAACCTTATTTCCATCCTTATCTGTTCTAATCAAATAGGCCTGCACCCCCTTACCAAAACTGTTGGTATAACCTGAAATCACAAAACCTCCATCATGTGTCTCTTCTGCCGCCTTGCCAAAATCATCAGTGGCTCCCCCATATGTCCTTGTCCATAATTGGTTCCCATTTTTGTCAGCACGGACCAAAAACACATCAGCTCCCCCTTGACCATAACTCATGGTGTAGCCCGTAATAATAAAACCCCCATCCTTGGTTTGCTGAACAGACCGGCCTTCTTCGCTTCCGGTTCCTCCGAAAGTTTGCATCCAAAGCTTTTTGCCAGCGGCGTCGGTTCTAATCAAGTATACATCGTAATCTCCAGCACCAAAACTATTGGTACGTCCAGTGATAATGAATCCCCCATCTGTTGTTTCCTGTACTGAGTTGCCCTGTTCTATACCATTGCCTCCGAATACGTGAGTCCATAAGGTATCACCCTTTTCATTTGTCCGAATCAGGTATGCATTGATGGTGCCGTGTCCATAACTGTACGTTTCTCCGGCAATTACAAATCCGTGATCCTTTGTTTCCGCCACCGAGTTACCCCCGTCAATACCCTGTCCACCATAGGTCCTGGTCCATAATGTGTCACCCGCGGCATTGGTTCTGACCAGGTACACATCTCCTTTCCCATTTATTGAATTGGAATAACCAGTGAATACAAAGCCTCCATCGTGGGTGACTTGAACGGAGAACGCCTCTTCACTGCCCCGATCGCCATAATCTTTTGCCCACAGCGTTTTACCTACGGCATCCGTTTTTACCAAATAAGCCTGAACACCTCCACCTGCAAAACTTACAGTCCTTCCCGCCACAATGTATCCACCATCCGGGGTTTGTCTAACGGAATTACCTCTGTTGTAAAAATCTGTTTGACCTGCAGTCGTGCTGAAAGATGCCTGAGCAAAGGATGTGTTATCTGGTGAGATTAGCACGCTAAGTGCGCACAGGGTGAGAGTTGCTAATGGTCTGTTAATGTGGAGGTTCATTGGAGAAACTGTTTGTGAAAACAGCCTCGAAAGTAACCAAATTAAACAACATCCACAACCTTTTCAGTTTTGCTGATTTTGGTCAGTTCGTTTTTCTGAAGAATCTCACGTGCCAGGTTTAAATAGTTTATCGCACCCTTGCTATTGGCATCGTGCATGATGATGGTTTGACCGAAGCTTGGCGCTTCACCCAATCTGGTATTGCGCTGGATAATGGTTTTGAATACCATTTGCTGAAAGTGCGTTTTTACCTCCTCAACAATCTGGTTTGAGAGCCGTAAACGGCTATCATACATCGTTAACAGAAATCCTTCAATTTCCAGTTCGGGATTTTGTCTTGATTGGATGATCTTCACCGTGTTTAATAATTTTCCCAATCCCTCCAATGCAAAATATTCGCACTGAACCGGAATTATCAGGGAATCGGCGGCCGTAAGTGAGTTGATTGTAATCAATCCCAGGGAAGGCGAGCAGTCAATTATTACAAAGTCGTATTGATCCCGCACTTTTGCCAGCACTCTTTTCATCATATGTTCCCGCTCTGGCAGGCCAATCATCTCAATTTCTGCCCCTACCAGGTCAATATGTGCGGGTATGAGATCCAAATACGGCGTCTCCGAGTTAAGGATAATATCCTGAGGATTAACGTCATCAATGATGCACTCGTAAATACTCGTTTTTATGTTGCGCGGTTCAAAGCCCARWCSYGWCGYKSMRYKGSCKWSARGATCYGCATCKAYCAGCAGSGTTTTRTKYTCYAAWACKGCYAGACTSGCWGCYARGTTRATCGMRGTAGTTGTYTTWCCAACTCCRCCTTTTTGATTYGCWATYGCAATTATTTTACTCATAGTTCAATGGTTTCTCCAATATTTATCAAGGTAAGTTCTTTACCAGCATCCGCAAATTTTTTCCTTGCCTCATCCTTGTCRATAACGATAAAGCCAAAYGTATCATAGTGCATTCCAATGATCTTATCACAACTTACAAAGTCTGCCGCWATGACAGCRTCATCAATTCCCATGGTRAAATTGTCRCCGATAGGGAGAATGGAATAATCRATTTTATCATASTCTCCCAGCARCTTCATGTCATAGGACAATGCTGTATCACCAGCATAATAGAGGTTTCCTTCCCCCGTATGAATTACGAATCCTCCCGGGTTTCCACCATAGGTGCCATCGGGAAGTACACTGGAATGTACCGCATTTACATATTTTACTTYACCAAAATCAAAGGACCATGACCCACCGTGATTCATCGGGTGACYGTTCTCCACCCCCTGGGAGCCAAACCACGTTACGATCTCGAAATTTGATACAACCTTCGCACCRGTTCTCTTGGCTATACTTACAGCATCTGCCACGTGGTCTTCATGYCCGTGGGAAATCAAGATGTAGTCAGCTGAAATTGAGTCTATGTCCACATCTTTTGCCAGCTCATTGGGAGTCACAAAAGGATCAAACAGGACATTCACACCTTTGATTTCAAGTAGAAATGTTGAATGTCCAAAGTATGATAATTTCATAAATACTGCTGTGAAACTGCCGGGTAATGTATCCGCTCTAACCCGTTTCTGCCTTTGCGGACAGGCTGGCCAAAGGTACATTTTAATGATCCAATTGAATGATCCTAACTTCCCAAACTTTTAAACAATATTCTGTTAATATGATTTATAAGCGGCCGGGTAGTGAAGTAATTCAAATAGCCATATTTAAGAAAATAATTTTTGCGCATGTTTACCTTGTCAAACGAAATGCTGATGCTCATTATTAATGTATTGTGCGTAGCATTTTTTACGGTGCTTTTGATTCAGTCTGGAGTGGATAAGTTATTGGACTGGGAGGGCAACCTCAGTTGGCTTACCGGGCATTTCAAGGATTCTCCTTTTTCGAATATGGTTCCGCTGCTTTTGGGAATCATAACTGTCACTGAACTTGGCGCGGGATTGGTCTGTGCTTATGGAGTAGTGGAGCTTCTCGTATTTGGGGAGAATACATTTGCTCAAATAGGAATAATATTATCTGCTGTTAATCTGCTGATGTTATTTATCGGGCAGCGAATAGCCAAAGAATATGCGGGAGCTGCTGTACTGGCTATTTATTTCCTTCTGTCAATTGTATCGCTATTCCTTTTAATATAAAAACCCCCGATTATCATTAATAAACGGGGATWCAAACAAGAGAAGGTGTGATTTACTCTGTTTTACTACCTATTTCCGACCCGACATCGATCGGATCAGCATCAGCATTATCCGTTGAAGTACTCTCTATTTCGTCTGCATGTCCGTTACCTGGATCTGCAACATTACCATCAACCTCCCCGTCAGCAGAACTGTTTTCTTCCATCGCTTTTTCATGCGCGTCCTCTACTAAATCGGCTTCCTCTTCTGTTTTCACTGCGCCAATTGAATTCTCCTMARCMYKTTCATCGTTGGGCACCACCTTTTCCGTAGTATCCGCATCAGCTGCGACATGCGCAGGTTTTGTTACCCCATTTGAATGAAACTGATTGGATTCTCCCCTAATCGGTATGGTCCCCTTCTCATTGATAATGTACTTGGTTACCTCTGATAAACGATCCGCAAATTTTTCGAAGTCCTCCTTATACAAGAAGAGTCGATGCTTTTCGTAATGGAAAGTTCCATCGTCGTTGAAACGTTTGGTGCTTTCCGTGATAGTAAGATAGTAGTCATCAGCTCGCGTGGCTTTTACATCAAAAAAGTACGTGCGTTTACCGGCTCTTACGTTCCGGGAAAAGATGTCGTCTCTTCTATCTTTCTTGTCGTTTGTTTCCATAGTATTCCAATATTAATGCGACAGGTTCTCCACCATTTTTTTCGATCAACCACTCCTCCATGTCTATGAAACCATATATTTATTCGATTAGCTAAAATAATGGCGCTACAAATATAACGAATTGATTACCAATCAACAAGGAGTTGTTCTYGAGTTATTTTATAATTGTGGGCTTAAGTGGCGGTTTTTTCTTCCATTAACTGCTGGTGGTACAATTTGTTATACAAACTATCATACGCCAAAAGGCTCGAATGGTTACCAGATTCTTTGATTATTCCTTCATCHAGVACAATAATGTGATYAGCGTGTTTTATGGASGACACTCTGTGACTCACAATAATGGTSGTTTTTYCTTTCATTATTTCTTTRATCTCCATCAGGATATTCTCCTCMGTTTCGGTATCTACAGCCGACAGACAGTCGTCGAAAATCAAGATATTGGGGTCATTKACTATRGCCCGTGCAATAGAGACTCTTTGCTTTTGGCCGCCGGATAGGGTGATTCCCCTTTCTCCCAGCATGGTTTGCAAACCATYAGGGAACTCAAAAATATCGTCTAAKATRGCAGCCTGTTTGGCGGCGTGCCTGACCTGGGTTTCKGAGAAAGAATCAGATCCAAAGGAGATATTATTGGCAATTGTATCRGAAAACAAGAATACGTCTTGTGGGACATAACCAATGCAAGACCTCAGRTGATTGAGGTTAATATTCTCAATGGATTKACCGTCAATTGTTATTTGTCCCGAAGTTGTACTATATAAACGGTTGATAAGATTCACGATCGTGGAYTTTCCTGATCCCGTCCGACCGAGAATAGCGAGGGAATGACCTTGCTCTACCTTRAATGAAACTCCCTTAAGTGCCTGRATGCCCGAATCSGGGTASGTAAAGCCTACATTTTTGAATTCAATCGTKCCTTTTACCATYGTTATCCTTCCTCCGTTACYGTCAATTTCYGGTTYTTCCATRAGRAATTCATTGATRCGTTCTTGTGAAGCGGCTGCMCGTTGKGTCAGGGAGGTGACCCAGCCCAGTGCTGCWACTGGCCAGGTAAGCATATTGACATARATCACGAATTCTGCAATATTTCCSAYTGAAATGTTACCGGCAATGRCTTCTATYCCTCCTATATATACGGTGAGTAGTGTGCTCAATCCGATCAAGAGAATCATGAAYGGGTGAAACAAGGCATTTACCTTGACCAATTCCAAAGATYGCTCCTTATAATAATCACAAGCTTCTTCAAATCGATCAATCGCACTTTGCTCTCTTGCATATGCTTTCAGGATTCGAATACCGGAGAATGCCTCYTGGGTATACGTCGTGAGTATTGAAAGTTGTCTTTGAACCGCYTCGCTTTTCCTGTTAATGACGTTACTCACGTAATATATGGTTAAGGAGAGCACCGGGAGTGGGAGCAAGACATATATCGTGAGCTTTAAGTTGACTGACACCATTGTCCCAATTACCAGAACGAACAATACAGCCAGATTAAGCGTGTACATGATTCCAGGTCCCATGTACATTCKCACCCTGCTTACATCYTCRCTTATTCTGTTCATCAGATCACCGGTGTTYTGTCGYTTGTAGAATGACGCACTAAGTYTCTGGTAATGCCGATACACATCAYTCTTYATRTCATATTCGATGTATCTGGACATRATRATKATMGACTGCCTCATSAGGAAAGTAAACAAACCCTTTATAATCGCYAGYAAWAGGATGATCGCGCCGAAATACAGTAACTTCTCSGTAATGGACAAAGCGTCAAGAAAATTYCTAAGTGWTTCCTCGAARAAATAAGGTGTTGYRTTSGTGTTTACARCACTGGAACCKGATAGATCCTGSGCCACAGTATCAAAAGCTGTCCTTATAATCTTTGGTGGATAAATACCGAACARGTTGGCACAAATGATCATCAATAYRCCAARTACCAGCCGCCATTTATACTTCCAGAAGTACTTATTTAAGTGTTTGAGTGATTTCATGATAAAAAGAGCGGCAAAGATACAGCTTAACAAGAGTAAATCTCAAATTTCAAATCTYAAVCATCAATTCTTTAATGTGTAGGCATAATTCCATATTTTTGCACCGGCCTGCTGSYAATGGCAGACMCATTCAATWARRNAAACGTTCTTTAAYAATGCTGAGCAGACGTCAACTTCGGATYAAGGTAATGGAATCACTTTATGCGTATTATTCGCAKGASRCATGTGATGAGAAGGCTCAGTACAATGAACTTACYTCYGTATTTRATCACATYCTYGAACTTTATTACCACCAGCTRKCCCTGTTGGTGCAGCTMCGCAAACAAGTAGAATATTCYCTKGAAAGAGCCAGGCGCAAGAACATTCCAACGGAGGARGACTTAAATCCGAATAAACGTTTTGCAAATAATGCAATACTRCTTGCTCTTCAWCGCGACGTGAAATTACAAGCTGTTCTTAAAGCCAAAGGTRTYGTGTATGAWGTGGATGACGCACTGATTAACAARACGGTAAGAGCTATYAAGGAGTCTAAGGAGTATGCTGAATACCTMGGATTGGATGAACCGGAATTTGAAGATGACCGCAAATATCTTAAACGGATATTTAAGAGGCAGATCATGGAGAGTGAATTATGGGACACGTACTACAGCGAGGGCAACTTGTACTGGGCGTCGAATATAGATATAGCSAACCGCCTTGTACTGGATACSATTGACGATTACAAACTTATTTCCACTTCTCCCACCAACYCACGTTCACACATTATTACAAAATTGTTGAATAAGGACGAAGARGGGTTTGTTAAGAAATTRTTTGAAAGAACAGTTAAGAATGATGWGGATTATGGGACCTGGATTGCTGACAAAGCYRAGAAYTGGGAGTCGGACCGTATWGCTTCAATGGATATGCTGCTGATGAAAMTGGCCATATGTGAAATTCTGGAATTYCCGGTGATACCGGTRAAAGTAAGTCTCAACGAGTATATTGAGATATCCAAGCGTTACAGTGCGCCGGAAAGYAAGGGGTTYATCAATGGAGTGCTCGATAAAATTATCGCAGATYTSAGGAAAGATGACCGGATCAAAAAAAAGGGCAAGGGATTGATCGAATCCTGATACAATTAATGGGTGATTGTTATCTTTGACACRTGAAAAATATACCATACATATTGTTCGTACTGCTCTTCGTCACTGGGGGGTGCGCAGATCAAAATTCTGGTAATGATGAGGATATTTCAACTGATTTGGTTGAGAATCCACTCACCGCCGCTGGAGAAGGAGACGATAGTAAAGAAGTTATCATGTCCTTTGAGGATAGTAAGTATGATTTTGGCGAAATTATACAGGGAGAGAAGATATCTCATTCCTTTACCTTCACGAACACTGGCGATGCCCCCCTCATTATTTCAAGTGTCAGGGCAACTTGTGGATGCACGGTTCCCACTTGGTCAAAAGAACCAATAGAACCAGGAGATAGTGAGGAAATTAAGGTGGTATTCGATAGTGAGGGTAAGAGTGGTACGCAGACAAAGGACATTACAATCATATCCAATGCGGTGCCCAATACTTCAGTTCTTCGCATAACCGGGGAAGTCATAGTCCCATGATATGCTTTTTTGATAGACATGARAATCMRAGRAATANATRTGAAYTGAGCGTCAGGWAATTTCCTCAATTYACAAATCAACCCTWMACYTCTAAAATCAAAATTYRTTAATCAGTRTTCGAAATTCAATAAACTAATAAYAGATRCRCRGTACCATGTTAGATATAATATTAATGGGCCCYWCACAGGGAGAATCCAGTACGACGATGACAGTTTTGATGCTTGGGTCAATTATGTTGGTTTTCTATTTYTTTATGCTYAGGCCTCAGATGAAMAAACAGAAGCAGCAGCGYAAATTCAAGGAGGAGGTYAARAAAGGTGACAAGGTCGTGACYATAGGTGGCATCCATGGCAAGATAGCTGAGATCAGGGATGCCGTGTTCATTATYGACATTGAACARGGSGGCAAAATGARGATTGAAAAGTCRGCTGTATCYATGGAGTATACAGSACAGGTGAATAAGAAGTCGTGATGGACCTGGCTWTGCCAGGACYYAACCATCATTTTAATTTTCAGTACAACTACACCACCTATGCATAAAGTTGGAATTACCGGAGGTATAGGAAGCGGTAAGTCAACAATCTGCAAAGTTTTTCTGCAATTGGGTGTTCCTGTTTATAATGCCGATACCCGAGGCAAAGAGCTTCTTCGAATTAACAATGCAGTAAAGGAGCAAGTTATAGCCGTCTTTGGTACTGAAACCTATCTTGAAGATGGTTCCGTGAATAGGAACTTCCTAAGTCAGCGGGTTTTTACARAYCCGGCTGCCCTTGAAAAGTTGAAYRGYATTGTTCATCCRGCTGTCAGACTGGACTTTGAAGAATGGGTCGGTCRGCAAGAGKCMTCTTATGTACTCAARGAAGCGGCRATTCTTGTTGAGACCGGKGCWTACAAAGAGTTGGATACRCTCATTGTAGTAGAGGCCGATGTCGATTCAAGAGTGAAGCGTGTGATGGAGCGGGATCAAGTTGGGGAGAACAAGGTCCTTGAACGGGTAAAAGCACAAATCACGGATGAAAAACGAAGAACCCATGCCGATCATATCATTGACAACAATGATGATCAATTGGTAATTCCACAGATTCTCGCAATCCATGAAGATATTATCAGCCGAACAAGTAGCTGAGGCTGATGCCTACACCATCGCCCATGAGCCGGTAAAATCCATTGATTTAATGGAGMGAGCAGCTCGTGCATGCTTTGACTGGATCATAAAGAGRTACGACAAAACCAAARAATTTAAGATTTTCTCTGGTGTGGGAAACAATGGTGGCGATGGCCTGGTAATCGCSAGATTGCTCAGCGAGAAGGGCTATAAGGTTCATGTTTTTGTCATTKCGTTTTCGGATAAGGCWAGTCCGGACTTTACRACTAATCTGCAACGTTTCAAAAAACTCAATCCGGCRGCTCATACAACACTTACARCTGAGAAAGCYGAAATCGAYAMGGATTGGGGTGATGTAGTAATAGTTGATGCCATTTTTGGATCTGGCCTGAATAGAAGGTCGGGTGGAATTGCAGCTGATGTTATTTCCTGGATCAACSAATCGGGAGCYRAGGTGATTTCCATAGATRTTCCTTCMGGACTTTTTGTGCARGACAATCAACAGAATRACKCAGCGGGAATTATCAAGGCWAYGTTCACTCTTTCTCTTGAAYTGCCCAAGCTKGCCTTCATGTTCTCAGAAAACCGGGATTGTGTTGGAGATTGGTGTCTGATACCAATCGGTTTGGATCARGGATTTATTGAGGGTCAGGACTCGAATAAGCATTACACCGGAGYRAYTGARGTCAGGAGTCTCATCAAATCGAGGGGCGCGTTCTCACACAAGGGGACCTTTGGGCATGCGCTGCTCGCAGGTGGCAGTAAAGGTATGATTGGTGCAGCCATATTAATGGCCAAAGGATGTCTCAGATCAGGCGTGGGGCTGGTCACAACCGTGGTCCCCCGATGCGGATATTCCATTGTTCAGGAAGCTGTTCCTGAGACRCTGTGCGAGAATTTGAATGAGGTAAATATCCTTTCAGGATCGTTGAATACTWCAGGTTACGATGCTTTAGCTATAGGCCCYGGGATAGGAACCCATAGGAGAACTGCTTTGTKGCTRRAAACCTTATTGAAATCATTAAAGATTCCGTTGGTATTGGATGCAGACGCGATTAATATACTTTCACTGAACAGTGAATTGCTTGAATTGATACCCAAAGATTCSATYCTKACTCCTCAYCCCGGYGAATTTGATAGATTAGCAGGTAAATCATCAACGGGATACGAACGCATGGAGAGACARGYGGAATTTGCAGCAAAAYACGGSGTKTTTATYGTGCTAAAAGGTCGGCATACGACCATTGCCACACCGTCAGGCGATTTGYACTTTAACAGTTCWGGSAACGCCGGAATGGCGACAGGTGGCTCGGGTGATATTCTTACAGGGCTGATTGCTGGCCTTTTGGCGCAGGGCTACGATAGTCTTCAGGCTTGCACYATCGCYGTGTTCATTCAYGGAAGGGCAGGGGACTTACAAGCGGAACAAAGATCAGAACRGGCCCTGGTGGCTGGAGATATTRTCAACGGTATAGGTCAGGCATTTTTAGAAATYGAAAGAGATGAATAAATTCTATTGCTATTTGAATGGCSAGGTTCTTCCDGTTMAGGATACGCATATACACATATCTGATCTTGGCTTACTGAGGTCTTACGCTGTATTTGAYTATTTCCGYACRTAYAAATCAAAACCATTTATGCTTATGGATCACCTGGAGCGATTCAGGAAYTCGGCAAGTGACCTTCACCTTCCYTTGAATCTATCCAACCAGGAGATTGCWGTYATAATTGATGAYTTGATTGAGAAGAGTGAGGTGATTGATGCTGGAATTCGCGTCGTCCTRACSGGWGGGTACAGTGCWGATTCKATGGCTGTAACCGAGCCTAACTTCATGATCATTATTGAAGCATTGCCTGTTATGCCTGATGAGGTGTATGCTAAGGGAGTGAGCTTGAAAACCTATGATTACCTAAGGGAAATTCCCATGATCAAGTCGACGTCGTATCTCAACTCCATTAAGCTACAACCTTTGAAGGAGCAATATGGTGTATTTGATCTGCTGTACTATCATGAGGATGAAGTGTTAGAGGCTCCGAGGAACAACTTCTTTATCTTCAAAGACAATGTGCTGATCACCGCAAAGGACAATATCCTCAAAGGTGTAACCAGGAAAAAGATATTGGAGTTAGCGAAGGACGTATTTGAAGTTCAGGAGCGCAAATTGACGTTTGCAGAAATGGAGAATGCRGATGAAGCCTTCATAAGCGGAACTACCAAGCGCATTATTCCAGTRGTGAAAATAGACGAYTCYGCYGTTGGAAATGGASAGGTAGGGGATTGCACCAGGAAACTGATAGCGGTATTCGACGCTTATGTCGAAGCGCTCTGATCAGYTAAGCAACTGTAGCAGTATGCCGATGTAAAGTCTCCTTCCTGTCGGGGCCTACCGATACAATAACAATCGGCACTTGCAATTCGCCTTCAAGATAAGAGATGTACTCATCGAGTTCAGCAGGTATGTCATCAATGGAACTCAACCCCGTAATGTCAACATCCCAGCCTTTCATCTCTTTGTAGATGGGCTCCAGYCCTTCATTAATTTGATAYGGCAAGTAGTCGATCTCTTCYCCATTATAGAGGTAATGKGTRCATATTTTAATTGTCTCAAAATGACTCAATACATCCGCCTTGGTCATRATTARCTGGGTCACCCCATTGATCATCACGGTATACTTYAGYGCCGGCATRTCGATCCARCCGCACCTTCGTGGTCTRCCAGTTGTCGCCCCAAATTCATGACCCGCYTTTTGCATGCGTTCTCCRTCCTCGTTGATCTGTTCTGTCGGGAATGGGCCAGATCCAACCCTGGTGCAATAGGCCTTGAAAACSCCAATTACTTCATCAATGCTATTTGGTGGAATGCCCAAACCRGTGCAGGCCCCGGCACTGATGGTGTTTGAGGAGGTAACATAYGGATAGGAACCAAAGTCAATATCCAACAGCGTTCCCTGTGCCCCTTCAGCGAGTATTGAYTTTCCCTCCCGCATCGCTCCGTTGATCATGTRCTCACTGTCAATYAATTGAAGTGATTTAATYGTTTCAATRGCATTGAACCAATCYTTTTCMAGRGGTTCAAGGTCATACTCAT
This sequence comes from Flavobacteriales bacterium, assembly GCA_002400975.1. GTDB lineage: Bacteria > Bacteroidota > Bacteroidia > NORP154 > NORP154. The sequence goes on along the minus strand of NVRW01000039.1, from coordinate 15,349 downwards.
AATCATAGTGCTTYARKATCTGTGCATGCTTCTTTACCAGGTAATCATATTTCTCMCGGAAATTYGCTTCAATTAAGTCGCCCACTCTCAGTCCATTTCTGCCCGTTTTATCCATATAGGTGGGGCCTATTCCTTTCAGYGTCGAACCTATCTTGGCYTTTCCYTTTGCCTTTTCCGAAGCTGCATCCAGCAGACGGTGGGTAGGAAGGATCARATGTGCCTTTTTTGAGATCAATAACTTGTCTTGAAGGTCCAGATCGAATTGAGCAAGCTCTTCCATCTCCCTTCTGAAGATCACTGGGTCAATGACTACCCCATTCCCAACCACATTTAAACAGTTGTCATTAAAAATACCGGATGGTATGGTATGGGTAACATGTTTGATTCCGTCGAATACGAGTGTATGCCCTGCATTCGGCCCACCCTGAAATCGTGCTATAATATCGTACCTGGAAGTTATAACATCTACTATCTTGCCCTTCCCCTCATCTCCCCATTGGAGGCCCAACAACACGTCTACAGCCATGTCTCTTCCTTATTCAGAAGTTTCACTGCATCTTCAATAGAATCCGTCACAGTGAATACAGTATTGAGTTTGGTAATAACCATCAATTCATTGACTTTCTTAGGAATGTTCGTAATAATTGCCTCTCCTCCTGCATTCCGCGCTTTAGTCAGAATACTGATCATAACATTCAAGCCTGTACTGTTCATCGTTTCAATTCCGGAGAGATTTACGATGAGGTTAAGCATGCCGTTGTCAACCAACTCCTGAACATTTTCAATGAGGGCGGTTGTTTGGTTGGGCGCAATCAAAACGCCGGATAGATGAACCAGCGCAAAYTGTTCCTTTTCTTCTATTTTGTACTCAAAATCCACGTTCTTTTGTGTTGGTTAAAATGATAGTATAAAGATAGATTATTCTTTGATACCAGGTGCTAAACAATCAACGCTAAAATGTAAGTTCTAATATTCAAGCTGTAAATCCTAAACTCTAAATCCTAAATCCTAAATCCTAAAYYCTAAACTCTAAATCCTAAATCCTAAATCCTAAACTCTAAATCCTAAAACTTAAATTTCCCCCTTGGTTCTATGTTCACATTCACCATTTTCTTGCCAGGATTTGCAGTGACCGTAGAAATTCAGGGCATGGTGTGAAATTTTTAGATTGGACAGTTCCTCCGTGGTTTTTTGAATTTGTTGTATTCTGGGATCACAAAACTCAAAAACTTTTTCGCAGTCTTCGCAAATTAAATGGTCGTGCTGTTTGCTTTGGTATGACTTCTCATATTGAGCAATTGACTTTCCAAACTGGTGTTTGGTAATAAGGTCGCAGTCGAGCAAAAGCTCGAGCGTATTGTACACGGTAGCCCGGGAAATATTGACTGGCAAAATCTTCACTTTCCGGTAAAGGGACTCTACAGTGAAATGTTGCAGCTGTTCGTAAATACAGTTTAAAACAGCCAGCCGCTCCGGTGTTTTTCTCTGGTTGTTATCTTCGAGAAAGGTACAGAAGATCCTGGAAACGTTGCGTTGTATTTCCGCTTGTTCCATACTTGTTATTAATGAATTCTATCCACTTTGTTTACACCTTTCACCTTCTTGAGGTTATTGATCAGATCCGTGAGGTGATTGGTGTCATGCACATACAGCATTATGGTTCCTTCAAATACACCGTCGTCGGTATCGAAGCCTAGTGATCTCATATTTACATTTAAGTCGGTGGATATTATTTTGGTAATACTGCTGACGATGCCCATGTCATCAATTCCCGTGATCTTTAATCCAGCGAGAAAGGCGATTAACTCCTGGTTGGTCCAGCGGGCTTTTACAATGCGGTAGGCATAGTTTGACATCAGCTGAATGGCATTGGGACAGCTCACGCGGTGAATCTTGATCCCCTCGTTGATTGTGATAAATCCAAATACATCATCACCAGGTATGGGATTACAGCACGGAGACAGTTTATAATCGATTTTTTGGAGCTCTTCACCTATTACCAGCGTATCTGTTTTGCCTCGGGTTCTTTTAACCAGTTCTTCCAGGGTTTTTTCCGATTTGGGTTTGCTAGGCGACTTTTTGATCTTGCCTTGTTCTTGCGTAAATTCCTTTAGCCTTTTGAGATCAAGTTTGCCAATGGCTACCCTGTAATAGAGATCCTGGCTATCTCTAATACCATAAAAGACCAGCAGCTTATTGATATTGGAATCATCTGCCGTGATCTTTAGGTTTTTCATCTTTCTTTCCAGTATTTCTCGCCCCTCACCAGCTSCYTNKKWTYTGMKYGGNNKWARKRSRYGCNTTYTANKYTYTGMCTKWKMWYTSGCSRWGMKTACATAGTTTAGCCTGTCCTCCTTTGGCTTGTTTTTTCGTGAAGTTATAATCTCTACCTGGTCTCCACTTTTAAGTACATGGCTTAATGGAACCAATCGGCGATTTACTTTGGTGCCTATACATTGATTGCCGATTTGCGTGTGCACATCGTATGCAAAATCTAAAGCAGTCGCTCCGGTTGGGAGTGTTTTCAGGTCTCCTTTAGGGGTGAATATAAATATTTCATCTGCAAAGAGGTTCATTTTAAAGTCATCGATAAAATCAAGGGCATCCGGTTCAGGGTTTTCGAGCAATTCCTGGATCTTACTTATCCACTGATCAAGTGAACCTTCAGCCGTTGCCCCTTTGTATTTCCAATGYGCDGCATAGCCCTTCTCGGCAATGTCATCCATSCGATCWGATCGGATCTGCACCTCAACCCACTTGCCCTTTGGACCCATTACGGTGGTATGSAGAGACTCATACCCGTTGGCCTTTGGYGTTGATATCCAGTCACGAAGTCTGTCRGGATTCGGTTTATAAAAATCCGTGACTATTGAATACGCCCKCCAGCAGTCTGCTTTTTCCTGTTTCTGGCTTGAATCGAGAATAACCCGAATWGCGAATAAGTCATAAACCTCCTCAAATTCTACATCYTTGCTTTGCATTTTATTCCAGATAGAGAATATCGATTTGGTGCGCCCCTTAACCTTGAACTTAATATCCTGATCAYTCAGGGCTTCTTTRATGGGTACGGTAAAGCGATAGATRTACCTCGACCTTTCCTGTTTGGAATCCGTCAATTTCTTYTGAATCACYTKGTAGATCTTGGGATTGGTGTATTTGAGTCCAAGGTCTTCCATCTCACTTTTAATCGCATATAAGCCGAGGCGGTGAGCCAATGGTGCATAGAGGTATAAGGTTTCAGAAGCAATTTTGAGCTGCTTGTCACGGCGCATCACTTCCAGTGTYCTCATATTGTGAAGTCKGTCAGACAGCTTAATCAGGATTACGCGAACATCATCTGAGAGKGTAAGCAGCATCTTCCTGAAGTTCTCAGCTTGTAAGGAGGAGGTGTGATCAAAAACTCCGGATATCTTGGTGAGTCCATCGATTATTGAAGCGATTTTTGGACCRAACATCTTGCTCATATCTTCCAGGGTGAGCTCCGTGTCCTCGACTACATCGTGTAAAAGAGCACAAACTACTGAGGTGGTTCCAAGCCCAATTTCCCCTGCTGCGATACGTGCAACTGCGATAGGGTGGTAAATATATGGTTCTCCGGATTTGCGCCTCATGTCTTTGTGCGCTTCAAGGGCAACCTCAAATGCTTTGCGAATGAGCTTYTTCTGTGTTCTTGTAAGCTCACGCCGACTACAATCACGAAGTAGTCCGTGGTACCTTTTCAGTATCTCTTTTTTCTCCTTCTCTAAATCTGTTRCCACCATAAAAGAAATGATCTGTTATGCTTAAGGGAATCTCAAATATTCCGTTATGTTCAAAAAACAAAGAAAAGAAAAGAAAGTCTTAATGACTTAACGYGAAGGCAAGACTTTTGTTCGAACYTCACCAAAACCGACGCGAACTCCGTTCTTCTCSGCATGTCCYTTCATAATTACCGTGTCGCCATCCAGRATAAACTTGCGCTCAGAGCCGTCATTTAGTTGAATGGGTTTTGTTCCYTTCCAGGACAATTCYAACATTGAACCAAATGAATCAGGGGTGTGGCCACTGATGGTGCCAGAYGCATACATATCACCCACCCCGATATTGCAACCGTTAATGGTATGGTGTGCCAGTTGCTGAGCCATGTTCCAGTACATGTATTTGAAGTTGGAATTRCATACAGTACTGACTTCRCCACCTTCGGGCTGAATTTGCACTTCCAATGCAATATCAAAGTTCTTTTCTCCCGGRTATTCAAGATAAGGAAGYACTTTTGGATCTTGCGTCGGTCCCATAACRCGAAATGGATCCAGGGCATCCAACATTAYAAYCCAGGGAGAAATGGAGGARGCAAAACTCTTYGCAAGGAATGGTCCCAGMGGGACATATTCCCATTTTTGCACATCYCTTGCGGACCAATCGTTAAAAAGGACCATCCCGAAAATATGATCTTCGGCATCAGTTGTTGAGATGCTGTCGCCCAGTGGATTGCTTTTTCCAGTGATAAAACCCAATTCCAGCTCAAAATCAAGAAGTTTAGACGGTCCAAAGGAAGGAGCTTCTGCATCGTCTGCTTTGGTTTGGCCTTTGGGGCGGATGACGTCTATTCCTGAAACCACAATTGAGGAAGCACGTCCATGGTAGCCAACAGGTAGGTGTTTCCAATTAGGCAATAGCGCATTATCCGGATCCCGAAACATGGTCCCCACGTTRGTGGCATGTTCAATRCTRGAATAAAAGTCCGTGTAATCCCTTATTTGAACTGGCAGATGCATGGTGACCTCYTGCATTTTYACCAACACCYTGTCCCGATCGGCRGYATTATCGCGYAGCTCMCCGTTTTCAGAATTGAGAATTTGAGAAATACGATCTCGCACACTTCGCCAGGTATCCTGACCTGTTTCAATAAAATCATTGAGTACCTCCGTATCAAATACACTTATATCCAGCTTTAATTTATCGAAGTATCCCAGTTCGGCCAGGGCATTTAAATCCAGAACAAATTCGCCAATGGCGGTCCCCGCTCTGGGACTGGAATCGGCAGTAGAAAAGATGCCAAATGGAATATTCTGAATTGGAAAATCACTACCTGAAGGGACCTCAATCCAGGATCTGAGATTTGGGTCATTTGCTCTTATCATAATGCTTGATTTGYGCTTACCACTCCTCAGAATAAAGCGGGAATTCTGACATTAAYCCGTTGACCCKGGTTTTTACCGATGCGGCAAYACTTTCGCTTTCYARGTCYTGBACTACTTCATCGATTAACTCTACAATTTGAAGAATATGGTCCTCCTTGAGCCCGCGTGTGGTAACTGCCGGTGTTCCAATCCTGATACCGGAAGTAACAAATGGAGATTGATCATCGAAAGGAACCATRTTTTTRTTTARTGTAATACCAGCTAAATCAAGGGCTTCCTCAGCTTGCTTTCCAGTCAAGCCTTTGGATCGCATATCAATCAGCATACAGTGGTTATCAGTTCCATTGGAGATGACGTGGTATCCTTTTTCAACAAAAGCTGCCGCCATGGTGCTCGCATTGCGCTGCACTTGCTTGCAATAGGTTGTATATCCCTCAGTGAGCGCCTCCCCAAAGGCTACGGCCTTTGAGGCAATTACATGTTCCAGCGGCCCGCCTTGCGTTCCGGGGAATACGCCAGAATCCAGTACAGCCGACATCATCCTTGTTTTGCCCTTGGGAGTTGTAAGCCCCCAGGGGTTTTCAAAGTTTTGACCCATCATGATCATTCCACCTCTAGGTCCGCGCAGCGTTTTATGCGTAGTGGTGGTCACAATATGGCAATGGGGTAGGGGGTCATTGAGCAATTTGGTCGCGATCAATCCTGCAGGATGTGCAATATCCGCCAGCAACAGGGCCCCTACACTATCTGYAATCTCTCGCATACGTTTATAATCCCAGTCCCGCGAATAGGCCGAYGCACCRGCAATAATCAATTTGGGTTGCTCCTGTTCGGCGTTATCAGCCATCTTATCATAGTCCACCATTCCGGTTTCCTTCTCTACGTTATAGAAARCCGGRKCRTAGAGTTTTCCGGAAAAGTTTACCGGAGAACCATGTGTTAGGTGTCCACCGTGRGAGAGGTTAAATCCCAAAATCTTGTCGCCAGGTTTAAGCACGGCGAGCATGACAGCAGCATTTGCCTGTGCCCCCGAATGTGGTTGGACGTTGATCCACTCAGCTCCAAAGAGTTCTTTGGCCCGGTCGATTGCCAGTTGCTCTATTTCATCAACAATTTCACAGCCTCCGTAATACCTGCGATTGGGCAGGCCCTCAGCATACTTGTTGGTTAATATGGTACCCATTGCTCTGATAACTTGCTCACTGGCAAAGTTCTCAGAAGCGATCAGCTCTATTCCATTGATTTGTCGCTGGTACTCCTTTTCAATGAGACCAAAAACCTGATTTTCCTGTTTCATTTACAGTGCTTAAAAAMGAAGSGTAAAAGTAAACAAAGGATGAAAATAAACCGGGAATTATTTTTGGTCGGCGAGTGTGAAAATGGGAATCAGAATTAAGAGTGGCATCGGAGATTGTGCAAGACCCATAATGAATCTGGAGATAGCGTATCCCTGACCAGAGTCAACTATGAATCCATCCAATGTGTAAAAGAGAAATCCAAGGACAATTAAAATAGAGTAAAGATAGATGACCAATTTAGCGTATGCTTTGTTTGCAAAAATCAAGTTGAGTGCCCATCGTGTGTAGACCAGGAAGAGTAGCGTGAACGTGATGGTTAAAAACCATTTCCCGTTGATCAGGTTGTCATAAGTTAACCCCCTAAGAAAGTTCAGTACCTCCGACATTGAACTGGTTTCGGTATTGTAATATAGATGGTGCAAGTGGTAATTGATATTTTCCAATAAGAAGAGTCTGAGAATTCCGGTGCTAGCAATAAGGACAAAAATCAGRCTTAGCTTCAGCTTTGTTGCACGATTGAGATTTACGAGAATAGCCATGCTTTAATCAGGGTTTATTAGCRAATTTGTTTACCCAGACAACCCATAGGAAGAATATGTAWGCATAGACYACAACAGCAAATGTATAGTGGTGATTTATTTCGAAAAGCTCCGGTGTGTGCTTGGCCATAAKACAAAGTCCAACTATTCTGAGTATGTTGATGAGGTGAATTGTGAGAATACCGAAGGGTATGAGAAGCAGCTTATACTTGACATTTCCAGGGTAYGCTATAATAAAGCCGGCAAATAAGGCCATTRRGGTAAYGCCTGCGCARTTGCGCGATATAAAAACGCCATGGGTTCCATCAATTCCAACCGTACTGTGGTAATCTGACAGCGCATCACCTCGRATAAGCTCATAACCAAGAAGTTCTATAATCCGGGCRGTTGCCGTACYAATTTGCTCAACCATCCACTGYTCGAAAACCTGATTGGGATGCAGCCATAATTCATAAAAAGCCGTCCAGGAGACAAATAGAAGTACTGAGAGCACCAGAAAGCGCAGCAGATTCTTGTTGATTTTTAAAGCCATGGGCGCAYRTGWNTTGACCCGGACRAGAAGGCTTTACCCCTTTTCCTCTAATAATCTGTAGGCCTTTTTGCCACCATAGAGCAGGCCTGCRRCAATTAGAAATCCGATTCCACCATCAATAGGTACGCAAGGTGCCGGCCAACACGGYGGATCACCRCCACCACCAGGAGGCCCGGGAGGCCCTGCAGCAATTAAATCTGTTATTGGTAAAATCGTCAACGCGGCAACAAYAAATACCAGAAYCAAGGTGGCGAYAACCGAATGCTTCATATCAGAAAAGTMCCGCAAATATAGAAATWWATCTAGTAGATTATTTTGCCTACGGTACTTCCAGCTTCCGTATCAAYTTTAATGAARAAGGTTCCGGTTATCCGTTGTGGATCAAGTGCTTTCACTTTATCACTTAGGACRGTAATCTCATCYACCCKGGCAATYTCCTGGCCCAGTACGTTGAAYACCTGAAKACTAACAATTGTCGGTTCATCAAAGCTAAATGACACAAATAAGCCCTCTTCATTGGCCAGGTACTTAACTTTTGATGACCACAGATCACCTAACKCCTCTATTCCTACCTGGCTRTCAAGCACCACGATTGACTTATACGCMGTATCATTGCAATTATTGCTATTAYTCGCAAYAAGMRTAGGATTGAACGTACCCAAACTAGTATAAACGTGGAACGGGCTCATTTCCGTACTTAGTGGTGAACCGTCCTGAAAGTCCCACTCGAATTGACTCGCKCCAGAAGAATTGTTAGAGAACTGCAATGCTCCGCCACTRGCCAGATAAACAGTGTCAGCCGAGGTTGTGAACAATGCRRTAACCGRTRCAGGCTGGATTATACTGAAAGAATCTGATACSGCACAATTRCTRGARTCCAAAATATCRATGGTATAAGTACCGGGTGCAAGCCCRCTTATATCTTCAGTTGTSGACCCATCAGACCARGAGTAARCATAGGGYGGKRTTCCTCCTACYACGGTCAGGTCAATTGMCCCATCGGCATCTCCCGTRCAAGTTACATCACTTCCRYTGTTGAACGCAAGRATCTCAGTTGGTTYAACAATCGTTGCAGTAACTAATTTCAGGCAATTGTTGCCATCCGTTATGTTGACAATGTAGTTACCCGCTGTCAAATTACCTATATCCTGAACTGTATCCCCATTGGACCATGCGTAAGCGTAAGGAGGAATACCTCCTGTAACTTCCAGGTCAACTGAACCAACTGTATCACCAAAGCATATAAGATTCACCACACTCGCACTGGTTAATACTGCTGTTGCTGGTTCAACAAGGGTAATCGTATCTACCGTGCTGGCACAGTATCCGCCAGAAGTTGTGATGTAAACGGTATAGGTACCRGCCGGWACATTTGAAAGCGTRTCAGCTGTATTTACATTGCTKGTAGATTTAACYGTATCGCCAGATGAGTTMAGCCAKGTATAGCCCCAAGGYCCGGAATCTTGAGCTGTSGCGATWGCYACGCCGTCACTTGCTCCGTTACAAGTTGGGTTAATTCGATCTTTCACGGTTGGAGCACCAATGTGAAGTATGAATCTGGTYGTRGTAMTTGTATCCGGCACAACAAAACTGTACGAACCRGTTCGMAGGTCKGTAACTATTCCCRAATCTAAGTCTTCCAATGCCAAACACATGCTCGTAGGTATACCTGAAATCACACTTGCATCCAGKGTACAGTTGACCAGTGCGCCTGTCATTGACGAGGGATAGCCCCATGATACCTTGAGCGGAATTGAGTAAGACTGCGACAGACTCGGAAGTGAGTTYAAYGAGAGTTCCGTRCTATCAGCACTGATTGTTCCAAGGTTCGGAACCTGCCAATCCAGACTTSCCAACATAWAWCCATCGTGCATAAGGTCATAATTTTCTGTCGCATCGGTGTTAAACAAAACTCTACTCATATGTACATGATCAGGCGCCGTTGATGTAAGTGTGATCTGAAACTCAGGTATAGGTGGAGTCGTCAGCATCTTATAGAAATTATCTCCATCAGTTGCTTTATCAACCTCTTCAAATGTTAAGGTCTCCGAACCGCTACCACCCGTACCGACTTTTACCCAAAATCCCTGCATGGAAGGTATCTTCCGCCCGTCTGACTGGTTATATGAATCGTATACATCAGTAGCCGGATTGTATAAGTACGCAATCCCGGAAAGTGTTCCGGTTCTCGCAATACCGTTCCACAAGATGTCAGAAGGCATAGGATTTGAAACCAGGTTCCACCCATCATTGTCGTCATCTAAATTACTTGTAAACGTCACCGTTACAACTTGATCTCCAGTAGCGATTGTTCCTATCAGATCTACMGTTTTGGTTATGGCCGAACCCAATCCATCCCCGACCCACATATAAAAACCACCTCCATARGSCAGTGCRTCSGWMGTRYTACYCGGYTCTATATATCCGTTGTCTGAAGTTCCTGCGGTGGGTTCATTATAGGTATATACCGAMGTGAAGCTACTRGAAGGATCCTCCGTTCCAGYGAAGCCTGACATTACAATTTCCGTACCCCCATCTCCATTCCAATCCTCTATATCCGCGCCTCCTACCGGAGTTCCCATCAGTCTCCACTCATCATCTCCGGCAATATATCGTTGGAATGTAACATTACCAGTAACACTTCCTGTACCTACCGGTCCTACTCTTCCCGTTCTTGTGGCATCCGAAGTAATTGTMAAAGTCTGACCATTGGTCGTGAGTATTCCTGWRGTTAAGGTAAGGGTCCCTTCCAGGTCTGWRTTCCCKGTWMACGAAACTCCCCCMGARGTATTGGCAATATCCAGATCATARAACTTTGTSGTCGTAGCTCCACCTATGGTTTGAGCTGCACCACCAGTCAGCGTTACCTTTCGAGTTCCCTGGGTGAAAKTTCCACCRTTGCTCCAATTGCCGGAAACATTGAAGTCTTTACTATTGCTGTTTAAAATACCAGATCCACTAATGGTTACATCTGCAAACTCCAGTACGCCTCCCAATGTTCCTATTCGGGTTCCGGCCGTATTCTGAACATCTATATCTCCATAGGTGACCGTTCCCGTTCCCGCAACATCAATATCCGCAAGGCTTGAACCCGTAAACGTAATTGTGCTGGTGGCATTGGTAATACCGTCTGTTGTATTATTGTCGTCAATGGCTCCAACTGAGATGTTTTCAACGTTCGCATCCATATCCAACGTTGCCGTGCCATTTATCGTAAGGGTTCCGGTTGCAGTTACCGTACTCGTTGCCGGCAAACTTTTTGCACCACTTCCAGAAAAAGTAAGGCTCGAATAATCCTGGTCACTGATGGTTTGCGCTCCAGCAAAAGAATAATCAACAATACCATTATTGGTAATGGTTCCAAAATCAGCGGGCCAATTAACAGTAGCTGTGGAGAACTCCATTGTTGCGCCCGCGTCAATCTGGAAGGTTTTTCCAACGTTTCCCGTTATCGAATTACTTCCCATATCAAGAGTACCCGTTTGTACCGTGAAATTTCCGTTAATGTCTGATGCGGTTAGATTACCGGCGAGTGTTACTCCRCCTGCGGTTGTGTTATTACAAGTGATGTTGTCATAATCATAGCTGGTGCCCGACACTTGTATCACCTGTGATACCGTAGTAGAATTAAAATTAATAGTACTTCCGTTTGTGCTCCCCCCAATAACAGTTCCGTCTGCACCAAAGGTGCCGCTCACATTAACGTTACTTGCCCCTGCTGAAAAAATAAGGCGGTCACTAGTACCTCCCGCGTCAAAAACGACATTTCCCGTTATGCTGACAGTAGAGGACTCTCTTATGTTGAGGTTACATGCGGTACCACCTCCAATAGAATATTGTAGAATTCCCGAYACATTTAATGTTGCCGATCCTACGCCGGTTTCTCCTACAATACACTGCGTAACCCCACCRCCAAAGCTGTTGTCACCTARATTGAGGTTGTTGCAAGATGCTGTAACRCCAGACGGCACTGTTACCTGATGRCCTTCCAATATAGTTATATTATCAGAACTGGTMGGGACACCACTTGGTGACCAGGTTCCGGCAACATCCCAATTTGCGCTTCCCGTTGAATTCCTATTAACTGCCATAGTACTAAAGCTAAAAGCAGTGATGGTGATAAATAAGAGTATATATTTTTTCATCATGGTGTTGTTTGGATGTCCAAGTTGGTCTTCGCCTCCCAATCCATAAATTAATTAGGAGGTTATTGATAGAGAGTATCTTAAATCGTGATAAAAGTTACATTGAAGGTACACAATACTAGCATATATTCGTAAAAATGAACCATTTAATAGACGAAAATAAACTTGGATGAGTTGTCTTGGTTAACCTGGCTTATCATAACCATATCCCCTTGAATTTTGGAGATTATGGATTGATCTCTCAATTAATACGAATGCAGAAGTGAAAAGTTACACCGAAAAATGGCGATTTGACCTGAGGCATTACACCTGTTAGATTTGAGACAGATTTGTAGCAGAGCTATTTAGAAATAAGACCTTGACTATCSATTAACTKAACGCAATTGGTAYRCGGGTGCGCTGGGTGGGTYAAACGAAATCATGATTCYTGAATTGTCAAGAATACSYCSARTGCTMMTTTCATAAAYAGAAATKYGTKNNNNGAAAAAATAAATTTYTGGCACATTCGTATCATTATCCGAATTCTTTCGTAGAACGTGKGGATTTTAGAAWTTGCATTGGAAATYCRGATATAGATTRYRRGACSATTTGAGAATAAAATGYTTGAAATGAAGAAGAGCRGAGAAGAAGAGCGRGGAATTATGATTAATTTTGCACCCATTTTKGGASRGAATMAANAATGARYGACAATCATACAAATKCGCAAGAGTTAGGACARGSAATTGACTATAAGCAGGTACTGCTAAAGGCGATTCGCTATTGGTATCTCTTTTTGGCAGGTTTGGTCATAGGAGGTACCTATGGTTGGTATCAGGTTAGATATGCGGTGCCTACCTATCAGGTTGACGCCAGAATTTTAATAAAGGACGAATATTCGGCCTGGGGGCAGGAGTACTTCCTTCCTGGGCTCGAACTTGTTAGTGCCAGGAACCGGTTGGTCAATGAAATAGGTTCAATTCGATCGTTTCCGCTCATGCGGGAAGTGGTTGGGCAAATTCCATATTTTAGAGTTTTCTATTATGATGTTGGTAACATCAAGACTACTGAACTATACAAGCACAGTCCGTTTACGGTAAGATGGGACACAATAACGGATCCTTCAATATATGGCCTGGAATACTTTCTGGAAGTACTATCAAACGACAAATTTCGACTGGGATCGAGAGTGGAAGATAATCTTGTTGAGGAAATCTACGAATTCGAGGTTCCTTTTGAGCTGAAAGGGAACTCAATTGTTATCACGCTTAACGGTGAGTATCACAAGGCAGTATTTGCAGATAAACGCTTTAGTTTTAGGTGCAATAATTTAGATCAGTTGGCCATAGGCTTCCAGGCCGAGCTGGGAATTGCATCAGAAGAGAAAGAGTCTTCAATTTTGATTCTTTCAATCAGCGGACCGTTAATTGAAAAAGAAATTGACTTCATTAATAAGTTTATTGAGGCATATATTGAGGATGGGTTAAGAAAAAACAACCTGATTGCGTCAAATGTGATGCGGTTTGTCGACGATAGGATCAACAGTATTTTGGATACGCTAATTCAGGCAGAAGGCGATTTAGAGTCATTCAAATCCCAAAGTAACCTGGATCGCATAGATCCGGAAGGGGAGCACCTCATGATTCCGCAAATTCTCAAGTTGGAGAAGGAGAAGATTGATCTGGAATTCGATATCTCCTATCTACATGGCCTGGTCGAAAACATCAATAAGAACGATGATGCGAAGGGATTGGTTGTACCCATGTTTCTTGAGAGCAGTGCTGTACTTCAGGGACTGGTTCAAGGATTGATCGACCTGTATACTGAAAAGATGAAGATGAAGTATGACATCACTACTTCTAACGACACCTGGACAAGATTGAATGATCAAATTAAGGTACGCAAGGAGATAATAGTCGAAAATATCAATATTCTGGCAGGAAAGGTGGAAGCCAATCTTGAAATAGTGAATAGGGAAATTGGATTCCTGGAGTACAAATTGGGAAACCTCCCCTCTTTGGAGCGTAATTATTATAATATCCAAAGGGATTATAARCTCAATAATGATCTTTACACMTACTTACTCACAAAAAAGGCTGAGGCGAGTATTGCAAAGGGTTCAAATGTTTCCAATGTAACTGTGCTGGACTGGGCTACACCTTATCGGGTACGCTATGTTGGGCCAAATGCTACGAATATTTACCTGACAAGCATTATTGCAGGTTTTGTGTTAGCCGCATTATTCGCATTTATATTGCAATACTTCGATGATAAGATCAGAGATCATAAGGATGTTGCGTCGGTGACAAGTATTCCRATATTGGGRCTGATTGGGCACAATCWRGAGCATGATGATTTGGTCGTYTTGAATAATTCAAAGTCTGTGGTTTCAGAATCATTCAGGTCGTTAAGAACAAGTATCAATTACCTGGTTGGAGGCAAGGATMAGTTCTGTATCCTGGTAACTTCTTCGATAAGTCAGGAGGGCAAAACCTTTTGCTCTATCAATCTGGCATCGGCCTTCGCCATCCTKGGTAAAAAAACGGTAATYCTRGGTGCGGACTTGAGAAAGCCAAAGATATTCCAGGACTTCGATTTGAAAAATGATGTTGGCATGTCGAACTACCTGATCAATAGTGCGAATCTTCAAGAAGTYATACAGCAAACMGAGAAAGAAAATGTGTACGTGGTTTCCGCTGGACCCACCCCACCCAATCCCTCGGAATTAATCGGAAACGATCGAATGGGCGCACTTATGCGTGAACTCAAGGAGGAATTTGATGTTATAATAATAGACACACCACCGCTTGGATTGGTTACGGACGCTCTACAACTAACAGCTCACTCCGATGCCAATTTATATGTTGTGCGGCATAATGTGACGAATAAGGCACAATTGCGGCCGATTGAGGAAATCTATACAGAAAAGAAAGTTGCCAATCTGGGAATTGTCATCAATGACTTCCAAATATCGACGCTAGGGTACAACTATGGTTATGGTTACGGTTATGGCTATGGTTATGGCTATGGTGCAGAAGAGACGGTCAAAGGAAAATCAATGTTTAGCCGATTTTTCAATTTCAAATAGGGATCTGCCGGTCTGGTTTTTTAAATATAGCTTGGAGGAATGAGTGACAGTTTTAACAAAGATGATTTTGATCTTATTATTTCCAAAGAGAATACGGAAAGAAACTACTGGTTTCATTTATGGAAGTACAGGGACTTATTCCTTATTCTAACCTGGAGGGATATTAAGGTACGATACAAGCAGACGGTGCTGGGGGTATTGTGGTCGGTTATAAAGCCATTACTGAGCATGTTGGTGTTTACCTTCGTTTTTGGACGGTTGGCAAATTTAAATGCTGGAACTGAGGCCCCTTACGCCATCATGGTTTATGCAGGCTTGTTACCTTGGTATTTTTTCTCTAAAAATTCAAATACTTTCCCAATTTCATCAAATATTTGTTGCATTGTTATTATAAATGCTTCTATCTTTAATGTTTCTGCTCCAAGAAAAGGTGATGTTGTTAACTTTACAGCTAATGTAAGTGATGAAACTGGTTTAGATACTTGTCAATTCTTCATGAATGGAACAAGTGATGGTTCATTTATTATTTTAAATAAATCTGTTACTGGAACTGATGATCAATGTTCACAAAATTGGACTATAGATTTAATAAGAGGAAATGTAATTAACTTCACTGTTATAGTTAATGATACAGCTACTAACTTAAATCGA
>NVRW01000038.1 GCA_002400975.1 Flavobacteriales bacterium | reverse complement strand
GAAACAAAAATAAAGAATCGAAATGCCAACTATGCAGACCACATSMTRAGGKYTYTYKKGWKRSCRMTWRYRWWSAAAACCTNNNGNRAGWSARKKYTWYCMMGAASWKYKGMGCTAKTGSSSRKGATTCCAGCCTGCCCGCCRAAGCNYMRGGCGAAGGAGGGCTGSTACCACMAACTCATTTCCCTCACGMCTCACACTCCAACTCAAAAACTTCYVGTTCACTTCCCTCAAATCCMACATTCCAATTCCAACCATTTTCAACTCTTTYCAATAATGTTCRACTTTGAGAAACTCATGGTTTATGCCAAATCCAAAGAGTTCAATAAGGATGTTGCTGTTTTTCTTCAAAACAACCTGTTCTGATAAAGAGTACNYWTKAAGGATGATTACCAATAACCAGGRCATTTATTCAATCGTAATTCCAAAATGTTGTATTCCTTYCTCGGTGAAATAAGGTATCCAAATGCTGGCARTCAACTTCGAATAATACTCAATGATTTCTTGACGATCACTTAGTTCAGGAGAGAATAAYTTGATGTGAGARCYCCAGGAATTRTAVAGYATTGTTATTTGYTTAAAGAGAAAATCGTAYTGACTDTYSGGAAGATCWGYTCTAATAAGTGACKCCTCCMTTAGYTTWGCAATCRWGGYGYGAAACTCAGMTGTTCTTGTTYGGATCATTTGATAAAATACCAARTCAGTTTCAGGRTATTTTCTGCTTAGTATAAGCCTATCATTAAAAAGGAAACGGTAATCATAAATCAATCCAAAAGTATTCTTGATAATTAAATTGAAATCAGTGAATGACCTAACGTCAATACTCTGTAATTGAGATGCTAAGCAATCACTGGCAGCGGTAAATTGCAYTTGAATGGTCAATAGAACTTCCTTCTTATTGGSGTAGTGGTAATGCAAGTTCCCAACACTAATTTGCATTTCCGACGCTATATGTCTTGTGCTTATGTTATCAACACCTTGCTCATTAAACAATATGAGTGCATGAGATAGTATTTTGTCTTTCGTTTTAATAATATTAGCTCTTTTGTTCTAATTTGTYTATATTTAYCAAAAATAGCTCTTTTGTTCTAATTATYGCAATAGGAATCAAATAATAAATGTAGTTACAKATGAACAAAAATTACTCWGAGCAAAAATTCTTTTATGCTGGAGAATTGTTTTATGAAAACATACCCTATTGGGTGGATTRATTCGATTATTAATAGGGAAAACAGCAARCTGATGAGATTTGGGCTGTTATTATTATGTGTTCTCTTAATGAGYTTTTCTCAGAAAGAAAACAAAGACATATYAGCTGGGACAAAAGTAAAATCAATGAAAACTAAAGATCTTCCRGATATGAATAAAGAAATAGTCAAAAAATTCAARRRATATTTTACCGAATTAAATTTAGAAGATCTTTCRGYATTAAAYGAAATCTACTCAGACAAGGTRTTATTCCAGGACCCAATTCACGAAATAAACGGRATTGAAAATCTGAAATCGTAYTTCAAAAAACTGAATGAAAATTTGATACWAGGTTCGTTTCTGTTTACGGATGAGACCATTATTGATAACAGGGCATACTTAAGTTGGGAGTTGATCTTRAGACTYAAAAAGCCTAACAAAAAGGTAAGAGCATCTGGAATTTCAGTACTTACATTTGAACAAAAAATAACTCAACAAAGAGATTACTTTGATGCCGGAGAATTGTTCTATGAAAACATTCCMGTATTAGGGGGRATAATTCGATTATTAAAAAAGAAAATAGCKARCYAATGAGRTTTACTCTKCTAWTATTAAGNCNNNKYTTWMTKAGTNRGTTTTNNNCAGAAAGRAAACAARBACRTATCAMMTRASACARAMGWAAAATCAATGAAAGCTAAAACSTATTCAATTTCCAGAGTTTTTGATATTGACTCAGACAGTCTTTTTCAAATTGTTKCGGATTTTRACAAGTACCCWGATTGGAATACCATTATTCCAMRTGGARAAGGGGAATTTAAGGTCGGAACAAAGTTAAAATTGACCATGAACATGGGTGGTAAAACCAAACCCTTCAATCCAAAAATTATTTCCATAGATCAGGGAAAGAGTTTCTCCCTTTCTAAAATACTGATCACAAAGGGGATAGGAGAGTTAACTCATGAATTTGAGTTTGTCTCTTTACCAGATGATAAAACGAAATTTACCCAAACCTGGACAGGAAAAGGAATACTTGTCAAAATGATGTGGTCAAAGATTGCTGAAGGATTTGCMGACTTTGAGATTTTTTATGACGACCTTGAAAATTATCTGGTGAAACAAAAATAAAGAATCGAAATGCCAACTATGCAGACCACATCATAAGGTTTCTCGGGATGCCACTTATATTGAAAACCTCTTGAAAGTCAGTGCTTTCAAGAAGTTTTGCGCTATTGGCCATGATTCCAGCCTGCCCGCCAAAGCATAGGGCGAAGGAGGGCTGCTACCACCAACTCATTTCCCTCACGCCTCACACTCCAACTCAAAAACTTCCCGTTCACTTCCCTCAAATCCCACACGAAGCGGGACTGGTAACGCATATAATCAGGGGGGGTAGGAAAAGAGATTTTAATGTCTAAGGTATTTTAATCATTTAATCTATCTTTAGTTTCGCATTTACCTCAATTGATGAAATTCAAATCTAAAATTATCGGTACGGGTCATTATGTGCCGGGTCGCGTTGTAACAAACGACGATTTGAGCACGATGATGGAAACCAGTGATGAATGGATTGTGGAGCGCACAGGCATAAACGAACGTCGGTGGTTCGAGGCGGGTAAGGATACCGTGTCCAAAATGGGTACTGCGGCTGCCAGGAATGCGCTGGCAAGTGCAGGGGTTGAAGCAAATGAGGTAGACTTTATCGTCTTCGCAACCCTGAGCCCGGATTATTATTTCCCGGGTTGTGGTGTGTTGGTACAGGAACAGCTGGGTATTGATACGGTAGGCGCTCTTGATGTACGCAATCAGTGTTCCGGATTCTTGTAYGGTCTGAGTATAGCTGATCWGTTTATCAAGACTGGTATGTATAAAACAATACTGGTTATTGGATCGGAAATACAAAGYAATATCATGGACAAATCCTCAAATGGAAGATCCATGGCTGTAATATTTGGCGATGGAGCAGGAGCAGTACTGGTTCAAGCAACTGAGGAGGAAGACCGTGGGATATTGTCGACTCATTTACATTCCGAAGGCCAGCATGCGCTGGAACTGACAGTGAAGGAGCCAAGTACACTGCACAACGAACAAATACTGGATCGGCTAATTGCCGGGGAAAGCAAGGAGGATCTTTACCCATATATGAATGGACCATTTGTGTTTAAACATGCAGTGGTTAGGTTTATGGAGGTAATTGGCGAGGCCCTGGATGCAAATCAAATGACAACTGACGAAATTGATTTATTTATACCCCATCAGGCAAATCTCCGTATAGCGCAATATGTTCAGAAGAAACTACAGTTAGCCGATGAACAGGTTTGGAACAATATTCAGCGATACGGTAATACAACGGCTGCTTCTATTCCTATTGCTTTAAGCGAGGCCAATGATGCTGGAAAGCTAAAAACTGGCGATATTCTGTGTCTGGCTGCCTTCGGCAGCGGCTTTACCTGGGCTTCGGCTCTGATTCGTTGGTAGTTGAGCTTTTCTTGTTGGGGCTTCCATATCAGGCACCTYAAAAGTTTCACTAAWTTTACCTGCCARGCYAGATAATGAGATACGTGCTTTTCATTCTTTTAACTATTACTTCCGTTAGCTCATGTAGTGAGTTTGAAATAGTGGGGGCGATAATTCAACCYTGGTCCGGAGGTATTGCAGGATCACCGGGAGGTTCCAATTACACCCTGGAGATGGTAGCGTTGAAGAATTCCAGTGAGCTTCAGATTGATCAGCTGTGGGTTGGTGAGCAGTTCTTTGAAGTAAAAGCAAGAAAGAAGCTACTTGCATGGTCATCGAATGGTTTCATCGAAAATGACACCATCTACATAGGGGCGGTCAAAGTAAATGATGTGAAGAATGGCAACTTACAAAATTCAATCGCTCGACCTTCGGGACRMMAGRSGCWTNNTGGGTTGTCGGCTATCTAATAAATGGGAAGAGAAAGTACGTGGGAACGG
The DNA here is from genome assembly GCA_002400975.1 of Flavobacteriales bacterium. Taxonomy (GTDB): domain Bacteria; phylum Bacteroidota; class Bacteroidia; order NORP154; family NORP154. The sequence goes on along the minus strand of NVRW01000038.1, from coordinate 25,133 downwards.
ATGACATCAAAGTCTTAAAATCGATTGCCAATCCATAGGAATGAAATGAAAAGCTCTGGCCCCTTCTTTATCTTTTACCTTCTCGTTGGATATATCTTTATTCAGTTTGCMTGGTGGGGATATTATCTGATCGATTTAAATGAAGAGATTTATGCCCTCAAAATTTCAGGGGYCGAATTGCCTGSCAACSAATCTGACTCRRGTGAGCTGGCTGATAAATTGAGAGGTAGGAARACCATGGTGATTGGTGAAGGARTGGTTTTTCTAATCTTTCTGATATTGGGAGTTATTACCACCAGAAGGGCGTTCTTGAGAGAAGTAGAATTGTCAAACCAGCAGAAGAACTTCCTGATGTCTGTTTCTCATGAGTTGAAGTCTCCATTAGCCGCAATTAAGTTGAACCTTCAAACCCTGGAGAAGCATGATCTTGATAAAGCAAAGTCAGAAGGGTTATTATCGGCGTCAATGAAAGATGCRGATCGTCTGGTAGGTCTGGTRGATAACATMTTAATAGCAACTGAGATTGAATCCGGCGATTTCCCCTTAAGAAACGACAAGCTAAATTTGTCGGGTATTGTATCGGATACCGTGTTGAGCATCAACGCCTGGAGCACAAGGGAAGTTRTCTYCTCAATTGMTCCCGACCTCTTCGTTGATGGTGATGAACAAGCCATGATATCAATCACCTCAAATTTGGTYGAAAAYGCTTTGAAATATTCATCCGACSAAGCTCCGGTTTCGGTTACCCTGGCCAARGAGGGYGGTGCGGTGCTCCTTTCGGTTATAGACGAAGGACTGGGAATAGCTACGGGAGATGAGCAGAAGATATTTGAGAAATTCTATAGRGCTGGTGATGAGGTAACCCGAAGTGCAAAGGGAACAGGACTGGGATTGTTCATTACGCAGCACCTGACTGAAAGACAAAAYGGTACYATCTCGGTAMGCRGCAATGACGCAAAAGGAAGTATTTTTGAGGTGCGATTTCAAGCGGCTTCTGTATAACCAAAGAAATTTTCATGACCAGGAAAGCAGTATTGGTAATTCTTGATGGATGGGGTCACGGTAATGGATCTCAATCRGAYGCTATCGCCAATGCCAACACCCCGTTTGTAGATAGCCTTTATGAAGAATATTCCCATTCGCRGCTGTTAACTGACGGTGAAAATGTTGGCCTTCCAAATGGTCARATGGGAAATTCAGAGGTTGGTCATTTGAATATAGGCGCCGGAAGAATTGTCTTYCAGGATTTGGTGCGARTCAATAATGCAATTAAGGACAATTCAATTCTGGAAAATMCTGCTCTNAAGGAGGNCGCTMAACTATGCGAAGGAGCATGATGTGAGGYTTCATCTAATGGGATTGGTATCRGARGGTGGGGTKCATTCCAGTCAGGCRCATCTTCACAAGTTATGTGAYATGGCRAGTGCRGCGGGCCTGGATAAAGTATTTGTCCATGCGTTTACCGATGGACGMGATACGGATCCGGAAAGCGGYGCAGGRTGYATAARGAACCTRCWGGAWCATTTAGAGGGTTCRGTYGGAACGCTTGCTTCGGTTATYGGGCGCTACTAYGCGATGGATCGCGACAAGCGTTGGGAACGGATCAAAATAGCCTATGATCTCCTGGTTCATGGCMAAGGGCATACTRCTGATGATGTATTGGGAGCAATCGGGAAATCGTATCAGAATGGAATTACAGAYGAGTTTATCAARCCCATTGTAAATGCGGAGGTTCGGGAAGATGGAAGAATTGGCGAAGGGGATGTGGTTATTTGTTTCAATTTCCGCACYGATCGATGTCGGGAAATAACAATTGCGTTAACACAGCACAACCTGCCWGATCATCAGATGAGTACRATTCCCTTRCATTATGTAACAATGACCAACTATGACGCCACCTATAARGSGGTAAATGTCATGTATGAAAAAGAGGAGCTGCCYATGACACTTGGTGAGGTATTGGCTCAAGAAGGCAAGAAACAAATTCGTGTAGCTGAAACAGAGAAGTATCCCCACGTTACTTTCTTCTTTTCCGGGGGAAGGGAGGCGGAATTTGAGGGTGAGCGRAGAGTAATGATCCCGTCKGCAAAGGTGGCAACATATGACCTGAAACCGGAAATGAGCGCATTTGAGGTTACCGARGCCATGGTGAAAGAGATGAATGCGGGAGAGGCAGACTTTATCTGTCTGAATTTCGCGAACCCTGATATGGTCGGTCACACAGGTGTTTATASTGCCATTATAAAGGCGATTGAAACCATYGATGGATGCGCGCAGAAGGTGGTGGAAACCGGRATTGAAAATGGCTACTCGTTCGTCATTATTGCAGACCACGGCAATGCGGATAATGCCATTAATGCCGATGGTTCTCCAAATACACARCACAGCCTGAATCCTGTTCCATGCATTATTATTGACTCTAYGTCATCWGGTGAGGTGCARGTAAGTGATGGAATCCTGGCAGATGTTGCTCCAACAATATTGGCGTTAATGCATATYGARCAACCGGTGGAAATGACWGGCAGCTCTTTAATTTAACATGAGTTCAGGATGAGCWCATTGAKGYGGARGAAATMYCGCTATCGGATGATGGTAATTTTCCCTACATAGTCATGTGGAAAATYGAGGAAGTCTGTTGTCTCAAAAACGTACACATACACCTCCTGCTGAGAGAGCTGTCCTCCCCCATTTGCCTTCCCATTCCAGCCCTCCCGCTGATTATCYGAGGCAAAGATTAAATCACCCCATCGGTTGTAGATGTATAACTGATAGGTTTTCAAACCTTTCCATTTCGCGTTAAAAACATCATTCACGCCATCCCCATTGGGCGTAAAGGAGTTGGGAATATGAAAAATGTACTCACAGTCAACTTCAATTATAATACTGTCACGGGCATCTGACGATTTGCATGAATCCACCACCGTTATGGTATAAGTCGTGGTTTGAGAGGGGTGCACAGATATTTCTGAATTAGATCCTCCATTGTTGTCCCAGGAATAGTACAGGGGTCCATATCCCCCCGAAGCAAATGATGAGAGAGGCACGGTAAAATTGCACATGGTGGTGTCTCCCATCGCTTCAATTTCCACTGGCTCCACATCTGCAATCTGGGCTGAGGTGACAAAAGTATGCGGACAAAACAGATCGGTCTCATTAGGGATAATAGTAACCACAATGCTCTCCAGGCCTTCACTATTGCCATCAAATAATGTTGTGATATCCAGAATTGCAGAGATCTCCCCCGCGGGTATTACGATTGAAGTACCCACCGGCTGGTAATCATCCCCTTCGGTCGCTGTTCCGCTGATGTCAAAATTGACTGTAAAGTCATAAGGAAGTTGAGTAGGTATCGAGAATGTGAATTCCGTATTCTTGCATCCTTCATAGGCATCAATACCGGCATTCGCCACTGATCCGAGAACAGGACGAACATCTACAACGACATCAGGCAARTCGAATTGRTTGGCACAYGTATCRCTTACGTTAACCGAATAGATTGTACAATCCGTTGGACTGACAAGAGTAGTGTTTTGGTTRCTGCCCGTSGTGATCCAGAAATAATTCAGCGGACCGATCCCTCCTGATGCAGTGGCCTCAAGTGTAACACTTTCACCTGGACAGATCAGTTCATTTTGTGCAGTAACTGTGATAGGATCTATATTCCTGATAAACACRGTGTCTTCGAATGGAATAACATAACAAACGGCATCCGTTTGGTCTCTTGGCAGCGTAATAATAACAGTTTCTGTAGTCTCTGGATTGCCATCACCCAAAGCAATGATGTTGATATCAACCGAGTTTTGGCCTGCTGGTATGACAACACTATCTGCAATAGCAACATAGTCGGTACCATTGATGGCTGTTCCGGTTATTGTAAAGTAAATGGTTATTTCTCCTGTCGTAGTATCAGATCTTGAAATGGTGATAATGCCATCATGCTGGCAATCCTCATAAGCTGAGTCACGGACAGATACTATGCTAGGAGGAGGACTGGTGATAATTACATTGACAACCTCAACAGCTACCGCATTCCCACACTCATCGGACACAGTAACAGTATAGGTCATATTCTCGTTTGTCTGCACATTTAATACTGGGTTCGAACCTACTGTATCTGTTCCATCAAACCACGAATAAGTCAATGGAGCAACCCCGCCTGATCCTGTCGCCAGAATTGTTCCCGCAACGCCGCCACACATGGCAGTATCCGGACTGGCTATAACAGAGATGTCTTCAACATTCTGGATATACAAAGTTGTCTCACCGGTTCCACAAATGCTTGAACCTGGCCCCGGGGTTATTGTAAGTGTAACTGATTCGTTGCCTTCCAAAAGTCCATCTAAAAATGGAATCAGGGTAATATCAGCAGATGAAGCTCCTGCAGGTATCACGATGCTATCTGGAATAAAAGCGTAATCCGTTCCATTTGTCGCAGCACCGGTAACAGTGAAGTAAATGGTCTGTGCATTGGTTAGTGGACCATACCTGATGAATGTGAAAGTCGCATCCAGGCAGCCTTCTATGGCAATCAAGTTGCCGATTGCACCCATAGAAACTTCACCCACGGATACTGTTACAGTTTCACTAAGCACAGCTGTACCGCAATCATCAGTGACCGATACGGTATATGTAGTTGTAACACCTGGGGTTGCAATCGGATTGGGACAGTTGGTACATGACAGCGCCGTGCCTGGAGTCCATGAATAAGTATATCCGGGGATTCCACCGGTCACGGTGGTGAGTAGTGGCATATTCTCTCCTACACATATCGTCGCATCGTTGGTTAATTGAAGCGCCAGAGGATCTGTATTAATTATAGTGACAACTGCGGTGGATGGTACATCATCAATGCACGTGTTATTCGTTAGGTTGGCGGGAATTGTAATGTTGATATCTTCAACGCCCTCTGGCAGGCCATCAAGAAAAGCGGACAAATAGAACTCGATTGATGAGGAACCTGCAGGGATCACAATACTATCCGGAAAAAAATCGTAGTCAACACCGTTGGTTGCAGATCCGGTAATGACAAAGTGAATCACCAGTGGTAGTGTGTTGTCTCCTGGGCGAGAGAACGAAAATAGCATAGAATCACAGCCTTCGACAACGGTTGCAATGGGTGCCCCGACCTGGCCCACCTGAACTTGAATTCCCACAGCGCCGAAACTAGCAGCTTCTAAAAATACCCCCGAATCATATATGCCATCTCCGGCATCGGCAACCGCCAATTTGATATGATAGGTTTGGCAAGGTTCTAAATCAGCTATGGCCATAAGTACTGTGGTGAAGCCATCGTACTGAATCGACTGGCCATTTAAATTGTCATTGTCTACATAGTAGGAGGTGTTTTGAAGACCTGGATCACCATTACCTCCACAGCCACCTGCCTGACCAGCAGATCCAACAGTTCCGTTATTCACTGTGTTGATCCCTACATACGTATTTGACGAAGGAATCTTAGCAATATTGATCGCTCCGTTAGAAAATGGGCCTGTAATGCCAGGGCCGCTTATGAAAAATCCGAAAACATCATTGTAACCTGAACATACGAATTCGTTGTATTCTTCTGAGGCAAACACRTACYTRAAACTAATCGCATCRGTGACGGTTTCAAAATCAAACTCYAATATRGCTGCATCATAAGTGGGGRACCCTGCTAACTGATCCAGGTCSGCATCTCCGCAACAATAAGGRTTATARCCACCTTGAGAATCGGAACCAGAATCATTGGGCCCTGGYGCTACATTAATATCTCCYGTGGCAAGGATGACACCTGAACCAATAYTAAGATTCGAGCTGGACCCGTYRAAAAAGCCTAYCATTTGTGCATCYACACCSGTAGGYACAAGAYTGCCATTAAATGAGATATTGTTTACMGTCACTCCYGTACTCAAGAGYACATTTTCAACAAGATAAGTCGGATTATCGTAMGGSGCATTGTAGGTGGTGGTCAGCTGRCCATAAACSKTGACGTTGCACAMGGACATAATCAGGCCWATRCCCMATAGGGCTAAAGGGCGAAACTGACGATATTTCAGACGATTATTCACGGTTAATGAACAATCACCTTTTTGGTAACAATTCCACTGTTTGTAGTAATTCTCAAGAAGTATATACCTTTTACGCGTTTCTCCAAAAATAGTTGTGTATTTACAACGGTAAATTCCTGATCTAAGTATGCTTCATAAATAAGTTGCCCATTCACATGATAAAGCGCCAAATCTATGCGGGTCTGCAACATCTTGCTCAATATGAAGCAGGAAGTCTCCCGTATTTGGGTTTGATGCTATTTCCACTGGACAGGATGATCCCAAGCTCAAGCCAATATTTGATAAATCACTATTGAAATAGCCAATCATCCGGCCATTTGTGGTATCCGGAATACCGGTAAAACCATTGAAYGTKATATTGGAAGCAGTTACGCCACCRCYAATGAGTAYGTTGTTAACGAGGTAAGATGNNNCGTCGTMSKNNNGATTGGYATTGTCAACAACCAGTTGAGCCTGCGTGATAGCCCCTGATCCCAGAAGGCATAGTAGAAGTACAACAGATCGTGTCATAGGGGAAGGTGTGAAGACTAACTAGTTAACCCTCTCAAACAAGGGTGCCATTCAAAGCTATAAACAATATCTTGTTTAGGCAAATGCTCAAATAAAAATAATGTGGTTTGCTATGTGCACAGAAAAGACGGTGGTTAACGGTAAGGTTGCCCAAACGGGAGAACAATTAATGAATAACTGTAACATGACCTATGTATGTATGCGGAAAGTTTTGAAAGTCSGTAATTTCGAAAACRTAGATGTAYACATCCTGTTGKACCACGGATTTACCRTCATTGGCCYTTCCGKCCCATCCAAMTTTYYKGTCAAAGGATTCAAATATTTTRTCACCCCAWCGGTCATAKATGTRCATCTGGTAATACTTAATTCCGATTCCCTCGCCAAAGAACAGGTCATTGAATYCATCGCCATTGGGTGTGAATGAATTGGGAGCAAAGAATATRTAGGCGGGCTTCACATACACATATTCATAAGTYGTATCAGTACAACTGCCAACGTATGCCACTTGCGCAATCACAATTAGCCCTGTATCCACAAAAGAATAAACTGCATCACATTGCATTAGSGTGTCCCCATTCTCGAAAATAAGTATGCAATCTGTGGCACCAGATGAATTGTCGGTAATAGCAACAACGGGATCAAACACCGAAACCTGATCTGGGGTAATAATGATCGAAGCGTTTGGGATTGAATTTACCGTTACTGCGGTGCTGGTTTGCATGGATGGCCAGCCACTACATACGGCATGATCTATTATTAGATCRWCANYRTWRKWRSYRGMANMRAYTGTNMCGNTGTKRGWRRRYTSMYKMRYKGKATNWRRKTTRRRTGRRMSTGNASGNSSATCTCCGAAATTCCATGAATAAGTCAGGCTGGAATCATCCGGCGTGGAATTATTGACAAATTCTACGGTGAAGGGTTCACATCCACCRTCCGCAACAATTSCAGGATTCGCGATAGGCTCTGGAATTACATTTATTGTAACCTCGGCTATACCCTGACAATTGTCAATGTCAAAACCTGTAACAAAGTATRTTGTCGTATCAGTTGGAGTCGCATTTAACGTGTTTCCGGCGTCCCCGGTAGACCAGAGATAGGTCACACCGCCACTGGCCACCAGTACTGCTGAGGCACCTTCGCAAATTGTTGTATCCGCACTCGCCACTATAATSGGTGGATCCTTTACATTTACAATCACSAYGTCTGAATCYGAGCAACCGACTATATCTGAAACTACCACGGAATAGGATGTGGTAACGTTGGGATTGACGGTGATGGTGGCTGTAGATTCCGAAGTGCTCCACAAATAGCCGGCTCCACCAGAAGCTGTSAGTACAGCTGCATCTCCTWTGCAAATGAGAACATCAGGCCCCGCATCGGCCGGAGGTGGTGACCCGATCGCCACCTGCACCGAATCGATATCATAGCAGGTGCCATTCCCAATTGTRACGGCATAGATCGTAGTAACTACAGGAGATGCCGTGGGATTTGCGATAGTGGTATCGCTGAGACCAGCTGCTGGAGACCATGAATAAGTAATTCCCCCAGATGCGACAAGAAAAACTGTGTCCCCCGGACAAATTCCAAAATCAGGGCCTGCRTCTGCCAYAACAGGAGCATAAACGGTAATSGTCACTGTATCCTGATCTGTGCACCCGTTGAGATCATAGACTGTAACTACATAATCGGTTGTAACGACGGGGGAGGCCGTAGGATTGGGCATATTGGCGTTGATCAAACTGCTATCCGGAAACCATGAATACGCTACTCCGCCGACGGAATTGAGTATCACAGAAGTGCCGGGACAAACGGTGTCACCGGGGCCCACAATTGCAATTGGCGATGGCAAAATTGATACGTTTACGGTATCCATAATCTGGCAGCCATTGAGGTCAATTACGTTGACTGTGTATTGTGTATTCGAATCCGGAGTTGCCTGGGGGGAAGGACACAGCAGACAGGACAGGGTGTTTGAGGCACTCCAAACATAATAAGCTCCTCCGGAAGCAGACAAGGTAACGGTATCACCCTGGCAAACGGCTGTGTCCGGTGTGCTTAGCGGAATCGGCGTTGAGGTCACTGTTATCGTTGCAAAAGCGCTGTCCATAACCTGGCAAGTGGTGGAATCTGTTATAATTAAGAATACATTGTATACTCCAGTATCCAAATATGTATGTGTTTCTTCAAACAGGGTGCTGGTTGTTCCATCTCCATAATCMCAGAAGAAGGTAAGYCCACCTGTAGATTGATTTTGGAAGGTTGTTGTGAACGGAACACAACCCTGGTCTTGCACATCGAACCTGGCGTTAATATCAGACATRTCAAATTTGAAAACCGCGTTGTTGCAATTTGAGCTGTTGTTGCTATTCGACCAAACACCTGGCGTGGTTGGGTAGTCGGAGTTGCCGCCACATCCTCCGCATACTGATTGGTAAACGATACCATTTTTGTCAAATCGGCTTGTGCCTCCATCCACGTGTTCATTGCTCACGGGTCCTCCAAAGAACGTTGCGTATAAAACGGAAACGGCGTCTTTAAACAACACCAACAAGTGAAAGTCACTTCCATCTGTGCTTAATTGTTCGGCGTTGGAAGTTGTTGGTAAACCAAAGGTGCTGCCCTGCTGGGACCCCGTTGATCCCCCCCAACCAGAGACAAAAATATTTCCGCAATTGTTCACTAGRAAAGCGGAGGGAGATATGTCTGGAACTGTGCCCCCTGATCCATAAACRGTAGAAAAGGCTGTTTCTGTTAAACTGTTATTGAGCTTGTGAATGAATTGTTTTCCGCCAGCATTTGAATAAATCGTACCCAATATTGAGTCCGGAATTATAGGATAAATTCCTTTGGTTTGACCAACCACATATACATTCTCCGCTGAGTCAAGTTGAACAAAATATGTTTGATCATATTCTGAAGTTCCGATATACGTTGAACCAATGAGAGTGGAGCCATCACTTGAGATATGCGCGACAAAGCCATCTACCCCGCCATTTGAGGAGGGGTTGAGTGCGCCAACCGTTGTGGGGAARTTGCTGCTCGTTGTGCCTCCACARACATAAACATCATTRGATTGGTCGAATTGCACSGCGTAAGCYGCGTCAGAATTTGATCCGCCAATATATGARCTCCATATCAGGTTRTAGAAATTGCTGCTGAGTTTGAAAGTGACTCCATCAGTTTCTCCGCCACCGTAAGTGGTTTGAAATCCGCCTACCATGGGGAAATTBGTKGAGGCTGTAGTRSTGGACACGTAGCAATCCCCATTTCCATCTACAATAATCTCCCCCCTRAAATCGTCCCCRTAATTATAGCGGGTGCTRTCATCCAAATTGAGCCCATCATTGCCACTTCCACCAATATAGGTAGATGAAATTAGCGCCGTTCCGTCAAAACTGAGYTTAGCCACTACGATATCAGATCCATTGAGGTACTCAATTGAGCTGGAACTCGTAAYGGGGYTTCCTCCGTTAAAGGTGGAGTCAAAGGCRAAAATGGTAGTYGGRAAATTGGCTGAACCCGTGGTTCCCAGGATTAGGACATCCCCATTGGGTGTGGCCACMAGGCTATGGGGACATTCATTAAGYGAGCCYCCAAGATATGTGCTGTAAATTCTSCCGCTTCCACTTGCRGTGTATTTKATTATTCCCATGTCRCAGGCGTAACTCGTTCCACCGGCAAAACTATCCTGAAAGGCRCCAAGAGTTGGTAGGAACATCGTATCACCTGGWAGGTTCTGGTAATTAATGTCAAATGCGATGCCSCCGGAATACACCAAACCGTCCTGGTCAAATGTGGCGGTAAATCCCCAATTGTCCGCAAGGGAACCGGAAAATGTCGAAAAAATCAACTTTGGATCAATGACCAGTTGATGCCCGTGGTTGTAGCCATTYGGGAGCTCAAAAGTCACCACRTCATCTGATACAATGAARTTGCASGCTACYTCWACTTTCTYCCCRTTTATAATTTGAAAAGCATAKGGCCGTTGTTCAAYTATTTCATTGACCGATGTTACAATGTGYARTGCGCCMTCTCTGATATAGAGTTGGTCCAGTCCRYTGTACTTCATYTGAATATYCYCGACGATTCCTCCMGGATTTACYGTGAAATCATATTTGAGYTGGTAATTATCCCCATAGATGCTCATCCCGATATTGGGATACATATTCGGGTATTGTACTTCCCGGTATAATGGAACGYGCGAAGCCCATCTGGCCCGGTCACTGCCGTGATAATAGTTGTGATATTCGCTGAACGCGCGCGCGCCTTCGTTCTGTTCGCCCGAGGCCCCAATAAATTCTATTGTGAAGATATGKGAGCGCAATACACCGTTGTCCGGCATTGGCCGTCCATGGCCTCCCAATTTAGCAAGGTCCTCAGGATGAAGGAAGACATAGGAAAATCCTCGTTTCCCAAGGTATAGTTTTCCGTTAGGGACATTGGCGAGGAAGCTAATATTGTTGTTCCACTGCCCCTTGTTTTCGATGAATTGAAAACCGGTATTTTCMGACTCTCCACTGGATGTCGGACGTTCGTCAAATGGTTTCCAGGCCGTGTTGAGCAGCAATAAAAGAAGGGTGAGYAATATGCATAAAGTCCTGGACACGGTAAATACAGAATACGAAGAAATAACCTGATCGGTTATCTRATTAAAGCCACTCTCCCAACTACYTCGTGTGGAATATCATAGATGTCKATGATGTTAACGCGATAAACGTATACATCCTGCTGAGCTTCTCTCTCACCTTCATTGGCAATTCCATTCCATCCTTCATACAAGTCCTTGGTATTCCAAATGAGGTCACCCCACCTGTTAAAGATCAACATTTCAAAATGGTTTATACCGAATCCTCTTCCGAGGAAGAGATCGTTTATGCCATCCGCATTCGGCGTAAAAGAACTCGGCGCGAAGAATATGTATTCAGGCAATATGTCAATTGCTACCGTTAAAGTGTCTGTGCAACCATAATCGTTTTTAACAATTTGGGTAATGTAGTGTGTTGTTGTTTCCGTATAGGGCGCATAAGGATCATAATAGTTTTGGGTGTAGTCACATATACCCATTGTATCACCAGGATTTACAACAAGCCAACAGTCATCTGCGCCAATCGAGATGTCCAABATAGAGACGRTTGGATTATAAAGTGACGCAACAGGTGGGTCGAGGAATATTCCCGCRGTTGGTGTGGGTAGAACAGAAACTGATGTTGACTGTGTCATCTGCTCAAAGCCTTTACAAGTCCCGAGAATTATGGTCAGGTTGGGTTGATAGGTATTGTCATCAGGGTAAGTATGCGACGTATTTTTCGAGCTGTCTATCGGACTTCCATCATCAAAATCCCACAGAAATATATATTGGGAATCTGCAATGGCTGGGTTGGAAGAGACAGCTGAGAATTCCACCGTGAAAGGGCTGCAACCAATGGAAGCGTCGATGTTAAATGTGGCTACTGGTACCGTGTAAATACTAACATCTACTGTGGTTTCCTCTGTACAGCCATTTTCTTCTATAGTCAAAGTTACCGTATAGATTTTATCAGAATTGCTATTAGACGTGGTGTCATAGTGGTGGCTCACCGTGTCACCCGCCAAAACCGTATTTCCATCTCCAAAGTCCCAGGTAAGTATGGCGTTCGGTCCATATACTCCTTCGGCGTCAAAGAAAAATTTGTTTTGTGGCCAGCACTGTTCTTCCTGTGTCTCCAGTTCTGGATAGATGCTGGGGAACACGCCAATATTCACAGTGTCCGAAGCACTACATCCATTTAGTGTTGTAACAACAATAAACTGGTTTGAGACCAGGATATTGGAATCATTGCCTAACACCAGTGTAGGTGAAGCTACAAAGGGACTGTTCAACCCGGCAGGTGGATTCCAGCTGTATGTATAACCCGTTGATATAGCTCCGCCAATGGTTATCATATCACCCGGACATATTGAAGTGTCAAGCCCGGCAACCGAGGTTGGTATGGGTTTCACGAAGATCGTTTGCGTAATAATCCCATCACATCCGTGYTCTGTGGTTACRGAAAGCGTGATGTCATAAAAKCCACTCGTATCAAAAGTATAACTYGTACTGGCCATTGAATCCGTAGCTACGCCGGCGATGTCCCAATCCCATGTCGCTACATAGCCCGAATCGAGTTGTGTTCCATCATCGAAGGTTATTGAATTGGTCTCGCATGGTTCGTTGAACAAAATGAGAGGTTCAGGYTCCAGAAAGACATAAACATCYTGMATCATTATGTCCACACATCCCTTGTCGTTGGTCGTGCTAAGCATAACCGGATAAAGTCCCCCCRTGKTATAATTGTGCRCTGWGTTTTGATCTGTGGAGGTGTTACCRTCCCCGAAATTCCAGAACCAGTCAGTAATTAACCCATTAGTAGAAACCGAAAAATCTGTAAACGTGATATCTGAATCTGCGCAGTGGGTTATGTACGCATAACTTGCCGTCATGCCTGGATATACATTCACTGTCGAATATGACGTATCCGCGCAGGGCCAGCCSGGATTGGCAATCAGTGTAGCGTYATAAACMCCCGTATCCGCRTAAGTATGCRMAGGTGAGGCGTTGGTCGATGTTGCACCATCGCCAAAATCCCATTCATAATATGTGCCCCCGGAACTCTGGTTGATAAAGTTCACAGCGAAATCATCGCACTCCAGAACATAAGACGGCATTAGGGCGATTATTTGAGCATCGCACTGGACGACATTAAATTGAAAATCTCTCTTGTTTGTACTGAGGAAAACCCCATTGCTGTACTCAGTAACACATACACCAACCACAAATTGTCCAACTGTTGTAGGCGAACCCGTTAACAGACCAGTCTGTGGATCAATRYTCATCTGMGGTGTGCCATTAAACGGGGCATCGAAGCTGTASGGTGCYACAAAGKTCACAAAACCAAAAGGMGGGGGAGGGGGAGGGTTGCCKGGAGCTGGTTTGGGATTGTTCTGGCTTGCCCCWGAATAGGGCGTRCACAATTCATAYACAAGTGAGTCGCCATCGGTATCTGTCGCTGAGTGGTCAAAGGACAGCGTRTCACCCACGCACAATGCTATTGGCGGGAAATTGTTGAAATACGGACTGGCATTGCACAGGTTAATTCCCGGATCYGGGATGTGGGCATAATAGGTGGAGCCAAATGTATTGGGAGCMGAAATGTTCAAKATACTGTTGTTTCTGCAACACCGTTGATGAACCAGGTGATATCCCCCGGATATAGGKGGCAAGTTTACCTGAGCTGCATACACTGCCTCCTCAACACACACGTCCGGTGGAAATGCAAGACAGGGATTGTTTATATAGACAGGTAGCTGAGTTGAACCGGGGAATGGAATGCTTAAGGAAGACACCAGATTTCCAAAGTCGTCGTAAAYAAATACATAAGCTGGGTTATCAAAGTCCGCACAATTTGTACAGTTACAGTCACGGAAGATTCTCAGCCKGACCATGTAATTRTTGTTGCTTTGGCACTCATACGTMAGYTCACCACCGACCAAATGTAGCGCTTGTRCATTCTGYAMAGRTGMAGCTRAGATTATGGCAAGCAGCRCCAGCAATCTCAACATGGAAGCTATGTAGTTATTCGTCCGCATTAATATAACGTCTTTAGGGCGGTCTCTTTTTAGACGCCGCCCAGATCAAAAACGTTGCCGTATCCAATCGCGTAATATGCGATTGATATCTTTCAAATGTACTCAAAAAAACCTATAGTCTATCTGAGCAAGGGTTGCAAAACAACGCATCCCTCTATGTGCCAATAAATTAAAAACGAGAAATGTCTTGAGTTTTACATTGAATATACTCCGGCTTGAGGAATGGGCTACCCATTTTTGGGGACCGAATTACATGTATAAAGGGCTGAAATGATAAGTTGATCTTAAGAAGCCTGATGAAACATATGGAATGGTCATGGGTTCAGAACAGACAAATGTCTCAGAAAATTTAGTAAATTTTATATCTTTGACTCCWGTYTTTYGAGATGRRYTRTCTYAAARTCRCCWGATGYAACCWGRCAATAAATATAGAGTGATGAGTGAAGTTGAAGAATATATTGAGCAGAACAAGGATCGGTTTCTGGAGGAGCTGATGGAGTTGCTGCGTCTTCCGTCTRTTAGCGCTGACCCTAAGTACAAGGATGATGTACGAAAAGCAGCCGATTATATTAGTGAAAAACTGAGATCTGCAGGAGCAGACAATGTCGAGATTTGTCCCACTGCCGGTCATCCGATTGTGTATGGTGAGAAGCTCATTGATGCGTCTCTGCCAACGGTCCTGGTATACGGTCACTATGACGTTCAACCACCGGATCCACTTGACTTATGGAATTCACCTCCGTTCGAACCGGTAATTGTGGATGAAAAGATCTATGCCCGGGGCTCCTGTGATGATAAGGGACAAATGTATATGCACGTTAAGGCCTTTGAGATAATGATGCAAAAGAACACTTTGCCCTGCAATGTCAAGTTCATGATTGAAGGTGAAGAAGAGGTAGGATCGGACAATCTTGGGTTGTTTTGCACAGAGAACAAAGAACGCCTTAAGGCCGATGTAGTGATCATTTCGGACACTTCTATTCTTGCCAACGATGTGCCGTCGATCACAGTAGGCTTAAGAGGCCTTAGTTATCTGGAGGTTCAGGTTACCGGCCCAAATAAGGACCTTCACTCTGGCGTGTATGGGGGTGCTGTTGCCAATCCAATCAATGTATTGTGTGATATGATTGCTTCGTTAAAGGATGAGAACAACCACATCACGATTCCGGGTTTCTACGATGATGTTCAAGAAGTGAGTGATGARGAGAGGACGGAGATGTCCAAGGCSCCGTTTGATGAATCGRGCTACAAAGCAGATTTGGACATTGAKGCTACATCAGGAGAGGCGGGGTACTCCGTGCCGGAGCATACCTCGATTAGACCATCACTGGATGTAAATGGCATTTGGGGSGGGTATACCGGAGAAGGGGCTAAAACTGTATTGCCATCCAAGGCTTCTGCGAAAATTTCCATGCGATTGGTACCCAACCAGTCTTCAGASAAGATTACGGAGTTATTCACCAATCACTTTAAGTCAATTGCCCCTGAATMTGTAAAGGTGAAGGTAATACCGCACCACGGAGGAGAGCCGGTGATAACGCCAACTGATTCGGTTGCATATCAGGCAGCGAGTGATGCCATGGAGGCGACATTTGGTGTCAAGCCCATTCCGGTGAGGGGGGGAGGCAKCATTCCAATTGTAGCTTTGTTTGAAGCAGAACTRGGTATAAAATCTGTTCTCATGGGTTTTGGCCTGGACTCAGATGATATTCACTCGCCAAATGAGCACTACGGAATCTTTAACTTCCTGAAGGGCATAGAGACCATTCCRCTGTTCTTCGAGAACTTTACCRAGATGAGCGTTAACGGYAAGTAAAGCAGGCTTTTTTCTTATATTCGTAGAGGGCTAAACTGCAAATGWTATCCTATGAAATCAGCATTGGATTTATTGGAATTTAGGAGAATCTACTTAATGGGATTAAGTATCATGATTCTGATGATGCTGTCGTGCACAGTGGGCCCCAAGGGAGATGAAGCACCTGCGAACCTACCATTACTTCGAGCCTCCAATGAGGTTATTGATTTTGCAGGGCTAACCAGGGAGAATATATTAGAGGCTGCTGAAAAGGCGATGGCGCAGGCCCAAATTGACCTGGAGGTGATCAACGGGGTCACTGACTATACTTTTGAGAATACGCTGCTGGCGTATGACAAAATTTTCAATTCGATCAGCAGGCAAATTCTGCCACTGGATTTAATCATTGAGGTTGATCCGAGGGAAGATATTCGGGAAGCTGCTACGACCGCCCAGGCTATGTTGAAGGGATTTCAACTCGAGATGGGAATAGACGAAGGATTGTATGAGAAAATTAACGGTTTTGCGGCAACTGCAGGGGGACAGTCGCTAACGGGATATAAAAAGAAATTTCTTGTTGATTTGATGCTTGCTTATAAGCGTTCCGGATTTGAGCTGGATGCACAGAARCGAAAACAAATCAAGACATTGAAATCTMAAATCGACAATTTAGGTACGCGATTTAGGGCGAATGTTGCAGCATCATCAGGTGATCATATTATCATTACACCTGAACTGACCGGTGGATTGGATTCGACCTATCTGGCYGCCAGRCTTATGGAGGATGGAAATTATAAAATTGACGTCTCTTAYCCGTCTTATCGGCCATTTATGAAATACTCAACCAGCGATTCTCTTCGAAAAGCGTTGAGTCTKGTGGATGACAATCGGGGGGCCCCTGAAAATATTACGATCCTTGACAGTATCCTATACTTGAGGCATAACGTGGCAAAAATGTTGGGATACAGCACTTTTGCAGCGTACGAATTGAGCAAAAACATGGCAAAGAGTCCGGATGTAGTATGGGATTTTGAGAATTCTCTAATTGAGCTGGTGATGGGGAAAGCGGCTTATGATACAGAAAAGCTTTTGAAAGTGAAAACTGAGTACACGGGCACAAAGGCTGACAAGATTGAATTGTGGGAATCTTCATTCTATTCGGCATTGCTGAAGCAGAGCGAATATAAATTGGATGAAAGAGAAGTGAAGAACTACTTCGAACAAAATGCAGTGCTTCAGGGATTATTTGCCATTACCCARAAACTCCTGGGCCTAAAGTATAAGGARGTTGARTCGCCTAGCGTTTGGCATCCTGACGTGCGTATGTTTGAGTGCTATGATRCGGMTTCGGAKAAATTAATTGGTCGGTTTTAYCTGGACATGTACCCAAGRGAGAATAAATACTCMCATGCTGCGATGTTCACGATCACKGGAGGCATGGCACTGGATAATGGCGGATATGAAATGCCAGAAGCAYCGTTGGTATGCAACTTCCCCAAGCCTGAGGGTGACAAGCCKGCGCTGATGAGCCATGGAGATGTGGAAACTTTTTTCCATGAATTTGGACATCTATTGCATGGAATGGTAACAAAGGCGAAAATTGCATATCAGTCGGGACCTGAAGCGGTTGTGTTGGATTTYGTYGAGGCACCTTCACAGATATATGAAAATTGGGCCTGGAATAAAGAAACGCTTTCCATGTTCGCAAAACACTACGAAACGGGTGAGGRCATTCCCGATTCGCTATTGGATAAAATGCTTTCCGCCAAGAACCTTAATTCTGGGCGTGCTGCCTTGGGTCAGCTTTTTTATGGCACCTATGCACTCACCCTCCACGATAAGTATGTGCCATATGGTGAGGAGAACTCTACAGAGATTGGTTATCGGTTGTTAAAAGAGATCAGGGATACGGAGTTTCCGGAAGGTGCTCATTTTGAGGCTTCATTTGGCCATCTTATCGGTTATACAGCGGCGTATTACAGCTATTTGTGGTCAAAGGTGTATGCACARGATATGTGGTCGGTATTTGAAGAAGAGGGGCCGCTAAATCCTGAAGTTGGGATGAGATACAGAAGGCTTATACTTGAGCCGTCTGATAGTCGGGATGCATTGGAGATGGTAAAAGAGTTTCTCGGCCGGGAACCTAACAACAAGGCGCTGCTAAAAGATCTTGGGTTAGAAGTAAACTAATTATTGGRGCACCAGACTCTTCAGGYAASTCCTARACAATTTCATAATTATCCAACAAATTGAATACTTCGGCTTTATCGGTAATTCTGGCTGGCGTCCTGGCTATGAGTTTTTGCAAGTCGCCGGATAGYGATGTTGGAGTAGATAASASTACAATAGTGGATACAACAACACATACATATTCAAATCACCTYGTCAACGARACCAGYCCCTACTTGYTACAGCAYGCCCACAATCCCGTCAATTGGTATGCSTGGGGCACYGARGCYCTSGAGAAGGCYCARCGTGAAAAYAARCTGTTGATTATTAGYATAGGTTATTCGGCTTGYCATTGGTGTCATGTAATGGAGCATGAATCTTTTGAGGATGMWGAGGTTGCYAAAATGATGAAYGACAAYTTYGTCTCYATAAAAATAGATCGTGAAGAACGCCCGGATATTGACCAGATCTATATGRACGCAATTCATCAAATGGGTCAGCGAGGYGGGTGGCCYCTCAATATGATCGCTCTTCCCAATGGTCGTCCATTYGTGGGAGGCACYTATTTCCCAAARGTCCAGTGGCTGGACTTACTCGGAAAAGCTTCTGGTGCCTATCAGCAAGATCCACAAGAGGTGGCAAAATATGCAGAGGAACTTACAAACAGAATTAAGGGAAGTGAATTGGTCCCRATGAATACYGAACCACCGGATTTTCCCTTGGAAAYACTSGAGGAGCTGGTGAAAACATGGTCSGCGCACTTTGATAATAARGAGGGTGGAGGCAATCGTGCTCCAAAATTTCCKATACCCAACAACTACCARTTTTTGCTSAGGTATGCACATTTGAACAATGATAAGAAGGTATTGGATCATGTTAAATTAACCTTGGATAAAATAGCATTTGGTGGAATTTAYGACCATCTSGGTGGTGGATTCGCCAGGTATTCGACAGATGCTATTTGGAAGGCTCCTCACTTTGAGAAGATGCTCTATGACAATGCACAGCTGGTAACGCTCTATTCAGAGACTTATCAGTTGACCAAATCGCCTCTKTAYAAASATGTTGTTTATCAAACCCTCGAATTTGTGAAACGGGAATTGACGGATAAAGTCGGCGCTTTTTATTCWGCGCTGGATGCGGATAGTGAAGGCGARGAGGGTAAATYCTAYGTCTGGAGTAAGGAAGAATTGAAGGAAGCGTTAGGTCAGGATTATGATGTGTTCAGCGACTATTACAATGTAAATGCCAATGGGCTGTGGGAAGGGCATTATATCTTGTTGAGAAGAAAGACGGATGAACAGATAGCAGCAAAGCACAGTTTGTCAACTGTGGAGCTGAGTGAACTTTTGTCCAGATCAAAAAAGACCCTGATGAAAATCAGGGATACCAGGATTCGTCCTGGTCTCGACGATAAGTCGCTCACTTCATGGAATGCACTAATGCTAAATGCATATGTGGATGCATATGACATTTTCGGAGAACCGGAATTTCTTGAACAGGCATTGAAAAATGCTGAGTTTATTGTAACAACACAGCTCAGTGATGATGGTCGTCTCAACCACAGCTATAAGAAGGGAAGGAGTACCATTAATGGTTATCTTGAGGATTATGCTTTYACCATTGAAGCCTTCATAGCCCTTTATGAAAGCACTTTTGATGAAAAGTGGTTGACTTTCGCGAGAAAACTAATGGACTAYTCTATTGTTCACTTTTACGATGAATCAAGTGGTATGTTCTACTTTACATCTGATATGGATCCGCCGTTGGTAGCCCGGAAAATGGAATTGAGTGACAATGTAATCCCAGCTTCCAATTCCAGTATTGCCAAATCACTGTTTATGTTGGGACATTACTATTATGAGGAGACATACACCAAAAAAGGGATACAGATGTTGAATAACGTCAAGAATTATATGGCGAAGTACCCTTCTGGTTATTCAAACTGGGCGATGTTAATGTTGCATCAAACATTTGAGTTTTTTGAAGTGGCAATAGTCGGGAAGGACGCATCGCTGCGAAGAGCCGAGATGAATAGGGAATACAATCCGAATAAACTCTACATTGGGGCTACTAAAGCAAGCGACTTACCGTTATTGGAGAATAAATTTGTAGATCGGGAAACGATGATATATGTTTGCGTAAATAAAGCATGTCAATTGCCGGTAACCAAGGCTTCTGAAGCGCTTCAACAGTTAAAGTGAATCAAGATGAGTGAGAGTACTGAGTTGATTAAATTTGCAGTTGTTGGTTGTGGTCACATTGGAAAGCGCCATGCGACCATGGTGCAAGAAAATCCCGAAGCGGAACTTGTTGCTCTGGTAGATGTAATGTCTAAGGAAGAGCTAGGGCTCGCGGATTTTGACGTGCCGCTKTATCCTGATATGGATTCYATGTTTGCTGCTGATGTAGACATTGATGTCGTGAATGTTTGTACGGCYAATGGACTTCATTCAGCTCAYGCGCTTAAGGCACTGGACCACAAAAAACACGTTGTAGTTGAAAAGCCATTGGGGCTCYTTACCTCMAATTGTGAACAGGTAATTTCCACAGCGCTCAATTTTTCCAAGCAGGTATTTTGCGTAATGCAGAACAGGTACTCTCCTCCCTCCGTTTGGTTRAAGGGGCTTATAGAAGAAAAGCGTCTGGGTGATATTTATATGGTGCAACTACATTGTTATTGGAATCGGGGTGATCAATACTATAAAAATGGAAGTTGGAAGGGAACAATCGAAATGGATGGAGGTTGTTTGTTTACCCAGTTTTCCCACTTTGTTGACATGATGTACTGGCTATTTGGTGATATTACAGATATCAATGCCAAGTTTGAGAATTTCGGACACAAGGAGTCTACCGAGTTTGAAGATTCGGGAATGGTGAACTTCAAGTTTGTGAATGGAGGTGTAGGATGTTTGAATTACTCTACGGCGGTTTGGGACAAGAACATGGAAAGCAGTATAACTATACTCGGAAGCAAAGGGACGGTCAAAGTTGGTGGGCAGTACATGGATACGGTGGAATATTGTCATGTGGAAGGGTATGAAATGCCTGATTTAAAGACGGCTTCGACAAAGCACAACTACGGTAATTATAAAGGAGCAGCGAACAACCATCATTTTGTGATGGAGAATGTTATTGACACCCTAAAGGGCAAAACCAATATAAGTACAAACGCCCTGGAGGGAATGAAGGTGGTAGATATTATTCAGCGAATCTATTCGTACCGCTGATTGAACGACGGACATGTTTGAAGAAATACAAAAAAAAGAAGCTAAGATTGCGCTCATAGGATTGGGATACGTAGGCTTGCCTATAGCTTTGGCATTTGCGAAAAAAGTATCTGTAATCGGATTTGATATCAATGAGTCACGTATCGAAATGATGCAAAATGGCAAAGATCCGAGCAAGGAACTTGAAGCAGCTGATTTTGAAAATTGCGATATTGAATTCACCACATCACGGGATGTTCTTAAGGAGGCGAGGTTTTTCATTGTGGCAGTTCCAACTCCTATTGATGAACATAAATTACCGGATTTAACTCCCCTCATCGCAGCGTCAACAACTATTGGCAAAGTCCTTAAAAAAGGTGATTATGTAGTTTATGAATCCACGGTTTATCCCGGATGTACAGAGGAGGATTGTGTGCCGATTCTTGAAAGAGAGTCAGGCCTGAAATTCAATGTAGATTTTAAGGTTGGTTATTCTCCTGAACGAATAAATCCAGGAGATGCGAATCATACACTTACAAAAGTGGTCAAGATCGTCGCGGGATGTGATGACGCAGCCTTGGAAACAATTGCAAATGTATACGGTATGGTGGTAGAAGCCGGTTTGCACAAAGCTCCAACGATCAAGGTGGCAGAAGCGGCTAAATGTATAGAAAACACCCAACGAGATGTGAATATCGCCTTAATGAATGAGTTGTCTATCATCTTCAACAAGATGGATATTAATACCTATGATGTTTTAGAAGCAGCCGGGTCAAAGTGGAATTTTTTAAAGTTTAGCCCCGGATTGGTGGGGGGACATTGTATTGGTGTAGATCCTTATTACCTTACGTACAAAGCAGAGGGATACGGTTATCACGCTCAGGTCATTAATTCTGGACGGTATGTCAATGACTCCATGGGCTTTTACATAGCAAAGCAAACCGTTAAAATGATTATTGCCTCGGGCAAACACGTCTCAGAATCCAAGGTCCTTATAATGGGGGCCACTTTTAAGGAGGATGTAAGTGATATTAGAAACTCAAAGGTGGCGGATATTGTGCGTGAGCTAAAGTCATTTGCCGTTACGGTTGACATAGTTGATCCACATGCATCGTCGGAAGAACTCAAGGAAGAGTACAGCTTTGGTCTTACAGAAAACCCGGGAGATGCTTATGATGCCGTAATAGTTGCAGTAAATCATAAGGATTATAAGAATAAGGGTGAGGATTACTTTAAATCCATCCTCTCCGAAAAGGGAATTTTAGTAGATATTAAAGGCATTTATAAGGACCAGATCACCGATCTGCAGTACTGGAGCCTTTAGTGAACTTTAAGGGGTCTGCTAATAATTCATTTCTTTCAATTTGGTGGATCGTGTACTCATAACAGGTGGATTGGGCTATATTGGCTCTCATACCGTTGTCGAAATGATGGAGGCAGGTTATGAGGTGGTTATCATTGACAGCCTGGCCAATTCTCAACTGGAGGTGTTGGATAATATTGCCGATATCGTG
Source organism: Flavobacteriales bacterium (assembly GCA_002400975.1). GTDB lineage: Bacteria > Bacteroidota > Bacteroidia > NORP154 > NORP154. The sequence goes on along the minus strand of NVRW01000038.1, from coordinate 2,284 downwards.
GGAGAAAAGGTTGACTTCATGCAGTTGAACCTTTGTGACGAGTCAGCACTTAATGACTTCTTTAATTTCCCAATGGCGGAAAATATCTCGGCGGTTATTCATTTTGCTGCTTACAAGAATGTTGGTGAATCAGTGGCGAACCCATTGAAGTACTATGACAACAATTTAAATTCACTGATCAATACCCTTGCAGCGATGAATAGACATGCCATACCCAACCTGGTATACTCCTCCTCGTGCAGCGTTTATGGAAATCCCGACACGATACCGGTTACGGAGGCCAGTCCATTGCAAGCAGCTGAATCTCCTTATGCAAACACAAAAAAGATCGGGGAAGAGATTATACAGAATTCGATTAAAGGACAGGACATGTGTGCCATTTCTTTGAGGTACTTCAATCCAATCGGCGCGCACCCGTCTAATGCGATTGGAGAGTGCTCTACGGAATTTACGGATAACCTGATGCCTGCATTAACCGCCACGGTTCGTGGAGGACAATCACAGTTCTCCATTTACGGTGATGATTACGACACACCAGATGGCACTTGTGTACGTGATTACATAGATGTTACGGACATTGCCAAAGCACATGTAAAAGCTATTTCCAGGTTGGTTGGCAGAGAAGATAAACAGGGTTATGAGGTGTTTAATTTAGGCACGGGCAAAGGTGTAAGCGTTATGGAAATGATTAAGATGGTTGAAAAGGTGTCCGGAGTGGATCTGCCATATATAGTAAAACCCCGTAGAGAGGGCGATGTGGAGGCAGTTTATGCGGATCCTGGTTTGGCCAACAAAAAACTTGGTTGGAAATCGGAGAGGTCACTGGAAGAGATGGTTGCCACGGCATGGGCATGGTCAGGAGTATTAGAGAGAAAAAACGATTGGCATTGACTAAAAAGCGCATATTAATTACTGGTGGTGCGGGATTCATTGGTTCACATGTGGTTCGTCGATTTGTGACCCTTTATCCCGATTATCAAATATATAATCTGGATAAACTGACTTATGCCGGCAATCTTGAGAATCTTTTGGATGTCGAAGCGGCAGACAATTATGAGTTCATTAAGGGGGACATCGTCGACCGCTCATATGTAAACTCATTGTTTGCAGATTTGAAATTTGATCATGTAATTCACCTTGCTGCGGAATCCCATGTGGATCGGTCCATCGAAAGTCCGATGGAGTTTATTGAAACCAATATTATTGGGACGGTAAATTTGCTTGAAGCGGCGAGAATGAATTGGGGAGACAATGAAGCAGAATGTCTCTTTTACCATGTATCTACCGATGAGGTCTACGGGTCCCTGGAGCAAGGAGAGCTCTTTGTTGAATCTACCTCCTACGATCCACGTTCGCCATATTCCGCATCAAAGGCCAGTTCTGATCACCTGGTAAGAGCCTATCACAACACTTATGGATTGCCTGTGGTGATCTCCAATTGTTCCAATAATTATGGATCACATCAATTTCCGGAAAAACTGATCCCACTGGTGCTCAACAACATTAAGAATGAAATGGAGATTCCAGTGTATGGCAAGGGGGAAAATGTCAGAGACTGGCTATTTGTAGAGGACCATGCCGGGGCCATAGATGTAATCTTTCACAATGGGCAAAGAGGGGAAACCTACAATGTAGGAGGTAGTAATGAGTGGAAAAATATTGACTTGATTAATGTAATGTGTAACATAATGGATGAGAAAATGGGAAGAGCAAAAGGAGAATCCGCCAAATTGATCACGTTTGTAAAGGATAGAGCGGGCCATGATTTGCGTTATGCGATTGATTCATCGAAATTGCAAAGAGATCTAAAATGGAAACCATCCCTTCAGTTCGAAGAGGGATTGGCAAAAACGGTTGACTGGTACCTGGCAAATGAAAAATGGATGAATTCCGTCACATCAGGTAGTTATAATGATTATTACGAGAAGCAATATGGGGATTCTCGATAAACTGTTTGGGAAAAAGAGCAGCCTGCCCCCGATCAATTTAGGTGTCATCAAAGCGGATATGCACTCTCACCTTATTCCTGGTATTGATGATGGCGCTGCTACTGTGGATGATGCAGTGGAGCTGATTGAGGAATTGCATGATATGGGGTACTCCAAGCTCATTACCACTCCGCATATCATGAGCGATTACTACAAGAACACTCCTGAGATCATCAATGGGGGACTTGAGAAGATGAGAAATGTCTTGAAGGAAAGAGAGATACCTGTTCAGCTGGAAGCCGCCGCGGAATACTATATGGACTATGAGTTTGAATCCAAAATTGACAATAAAGACT
>NVRW01000037.1:12082-29822 GCA_002400975.1 Flavobacteriales bacterium | reverse complement strand
CCATATAACACTCTGAATTTCTCTGGTAGTAGGGTGATAGGCCAGATAATTGGGGTCAGATACATCAAAATCTGAATTAGGAATCCCATCAATTGCTGAACATCTCTATATTGTATTGCTAATGCTGAAAGCCACATACCTATTCCCATAGAAGTAAGAATCATAATGAATATCAACAACGGCAAGTAAATTATGTTCAAATTGGGTACAATTCCGTAATAAAGCATCAGGGCTATTATTTTCATGAACAATACAATTAACAGGAATGTTTGGCAACGTGCCCGAAATATTGGTCCAGTTTGACCCTCCATCTGTTGATTTGAATACTTTGTTTCCGCTTTTGTAACCTGACAATGTTACCCAAAGTATATTGGGGTTAGTAGCATGCACAGCTATATATGAAATAGCGGCCCCCACAGGTAAACCACTAGTAATATCAACCCATCCGGTAACATCTACTTCTATTTTCCAAATTTTATTCATGGTAGCTGCATACAGGATGTTACCATTCGAAGGGGCCACAGCCATTGACTGAACTCTGTACCCCGTTCCGGTAATATGGGATGATAATTTCGCCCATGAATCTCCTCTGTTGCTTGTAATATAAACTTCTTCAAGACCTGCATACAATTTAGTTGCATCAGAAGAATGTATCACATAAGGAGTAACCCATCCACCACCATTTGACGGTTTAATACTTTTCCAACTGCTGCCACCATTATCTGATCGTTGAATATTTCCATTCTGATATTCAGCATACATGATATTATTGTCCGAATAATCAATAATGGCTTCCATTCCGTCACCGCCTATTACCCTTCGCCAGGTTGGGTTTAAAGCAAAATACTTTATCTTGCAACTGTGGGAAACGAGGAACTAGATACGAAGTATGTGCACTTTGAATTATCAGACAACATCTTATTGGGCACGTATAAATCAGGATCAGAAATAACAATTGAACTGGCAAAAGAAATGGTAGAATCCAGATTAGAAATATCTAAGGGCAAATCTTATCCTCTGTTAATAGATGGCAGGGGATTAAAGAGTATAGACAAAAAATCCCGCGACTACTTTTCATCAGAGGAGGGCAGAAGAGGGATTGCTGCAGTTGCGCTTTTAGCAGGTTCGGTATTTACATCATTTATCGGTAATTTCTTTTTGAAGATCAGTTATGATAAGCCAACTTTTCCAACACGGCTTTTTACTGAGGAATCCACGGCACTGAAGTGGTTGGAGCAGTTTAAGGATTAGGATAAAAATCCAATCTTAAATCTGAATTGATAAGAAAGGTGAGTGTCTCTATCTCGAATATTGAAGAAATCCAACGGCTGCTACTGGCGTATGCAGCCGGGGATTACCACGTGCGGGCTGATATCTCCGCTTTGCTCGATGAACGCGACATGATACTCTCTGGGGTCAATATGCTCGGCGAAGAATTACAAGCTACTACCGTATCGCGCGATTATTTCAGCGGCATTTACAACGCTGTGAGCAATATGGTGCTGGTGCTCTCACTCAAGGGCGAAATCGAAGACAGCAATTCGGCGGTTTTGGAACTCTTAGGTTACCAAAAGGAAAAACTAAAGGGTCAATCTATAGACATACTTGTAAACGGGGAAAACGGCTCCTTTTTCGGATCTGCTAAAAGGAGACTTGGGAAAGAGGGAGCCAGCGCCCGTTGGGAGACACAATTGGTTGCTACCGACAATAAGAAGATTCCCGTTTCTTGTTCATTTTCGAGGATTGTGGACAAAAACGACAAACTCGAAGGATATCTGGTGGTAGCTGAAGATATCACTGAACGCAAAGAGACAGAAAAGCTCATTGTAAGAACCATAGTTGAGACCCAGGACAATGAGCAGAAACGGGTAGCCAACGATCTTCACGATTCACTTGGACAAGAACTTTCAACAGTTAAACTTTTATTAACCGCCATTAATATAGACGGCCAGTCATCTGATGGGAAGTATGTTGAGGCCTTTGAAACGTGTAAGAACCTACTGGATAAATCCATCGAAAATATAAGGGCAATATGCTTTAACCTAATGCCAGCGAGCCTTGAAAAAGGCGGGATCGAAGCGGCGCTTGAAGAGCTGGTCCATAAACAAGGACAACATGACCTGATTGGTTTTACGCTTAAAGTACCTGATAAAATACCGAGTCTTGACAAGTCATTGGAAATTGCAATCTATAGGGTGACCCAGGAGTTCATCTCCAATAGCATTAAGCATGCAAAGGCAAGTTTGATCTCACTGCATTTATTTCTGGATCAGGGCTTCGTCCAATTTGACATTGAGGACAATGGGATTGGTTTTGAGGTTGCGGGGAAAGAACACCACGGAGGGCGGGGGTTGAGCACCATGAGTTCCAGAGTCAAAGCATTCAATGGCTGCTTCAATCTGTCCAGCACTGTAGGGAAAGGAACCAAATTATCAATCAGATTTCAGATCAAAAGGGAGGATGGGGAAACTTAAAATATTATTGGTAGACGATCATAAAATTATTAGAGACGGAATCCGGTACAGCCTTGAGCTTACCAAGCTGTTGAGCGTTGAAATAACAGAAGCTGAAACGGGAACTGAAGCAGTTACCATGGCGAAAATCAGAAAGTATGATGTCATCATAATGGACATCAATATGCCAGACATGGATGGCGTCAAAGCGACGAAGCAGATCTTGAAAATTCGAAAGTCTTCAAAAATCCTTGCACTCTCAATGCATGAGGAGGAATATCAGATCATCAGCATGGCCAAAGCTGGGGCAAGGGGTTATATCTTAAAGAATATTGGAACGGAGGAGTTGTGCAAAGCGATAAAAACGGTGAGTGAAGGAAAGAAGTACTTCAGCAACGAGGTCATGATGAAACTTGTCGGGCACTATTATGATGATCTTGTAGAGCGAAAACCAAGAACGGCCAAGAATTATAAAGGATTATTCACACAAAGGGAAGTTGAGATTCTCAAACTCGTTGCCAATGAATATACCAATGAAGAAATAGCAAATAAACTATTCATTGCCAAGAGAACGGTGGATGCACATCGTCAGAATATCATGAATAAAACAGGTGTGAAAAATACTGCTGGTCTGATTAAGTACGCAATTCAAAACAACCTTGTTTAATAGCCTTTTATATTTGAACACAAAAATTCGCAACTTCTTACATCAGTAACCTTCCGGTATATTTGGGTTTCCCTGGCCTGCCTGTGCAGCGTAGCTTTGGAAGAATTTAAAACTGTATAACATGCTGCACGATTTGTACCCGAAGCAATTATTAACCGGCCTAACCCTTCTACTAATTTTGAGCAATTTGAGTATTGGAATCGCCCAGGATCCGGAATTCACGCAGTTTTACTCTAATCCCGTRTATTTGAATCCAGCYTTYGCCGGCTCSGCTMAATCTGCCAGGGTCGGAATTAATTTCAGGAATCAATGGGCGGGAATTGATCATCCATTTAGAACTTTCAGCGCGTCGTATGACGGATATGTGAAAAGTATAACGGGAGGACTCGGGATTCAATTCGTCAACGATGGTGCGGGTTCCGGAACCTATCATTCCAATTCCATTKCCGGAGTTTACGCTTATCACATGGCACTGGACAGAAAATACAATCTCAGTGCGGGGGCAAAAGCAGGATATACCGAAAAATCCATCAACTGGGACGAAATGACCTTTGGTGATATGATCGATCCGGATCAGGGATTTGTGTWCGAATCCAGRGAAGTGCAACCATTGAAGTCMAGAGGYTACCTGGATTTGTCSGCYGGYGTATTAATYTATARCAAAGAYCTATTTGCCGGGTTCGCYGYGCATCACCTTCATGAGCCGATCACAAGCCTKGTTGGYGAGAATAAATTAGACCGGMGGTATTCAYTTCACGCMGGGATGCATTTAAAAATGGGGAATACRCTSGACGGGGARTAYACRKTSTCTCCMAATRTCATGTATACACAACAAGGRGAATTYRATCAASTAAATATRGGGSTGTACTTCAGATCCGGGGTGGTTACYGCMGGTRTCTGGTACAGAACMACGGATGCGATAATTCTACTSTTTGGTGTAAAAACGACSAGGTTCCGTATCGGTTATTCCTATGAYATGACCATATCCCGTCTTACCATGKCGAGTGGTGGTGCYCACGAACTTTCATTTGTAGTGCTTATCCCGTCCAAAACACCTCGAATGAAYTACGAWCAATTACCCTGTGCCGAGTTTTAATTKRAAATTGATGGAGAATCAAWAGAATTAATTRATTAATTTTCCAACACVGTAAATTCTTTANCNCCTTTTATTCCGCCACAATGCTGCAGATCAAAAGTATTATCACAAAACTACAGGAGCCCAAATATCAAGGGCTGTCACAGAAACTCCTMGAAGCAAAGGCKGAAAAGTTYCACACGCTGCTGATCAGATACCGTGAATCCTCACTTTCGGACGAGGARCTACAGGCAGAGCTTGAYATTTCATCCAATGCATTCTATGTACTCAAATCAAGGCTATATGAGAAGATTCAAGAGTATTTGGTTGACCAATCAGTAGGTCCTAAAACAGATATTCTACGAAARATTATYACCATACCYAAACTRYTATACAATTCACCCCCCGAGATTTCTATCGCAATACTCCGAAAATTGGAGAAGGACCTTATCGATAATGATATGCCCCAGGAGCTGACTGCTGTTTATGCTGCCTTGCGGAAGCTGCACCTTCACACGGATAAGTATTACGAGTATTCGCAGAAATACAACAAGCACGTTGCCTATAACCTTGCATTGGACAAAGCAGAGGGAATGATAACTGATTTCAGCAAGCACCTGGGCGATTACCTCGCATCYCAGGATTCAGCGATATTGGATTATTTCACCGTACTTAAAAAGGAAATGGCAAACCTGGTACGACTGTATGACTCTCATCACCTCAAGGTTTCCTATCATATTATGAACGTGTCCATTGCACTTTTCCTTCCGCTGGAAGAAGAGATAATCAATGACGACCCGATAGAAGATGCTTTAAGGGAGGTAGAGCAAATACTGGATTCTTTCCCAACAGATGGCAATTACCCCTACCTGCAGAACGCGGTTAGCTTTTTGTTTTTCGAGTACTATCATCGACTGGGTTTGACCAAAAAGGCTGGACAGTATTTTGGGTTGGTCAATATGAATCTGCCTTCATTCTTGAATTACAACCATCTCACCTACTGTTCTAAATTTTTGATGTCAAAGATTGAAAGGTATATCCAAATGGATATAACAGACAATCTCTACGAAGAGTGCGCGACGGAGCTCGGTGAATATGCGCCTGATAAAAATGACATCCCGAACTATGTGAACTGTGTCAAGTACAARGCGGTCTCAGCGTATTATTATCAAAAGTAYAATGAAGCTTCAAGGCACCTCACCGACGTGCTGAATGATCTCAGCTTCAAGAACCATGTGCATGCGGAGATCGAAATTAAATTGCTGTTGGTACTTACGTATTCACTRGAAAACAAATATGACCTGGCCTGGAATYTATTGAGAAGTGTAACCAGAAAGCTCAAGGAAATTAATGGGRCYGGRGATTACGAAAATGGAATTGCCTTCGCAAATATGTTGAAAGCCCAGGACCACCAATCCGGTGGCATCAATGAGAAAATTGTTAAACATGTGAAGAATTTCAATTTACACAATACATGCCCAAACAGGATGTTGCAATACATCAATTTGAATGATGCATTTATTGAGAAGCTTAGCAAACCGGTTAAGTGAGACAAAAATCAGAAGGATAAAACAAGTCAAACTAAACCAATAAYATACAAAATGCYAAYGGTCRAAGAGCCTGGCTTTGCAGCARRCAGGTAYSCTCTGACCACACTTAACCAATTATAAAGYCATGAAAAAGCCAAAACCAATGTACGGGATTGTAATGCTCGTAGACGATAATGAAATTGACAATATGATCAATCAAAAAATGCTTGAGAGTATCAATTTTGCCGAAAAATATTATGTATACACCTCAGGTAAAAGTGCACTTGACTTTTTGGAAAACTTAGTTGGTGACAGCTCTGCTGCGGATGTTATTCCTGACCTTATTTTACTGGATATTAATATGCCATTAATGGATGGCTTTCAGTTTCTTGAGGAATTTGCGACACTAAAAATCAAAATAAAAAATAAAATTGATATCTTTATGTTGACGACTTCCATCAATCCCTCTGATAAGGAGCGTGCAGACACCAACGGGTTGATCAATAAATTCCTGACCAAGCCTCTTACGGTTAATCAGTTGAGTGGACTTTAGCAAACAAGTGTTCATCGTATGCGACTGCCACCATGGGCAATAAAATGCAAATAAGGAAAGTCAAAGTAAAAAASGAGATTGAGTTGGACGCATTTCGAGCGTTCATGAACATTTCTCCKGACTTTGCATTTTTGAGCAGAATAGACAATTTCCAGTTTGCTGAGGTSAACGATCTTGCCTGTAAGGAATACGGCTAYACCAGAAAGGAATTTCTCTCCATGCAGATTTTTGACATAGAGGTAAAACCYTTGATTAAGAAAGAGGTACGTACATTTTACGAYRTCACYCCGGTKGGAAARGTAATGAGTTTAACCGGTATCAATAARCGAAAGGACGGAAGTACTTTTCCCGTTGAGGTAAGATTTAGCAAGATTAATGAYACCTATGCTCTTGCMCATGTGAGAGATATTTCAGAACAGCTTCTGTCACTTGAAAGAAATGAGTTGCTGGCTCAGATGACCAAAGACTCCAGTACAGCAATGCTCACCCTGGATTTGAAACTGAATATTGTTCAGTGGAACAAAGGATGTGAAAGACTTTTTGGGTATACCGCTGATGAGGTCATTGACAATCAAAATATCAGCCTTCTCCGGGCTCAGGATAGGTCAAGTATTAAGAAATTTCTTGGTGATTTGGTTRCGGAGTGTGAGACRAAGAGTATTGAGACCATTCGGATTCATAAATCTGGCAAACAAATTGAAATCAATGCTACCTACTGGGTAACCAGGGACGAAGACGGAGTTGTTAATGGTATTTCCGGAATTATGAGGGATATTTCCAAGGAAAAACTGACTCATAAAATACAGGATGCTCTGGTCAACATCGCCCAAGCCTCCGTGAGAAGAATCATTGACACCAAATGGTTTTGCAAGTTCGTACATGAGGAGCTTACCAAAATCATGGATGTAAGGCATTTTTATATCATCCTATATGATAGRAAAACAGCCTCGTACAATTTTCCAATACTCAAGGGCTGTCAGGGATTGAGAAGTGCATCTAAGAGCAATCTTGTAAAAAACACACTTTTTGCGCATGTAATTCAGTCGGGACAACCGTTTTTTGAACAGAAATCAGAGCTKKTACGCGTTATCAAATCTCATAAGATTCAGATGGAAACTGAGGTGCCGGAAGTCTACATAGCCGTGCCTYTAAAGAGCGAGGGTAAAGTTATAGGTGTGATGGCTGCACAATCCTTCGAAAATCCATTCGCGTATTCAATTAAGAACATGATTGCGCTTGAATTGGTTTCCAAACTCATCAGCAACATCATGACTCGTGACCTCATCATAAACGAGTTGATGGCCAGCGAGGARCACTATCGGAGTTTGAGTGAAAAATCAGGTGATGTGATCAGTGTTTTGGACAAAAAAATGATTATTCAATACGAGAGTTATGCGGCGAAGCACGTATTCGGCAAAGATCCRCATAAATTGTTGGGTCACAGTTTTCTCAAGGATGTCCACCCTGATGATGAAAAGATGATCAGGARATGTTTGAGAAGTGTCTCCAGGGTGACCAATAAAACTGTCATTGAATCTTGTAGGTACCGTCACGGCAATGGCTCCTGGGTTAGGGCTGAGTTAAGAATTAAGAACCTGCTCAAGGACAAGGTGGTAAATGGCATCTTAATYCACAAGACGGATATTACCAAAAGCCACAAAGCCCAGGAGGCMGTTAAGGCCAGCGAGCGAAAATTYAAAACGGTTGTTACGCAATCTCTRGAGGCAATTTATTTTGTGAATCCCAATAGCCTCAAAGTGCTGGAAGCCAATCAGTCATTTCTGGATTACACKGGCTATTCACAGAAAGACATTGGAAAGATTRCACTKAAAGATTTTGTTCARCACTCAACAAARGATATYAAGAYGCTGGCCARGCAGGTGCTAAAAGGTGAGCCGATCAAGAATATTGAGCGAATTTGGCATACAAAGTCNGGGGATGAATTGTCAGTTTTGATATCTGCCAGCVAAATCACTGTTGGTATTAAAGASGTTATTGTTGTTACTGCACGAGATATATCCCCGCAGAAGAAAACTGAGGAGGACCTCATTAAGATCAACCAGGAATTRGACACCTTTGTCTAYAAGGCCTCTCATGATCTTCGGGGYCCGCTCACGACTTGCCTGGGTTTGGTGAAYATGAGTCATGARGATGTTGAAGATGACATGGCTACATGGTATATAAATTTGATAAAAGACATTCTTAATAATCTTGATAACATACTTAAAGATCTTACCCAGATTACCGCCATTCGCCAGGGCGGCGTGAGTTCCACTAAGATAAACCTTAAAAAACTCGTTGATGAGACCTTGTCAGAGTTCTCTGAACATTCTGAAATGAAGAATGTGTCACTTAAAAACAACATAAAAATGCGGGGTAAAGTATCATCTGATACAGCCATCTTAAGAATGGTATTTCGTAATTTGATYGGAAATGCGCTCAAATACAGAAAAAAGGAGAGTAAAAACTCATTTTTAAAGATCTCTGYTTCTCAGGACACCAAAGCGACCTCTATCWSWTTTAGGGACAATGGAATTGGCGTTGAAAAGAATGTCGCTGACAGCATTTTCAATATGTTCTTCCGCGGCACAACTGAGTCGAATGGCTCTGGATTGGGCCTTTACATGGTTAGAACCGGATTGGATAAGATCAACTGCAGCATTTCCGTGAAGAGCACACCAGGTAAGGGCAGCACATTCATGATTAAATTGCCCAAGCACGATTATTAATTGCTCGTCTTCTGTTTTAGTACGTTCGTCTAATTATCGGACCTGGGCTTGGTTTTCTTGYGTATATTCAAGCAGTTAACTATCAAGTCCACAGATGGTTGCATCTACTAAAGATAAAAAATCGACCATAAGGGTTGTTCTGATTGACGACAGTGAGATCGATAATATGATTCACAAGGCGTTGTTGCAAAAGCATACATACGCGGTAGAGATCAAGGCCTTTGGTGATAGCGTTDCVGCATTGAGAGCAATAAAGAAGCTATTCACTAAAGGAACTAAGAAAAAGGAAATTCCCAATTATATCTTCCTGGACATTTCGATGCCTGTAATGGACAGCTACGGCTTTTTGGACGAGTATGAAAAGCTCAATGATGAATTGCTGAATGAATGTAAAGTGGTGATTCTCACCTCCTCGATAAACCCAAAGGATAAGGAAAAGTCAYTAAAGAGAAACTCCGTKGCMGGGTATATCACAAAACCGCTGACAAAAGAAGCCCTATCCATTTTAACCAACTAGGTTTATCGCCGGCAAGCGGCTGTTTTATGTAGACCGTTTGGTCTCTSCACTCYTCTGATSTGTCTATCRGGAAGTGATTTATTACAAATTTCCTGGATTTCTTACACACCTAATTTACCGTTGAGGGTTGGATAGTATAGGTTCTCTACAGSGCCGTTCTTTGTTCTAGTCATTGCTAAAATCTCAAAAAATGATTAGAACTATAYTGACAGTGTTATTGTTTGTTGTGGCCAATCTCTTTTCCACAATMGTATCTGCCCAAACYCTGCAAAGYACAACTGACTATAGGGTAATAGCATATAAAAAGGGAACTCCTTCAACGCAATCCRTTTCAAACACAATTGARACGGTTCGATTTTTCAAYTTRTACATTCCAAACACATTCACACCCAATGGAGATGAACTCAATGAYACATTTGGAGCYGTTGGCGGTGGCCTYTCATCATTCTCCATGYTGATCTTCAATAAATGGGGCCARTTACTATACGAAACAGATGATATCAATGCACATTGGGATGGGACCTATCAGGGTCGCYTKGCGAAGCCTGACTCCTATGTGTATATGATTTACGCTACAGGCACAGAAATGGGCAAAGTTCATGAGAGCGGCACTRTYACACTAATTCTATAATGTCCCGGAAATACTTYAAACCYATGTTTCGCCACAGATTYAACYCTCAAGCTAGCACTGCGCTGAAATGCTGCCTAACCGCTGTTTTTAGCAGTTTTATGCTGGCAGCAGCAGCCCAGGCACCTGGTGCATCATTTTTGCAAGATAAAAACAGCGCCTGTATCCCTCTCTCCATTTCCTTTACAAACACCTCTTCCAATGCCACYAGCTACTATTGGGACTTTGGCAATGGRAACACCTCTACRTTGGAGACGCCCACCAATGTWTATCTCAATGCCGGTATTTACGATATTAYATTAATTGCCACCAATTCAGGAGGAGTATCTGACACAATAATGATGGTAGGAGCGGCAATCGCCTTCGACCAACCTGTGGCGGGTTATTATGCACAGAATACTTCCTCCTGTTTGGATGGCAATTTTATCCATTTCATCAACACTACTTCCCAGTCCRCATATTGGCTTTGGGATTTTGGTGATGGRAAYACCTCAACTGATCAGCATCCAATTCACAGTTATGCCAATGCCGGGACCTATTCTGTAACATTAATCGTGGGAAATGCGGACAGTTGTGAAAACATGATCACAAGACCGGGATATATTGCGATCTATGCGGATTGGGATGCCGTAGTTACTGTGAATGACACCAGCGTTTGCGACATTAACCACAACTTTTTGTTTTCCTCCCCTACTCCCGGCGTAGCATCATGGTTATGGGATTTTGGAGATGGCTCAACTTCAACTTTACAGAACCCCTCGCATATCTACACAAACCCAGGAATCTACACGATTACTTTATCTACAACCAATACAAATGGCTGTAGTGATATCCAGGTRTTRRGYGACTTGATCACGATCGATTTAGGTRCRCCACTCCAAATAACAGCTAKYGCAAATAGTGGKTGTACACCATTTACAACCACCTTCCAGGACACGAGYCAGGCAGCTCTTTCCTATTTATGGRATTTCGGTGATGGAACAAGTGAYACYACTCAATTCCCRACTCATACRTATAGCGATTCRGGCCTTTTCRMTGTTTCCCTRACGATAATAAGTGCCACAGGGTGCTCAATTAWCGATACTGCCATYAACTTTATCAACGTRCAAAATCCCCCTAMTGCCAGTTTTGATCCATTAATTACAACGGGATGTTCTCCATTCCAGGCCAAGCTAAAAAACACNNCTNCMAGTKCRACTTCTTRCCTCTGGTACTTTGGGAATGGTGACTACTCCWCASWAKRTAAYGCCAGYCCCRTCTACAATGCTCCCGGTAMTTACACGGTAACTTTYATTGCCTATTCCAACAGTTTTTGTGCAGATACCATAATCGCAACAGATCTCATCCATGTKGTRGATCCAATYGTCRAATTTGCAGTGAACCAGCARGAAGGATGCCCTCCACTTCARGTTGCCTTCTCGGATTYGACCTTAGATGCAACGGAATGGTTATGGACATTTGATGATGGMGCCACTTCAACTGTGCAAAACCCCAMYCATCTGTATGAAAGTTCAGGAAGCTTCAATGTAAGCCTGGTAGTTAAAAACRGTTTCGGSTGCACTGRTACAATGGTTATTGAWGATCCAATAGAGACCAYATCGTTAACACCASCATAYAYGGTCCCACCRCCTTTCYATGGATGTGCGCCATTYGGTATAGGATTCGAAGACAAYACATTCGGTGCAACTTCCTGGACCTGGGATTTTGGAGATAGTTCCGCCCTCGACACAAATAGGGTYGYATCCCAYRTATATACTRCGCCCGGYACCTATGATGTGTCGTTGGAAATAACRTCTGCGGTTGGATGTGATCAATTAATCCCTGTTCACTCCACCTTCATCATTGATCAAGGCTCCGCAGATTTTAGCTTYGAACTGAACATATGYGACCCWACTCARGTTATGTTCWCWGATAGCTCSGAMAACGCAATATCCTGGTTCTGGGAATTTGGAGATAGTGCTAYATCGTCATTRGAACACCCGTTTCATGTATACTCTAGCTATGGRCGRTATATTGTAMAACTYTCAATTACCACTGCAGCAGGGTGYGMATATAAAATTGCTAAGATGATCACGGTAAARCCACCCKTKCCRATAGGRGACCCTTACTTCRTTGCCTCAGATTCRCTTTATCCCATGACSGYAGATTTTTATGCCAAYTCTTCTACTGCTGTATCATGGCTATGGTATTTCGGTGACACTTCCGCATCTTCCACSCTGGAAAATCCAACACATTTTTACTCSGCATCACCCTTCCTTGACATARTGCTTATYATGAGCGATGGSATTTGCACSGAYACTTTCACCCTCCAACTCCCCGGCATTCCTGTCCCAGGATTTGAGATCAACGGGGATGACGATTCAACAGAGGTGGTAATGGTGAACCCTCCYGTSTATGGATGCGCRCCGTTCCAYATTCAATTTCAAAAYGACTTTCCGAATTCAGGCTGGTTTCTCTGGGATTTTGGAGATGGGGATACATCAACATTGGCTAATCCAACCCATACCTATACACAGGCAGGGGTATACGATGTACTCGAAGTTGGCCTAAATGACAGTGGAGAAGTCGATACCATGTTTCTTCCRCAGTTCATTACTATTGGTGGTGCTGAAGCCGATTTTACTACTACCAGAATTCCAACTTGTGACAGCATTAAGATAGCGTTTACGGATAACTCAATAAATGCATATGCCTGGAATTGGAGCTTTGGAGATGGTAATGTATCCAGTAACCAGAATGATTCCAATATCTATGCACCTGTAAATACTACACATAGCGTGTCACTCTCAGTCATGGACACATTGGGATGCGGTAACATAAGATTAAAAAGCATTTATGCCGGATATGATGAGCCTCAATTCACCTACTCCGCATCTGCCTGTGCCGGGGACACAGTTCATTTTGAATCAACTTTGCAAGGTGTGGCCACCTGGATATGGGATTTCGGAAATGGAGTTTTTTCGACGGACTCAATGCCATCACATTATTATAGCAATGATGGCACTTACGGGATTGTGCTGAACACGATTAATCAAAATGGCTGTGCGCGCCAATTTGAGATGCAAGACTCAATTGAAGTAGCCAATCCGATAGCCAACTTTACAACTTCAAGTAATCTTGTCGGATGTGATACGCTAACAATCGCCCTTAACAATATTTCAACTGGAGCAACATCATACCTATGGTACTTTGGAGATGGCTACGCTTCAACAGCAATATCACCGGTTAAACACTACACCACCCCGGGAGTACACACTGTGACTTTAACAGCAACAAARGCAGGTTGCCAGAGTCAAATGATATCCTATAGCATGGTTAATGTCAATCACGCTATAGCTGATTTTGAATACGTTCAAAGCAATTTTTGTTTACCGATTTCCATCGACCTTTATGACTCCAGCATTGCTGCTGCATCCTGGTACTGGGATTTTGGAGACAGCACCACCTCGGCCTCCCAGAACCTGCAATCACCCTCTCATTCATTTACAGATGCTCCTTCAGGAGATATTTCATTGACCATAGTTGATTCAAATGGATGTACAGCGAGTATTACCAAACCCAATATTGGAGTTCTACAGGCAGATTTTTCCCTAACAGAAGCAAATGGATGCCTTCCTTTTAACAGTTTGTTTGCTGAACAATCCATTAATGCAATTGCCTGGAATTGGGACTTTGGAGATGGAACTACTTCAACGGCTACGGCCCCATCACACACCTACACAGATACAGGAGTTTTTACAGTTGAATTGGTGGTAGAATCAGTGGACGGRTGCACTGATACCCTAAGTTTAATTGATGCGGTATCCGTTCACAAACCAATGGCTGCATTTACCTCCAGTATGTCCTCAGAATGCGCACCTGCAGTGCTTTCGTTTCAAGATTCCTCGCTAAATGCTGCGTACTACAATTGGGAATTCGGAGATGGTACAGGTTCCATAAACATGAATCCGGGTCATATCTATGTTGCGCCTGGAAATTACGACATTTCTTTGGTGGTAACAGACTCTTTTGGATGTGCAGATACTATTGTAAAGAGCTCATATGTGCAAGTACTTGGCCCTACAGCAGATGCCTTCGAATCTATAACCGGCGGATGTGAAGGTGTGGAAGTGTCATTCACCGATCAATCGACAAATGCAATTATATGGAACTGGAGTTTTGGCGATGGGTATTCTTCAACTGCCCCAAATCCCGATCACACTTTCCAGGAATCGGGCTCCTATGCAATCTCCCTGATCGTTGAAGATTCTATTGGTTGTACCTCGCTATTCGTGATCAGTGATTCAATCACGGTATATCCGCCGCCTGTCGCGAATTTTCTAACATCAGATTCTACGATATGTTCCCCATATTTATCTGAATTTGAGAATCACTCTACAGGTGCTGAATCTTATGCCTGGTCCTTTGACGATGGATTCGCCTCRACATTGGAAGTTCCCSAGCATGAATTTGAAGCYGGAACCTTTTCAATTTCCMTGGTTGCAACCAGCATCYATGGGTGTRCAGATACAGCSGTAGKYGAGCTGATTRTYAATCAATCTCCGTCGATWGGCTTTTCGACMAGTGCGACAGAGGGATGCTATCCTYTATTTGTCGGCTTCACCAGCTCSGTACARGAYACCATTGATCCACGATTCATATGGACCATTGGAAACAGTGTTRCTTCCAACGAAATCAACCCTACCTTGATTTTATCAGAAATTGGCTGGATCGATGTAACCCTTASKGTGATTAACTCCAGTGGATGCAAAATGGATGTTACAATGCCGGAATTGATAAATATAGCCGACACAACRGCTCCGCTGGGTCCAGACGTGAAATTGGTSACCGTATTATCAAATACCTCAATAAAAGTTATCTGGGATGAGGTGGAGGCCGAAGATTTTGCAGGATACATCGTCTTGCGCAAGGAATATGATGGDWCGAGTTACCWGGCAGTCGTTCAACTTTCAGGAAGAGGAATGACCGAATATATCGATAACGAYGTGAATACACTYKCAACATCCTACTGTTACAAAATACAAACGGTGGACAACTGCGGCCTKGTTAGCAGGGAAGAAGACTTAGTTAGCCATTGCACGATTGAGGTGTCTTCCATTACCCACGGTGACAAAATTGAACTCAATTGGAATCCCTACCGTGGTTGCATGCTGACTKCATACGAAATACGYCGCACAGATCYCWCMGGTGCTRCYCCGGTATTAATTGGAATTGTAACCTCCGACCAGCTGACATATATAGATTCTTCCATTATTTGCCCTGACCTATACAGCTATAGAATTMAGGCAACYTCRATTTGTGGAGARGAGGTTGGATCATGGAGTGATACTACCGTTGCTGGYCCCATTGCCAATCAGTTCGATGGGCAAACCGTCGATATAGTCCGCTCMACAGTTATTGACAACACATTTGTTCTRACCGARTGGGCCCACCCCGTTRTGGCTTCAGAGCATGTATCCCAATACAAGATCTTYCGGTCAASTGGTAACGGAACGTTTAARTACCRGGTCAGCGTTGGTCCCTATAGCACCTCCTACATTGACGAAGACGTAGATGTTGATGAAGAATCYTAYGAGTATAAGATCGAAGTRGAGAATACTTGCGAGGTCCCAAACACCCTCGGAGGTGCCGGCACCTCTATCCTGTTACAGGGYGACACCATTGCAGATCTTCCCGTACTATATTGGTCGCCATATACTGGATGGGACGCAGGCGTTGATCACTACGAGCTCSAGCGCATGAACGAAAATGGTGAATGGCAGGTAATCAAGAAGATGTCAGCGGATGAAAGAAAGGTAATAATCAAAAAATGASTCTGACAGRCCATATTTSMGACYSGATATTYATGRCAATTATTGACCTGCTAATYTCAATYAGYGGGKTTTTTTATTTAAGCCAACAGATCAGGSCAAGGGACCAATCRAACAAATAATCCCMATTTCTTACATATGATGGTTGAAYGCGAATCATGGGTTTTAATGCYRGMTGGATGGCTATACCTTAGTAGAGGAAATTAAAAAARCACSAAATCAACATTAATCTAAAACCMAAARAAATGAAAATGCCTAYATCCTTATTTCGGACAATTGCCACAGGGWTAATTCTAATTTACATCACCTCATTTAACAATACATCYTTGGCRAGTAGYGGCGGTCCGGATGATAGTATWAATAAGGYAACAACTGAATSCATMGTTGAAAATAGSGCWATYGMGATTGASGACAAAGTGTTCATCAAYTGGAAAATAACGGGTTTAACAAAAGATTGYATGTTCTTTATACAACGCTCGGTGAACRSCAGTGYATTTGAAACCATAGAGGTAAAGAAGGGAATCGGTGGTGATGCCAGMTTGACGGTACTRTACTGCTTCATAGATGAGGAGCMGCTGRAAGGARTWGTTGAATACCAAATAAAGCAAATTGATTTCGTTGCCWCCAGTGRRGATATATATGCGGTCGAATAAAGGCCAACCTACGCGAATTACTCTCCKRATCTYTCTACACAATACTGATCATCAGYTTCCCATMTGATGGTGTAGMWTTCTTGAATTACTGACCCACATTTATCGTRTCATATCTTTAGTAGTTTTGCAGCAATTGRGCAATCAATGGCGCGTTACTTCATTAGACTTTCATACGACGGATCCAACTACCACGGTTGGCAAATTCAAGACAATGCCARGAGTGTACAGGGAGAGATCAATAAAGCCTTGAGTACGATTATTGGCGAGGAAACAACCTGTACGGGATGTGGCAGAACTGATGCCGGCGTACATGCCWCAGAATTCTACGCTCACTTTGACCTANNNNCCTGCCNGCCGGANNCGGGCAGGTAAACCAGCAGRCTGGTGCGAATRGAATTTCCGCCCCCGCTTCAGACTTTATTTATAAACTCAATGGCTGCCTGCCGCGAGAYATCGCTATATCCAATCTCTATGACGTCCCTGAACAGGCTAATTCTCGTTTTGATGCTGTATCCAGATCATATAGTTACCATATAATTACCAGGAAGGATGTATTCGCTGGCGCCTTTGCGCATTTYCATTACAAGAAGTTGAATATGGAGGTCATGAACCGATGCAGTAAAGTGCTTCTGGAACATACRGATTTCTCCTGCTTTAGCAGATCCAATACGCAAACCARGACCAAYAATTGCGACATCATTRGTGTCGAGTGGCTGGAAAGTGAAGGGAAGCTGGAATTTAGGATCTCAGCCAATCGGTTCTTGCGCGGAATGGTTAGGGCGATTGTTGGGACCCTACTTGAAGTGGGRGAAGGAAAGACCTCGGAAAGTGATTTTGYTAAAATATTGGAAAGCAAGAATCGAACAAAGGCTGGTTCTTCCGTACCAGCTCAAGGCCTGTTTTTAAGCAAAGTGGTTTATCCAAATGGATATTTKGGATTTGGGAGTGGGGAGCGRGGCRATGGAWAAKKGWWRATGGWAAAGGGAAAAGGGWAAAGGGNAAAKGGAAAAGGGWAAAGGGWAAAKGGAAAATGGWAAAGGGRAAATGGAWWTRSWWAWSRRTWTRMKYRACRGTAYKWSCGNNRKTACYTNHKRDTWNYYTNNNAANTTYTGAWWYCTKATAMMYK
>NVRW01000037.1:0-12075 GCA_002400975.1 Flavobacteriales bacterium | reverse complement strand
ATGAGTTCAGTTTCAGGAAAGGCTTTTGACACCAAAYTATTTTTGCGGTTGATGCRTTATGCTGCACCGTACAAATCRGTCACCTGGCTTGGGCTGTTCTTTACCGYGATCCTTGCGTTTRCAGCTCCCCTCCGCCCGATGCTGATTCAATACACTGTAGACAAAACAATAGTGATGCCCGACAGCGAAGGGCTTTTACGCATGACGCTTATAATTCTTGGCYTGTTGATTTTCGAATCCTTGATTCAGTTTATCAATACCTACCTCACGAACTGGTTGGGGCAATCGGTTATCCGGGATTTGAGGCTGCAGGTATACGCCCATATTACACGCTTCAAGTTGAAATACTTCGACAACACACCTATTGGGACACTGGTTACAAGAGCAGTTTCTGATATTGAAACCATTGCAGAAGTGTTTTCGCAGGGCATCCTTGTGATTATTGGGGACATACTGCAATTGGTGGTCGTGATCATTGCTATGTTCTACATTGATTGGCGGTTGGCAGTTATCAGCCTGGCTTCCTTACCCTTGTTGGTCTTTACAACTTATATCTTCAAAAAAGCCATTAAAATTGCCTTTCAGGATGTCCGCACCCAGGTAGCGCGTTTAAATGCATTTGTGCAAGAGCATATTACAGGAATGAGCATTATCCAGATCTTCAACCGTGAGGAATCCTCATTTAAGAAATTCAACACCATCAATAATGAGCATAAAAAAGCACACATCCGAACAGTGTGGATCTTCTCCATTTTCTTTCCAGTTGTGGAAATCCTGTCGGCGATATCTCTGGGATTACTGGTTTGGTGGGGATCGAAAGGGGTACTGGARGGRATCGTGACCCTYGGTAATCTCTTTGCCTTTATCCTATACATATTCATGTTGTTTAGACCTATCAGGCAGCTGGCCGATCGATTCAACACCTTGCAAATGGGAATGGTAGGGTCAGAACGTGTTTTTAACATTCTCGACACCGAAGCACAGATAGAAGATCTGGGTACAAAAACACCCTCACACATAAAGGGAAATATTTCGTTCAACAATGTATGGTTCGCCTATAAGGACGAGGACTGGGTATTAAAGAATGTAAGTTTTCAGGTTAAGGAGGGAGAAACCCTTGCAATTGTAGGTGCCACCGGGGCAGGAAAGAGTTCAATTATCAACCTTCTCAGCAGGTTTTACGAGATCAACAAAGGAGAGATTACAATTGATGGAGTGAACACAGAGGACTACAAACTGGAGCCGCTCAGAAAATCAATTGGTGTAGTTCTGCAAGATGTCTTCCTTTTCTCTGATTCAATCTACAACAATATTACGCTGAACGATTCAAGAATCTCTGAACAGACGGTAATCGCCGCCGCAAAAAAAGTGGGCATACACGACCATATCCAAAAACTGCCAGGGCAGTACCAATTTAATGTCAGGGAAAGAGGCGGTATGCTATCGGTTGGTCAAAGACAGTTGATTTCTTTCTTACGGGCTTATGTCCACAATCCCGAGATCCTTGTATTGGATGAGGCCACTTCCTCTGTGGATTCGGAGTCAGAATTCCTGATCCAACAAGCAATCAAGACACTTACGGACAATCGCACYTCAATTATCATTGCMCAYCGWCTKGYCACRATWMAARMSGCCGATCGCATCCTCGTAATGGACCATGGTGAGATTGTCGAGCGTGGAACTCATGAGGAATTGATCGAACTTGGTGGGCATTACAAACAATTGTACGAGTTGTCCAGGATTAAGGAAAGCGTGTGATAAGATCGCTTGATAAGATCGCTGCGCTGTAAGAGGTAAGAGGTAAGAGCGCTTTGCTGTAAGAGGTAAGAGGTAAGAGCGCTTTGCTGTAAGAGGTAAGATCGCTACGCTGTAAGAAGTAAGATAAAAGACCGCGGTAATGGACAATGTAAGGCATAAGACATCTTACAGTCGAACGAAGTGAGACGATCTTACATCTTATAGTCGAGCAAAGCGAGACGATCTTACATCTTACTTGAGTCCGCCAACAGGCGGACGAACAGGCTTACTCTTCATCCTCATCAAAGCTATTTTCCGAGGCTCTTACAAATACCCGCGCCTCTGAACTCAGCTTTATAAACTGTTTGGTGAGCACTGCCGGCGCTTTAATCTGTGCACCCGATTCTCCAGTCGCATCAGCAGTTCCTTTTAACAATACACCCACCCTATCTCTAAGATCCAGCATATCATCTTTGAAATCACTGGCGGTCATGATCTTGCCATCTGCCAACCATTTCCGGAATTGGATGCTTCTCCAGGACTTATATGGCTCTATGCCACCAAGCATGTTTATGGCAAACCGTTTACCGGCCGTGTCCCACAATTGATTCTCAAGTTCTTCTGAACCACTCATTATTTCCTGCATAGCCGAGGTTGGCAACCACAAAGCCGTTACCTGGGTATCGGCCATAACTGTAGCAGTCCTTTTGACACCAGTTAGCACAGCCATCTCCCCAATCACGGAACCCTGACCCAATATRTCCACAATTGTTTCACCWACYGATACCTTTACCGATCCGCGGGCTATAACAAAGAGACCATCTCCAGGACCGCCYTCCTTCATTAACACCTGGCCTGVCTGGTAAATCCTATCCTCTGCTGAAGCCTTCACYTTTTTWAATGTATCAGGGTCCAGTCCTTGCAGCCATGGCACCTCCGTCAAAAGTTCATGAGGCGTTGGAAGCTTTATTGCCGGGGGCGAATCCATCAGCTTCTTCATCCGCTCTTCCACACTCGCTATCATTTTTTCGCTTTCATCATCCTCAATACGTCCCTGATTCTGGAGTTTTTTGATCGCTGAACGCTCATGATTCAGTATTGAGCGAATAGCCTGCTTTGTTTCAATCGCAGCCGCAATTTCCGGATTGGCTTCTCTAACACCCTTGATATAATGCAAGCCACGCATTCGGTTTGTTGTAATCTCGACTTTAAGCTCATCCACAACCGACTGGTTACTTCCGCCATCTTTATCGTCTGCCATGCTTTCCACCAACTTGATTACCTCCTCCTGGGCCACAATAAAACCCTGTGCAATGTCATAGCTCATCGCCAGGCTGTTCGAAAGCTCTTTCCTAACCAACCTGCCCAGCAAAGGCACSGATTGAAGCTGGCTCAACAGTTTGGGTGTRCCCCATAACTTMTCCAGGTAATCCCGATGAGASAGKTTCTCCTTTCCTCCCARGTCAAGCATTTCACTCACTCCATCTGCCAGGCGCCTGACTGCCTGYGGGCCYAGCAAGCCATCYTTGAACTGGTGCCAGTAAGAACTCTTTTCCTTTTCCAGKATCCGGCGTCTTGTTTCYGCTAAMGTATCCATTGACGCAAGCTCTTCTTCTGAAATTTCAGGTGCGGTTAAGCTMGGCAGGTASTCGCGNACAGCACCCCAATTGGCACCACTTAAAAACCTATCGCCCTTCATTAGCTCAACSGAATTATCCGTATCTGCCTTRAGATCYTCATAGGCGGTTGTCATCATCATGGCTTTAACAGCAGGTATCCTGGTAAGTCCCAGGTAATTGACCAA
Organism: Flavobacteriales bacterium; assembly: GCA_002400975.1. Lineage (GTDB taxonomy): Bacteria > Bacteroidota > Bacteroidia > NORP154 > NORP154. Next base: position 8,534 of record NVRW01000037.1, on the reverse strand, counting down.
TAGCTTAATAGTTGTAGCATTGACGAGCAAGGTAAGCGCYACCACACCWGATATCAGGAAGAGGAATTGATTGATCACAACCACYGCGGTTGGCTCATCTATTTCAAGGGCCGTAGCCATYTGCTTRGGATCAATTCCBGCAACAATCAGGGCCAATGCCARACCAATGGCTCCCCTTAAGGCACCATACCATACCACCACAGCGTCCTTTTTTGGAAGTCCATAGCCGGTTCGTTTCATAATAGGATAAAACATGAGTATCACCACAGCTCTGACCACATGAATACCGATGTATATTATGAAGAGTAACAAATAGTCATTCGCCGTAGCATCAAAAACCCCACGTTCGGCGATAACVACCCCTACAATAATAAAGATGAGTACGTTGGCAATAAACGCGGCCAACTCCCAGAATTCATGTAAGAAGTGGCCTACCTCGGGACTTATGCGCGTCTTTCCCACACCAGCCATGACCAATCCRTAAGATACCARRCCGAGTACTCCGGACACATGAAKAAARTCCTCAGCYGCAAAGAAGACCAGGTACGCYGCCGCTATAATGACCGAAATCTCGACGAATGCATCATTGAATACCCTTTTTACCCAGCCTACTACAATGTAACCTATTACYACTCCCAGGATAATRCCTCCAATTGCAACATARAGRAAATCCACAAAMGGAGAYCCATCGCYACCCATACCAATTATTGGYAGATARAATACCATGAAGATAACAATAGCMGTTCCGTCATTTAACAGCGATTCACCTTCTATCAATGTCCCCAACTTCTTRCTGGCWCCAAGCTCCTTGAGCAGCGCTACYACCGCTACCGGGTCAGTGGCACTGACCACCGAACCGAACATCAATGCATAGGCCCAATTCCATCCTTCAAAACCAATCCCCAACATATTGGTGCCGACTATCAGYAATGCKGTCAACACCAGCGCGACTACAATTCCAGGTACAGCAAGGATTACGGCATTACCCAAAGACTTCTTAAACGTGTGAACGTCAAGCGCAAATGCAGCTTCGAATATTAATATGGGCAAGAAGACAAAAAGAATCAGGTGGGGATCGATATTGCCMGCCCATTCAACACCGGATTTAAAACTTTCCAATGCTCCGTCAAACAGGCCGTTACTGGCCATCACRCCCAGTCCAATACCAATTAAAAGTAACGTAACCGTAAAGGGCAGTGGACTTTTCTTCAGAAAGTGYCGTGTAGCTGCACCAATAATCAGAGCAATAATAATGAACAGAAGCGGCTCCATTCCACCCCCATGCTCGCCACCTCCATCATGTCCTCCCCCGGCATCTTCAGCCTGAACATGGTCACCATCGACCAGGCCAGTCTCATGATGTGCATCAYCTTCGGTTSCATGACYTTGTATTGTGGTTTTCTCCTTTTYGTGATCGTGAKCCTGAGCCAGGACCTTACCAGTTTGGACACAGGTGAACAGAACCAAACATGTGATAATGGTTATGAATCTTCGCATAATATAAATTGTGTGAAGTAAGGTGATTTAAAGGTGTTTTTTTACTCTGCCTCCCGGGCGACCATCTCTTTCAAGATTTCAAGATGTTGCTTTTTTACCGGATCTCGCAACCTGATACAAGTCTTTGTATARTACTTGTGCTTATYCAGAAAKYTTATTTGGAGTTCATTCCATTKCATAGCRTCCAACTTTGCGCCTCTCTCATTCAGTTCCTCRAGCAGTGTATTCCCAATRCTCTCAAAYTTATCCGTTCCCARGTAGTCTAAATCGGCATCACAGAGAATTCTTTCCAGATTTGTYKTAGCYGTTTGMGGAACCTTRGTGGTCATGATCATTGCGCAAAYCAWATCTATTTCCTCCTTCGAATATCCAAAAGCCGGMAGCTCCTTTTTTACAATTTCACAYCCGGCAGTCTCGTGATCTTCGTAGGTGCWGGTGAATCCCGAATCGTGRAATAGCGCTGCGACACGKAYCAAATTCAGATCATTACCYTCAATATTTTCTTGYTCAGCTATTTCAACRGCCGATTTATACATGTTCCGGGTATGATGAATACCGTGATAGTGCAATCCATCTGGTAGTTCTCTTTCAAGTTTAGCAAAAATAAAGTCCTCAACGTCTGAAATGGGTRCCTTCTGGATAATTTTKCTGTCTTTTTTGAGTGCCTTCTTCGATCTGCCTACGAAGAACATTTCAATTTGACCTTTACCTTTCGCCTCGATGAATCCCCGGGGTTCAAATTCATAGTAATCATTCACAATCTCCGAAGTGATTTTGGATACGTTGATTCTTCCAGGTTCACCATTGCTCTCCATCCTCGCGGCAGTGTTAACCGTATCACCCCAAACATCATAGGTAAACTTTTTTGTTCCCACCACGCCAGCCACCAATCCGCCCGAATGAATGCCGACACGCATTTCCCACTTTATCTTAGCCGTTTTTGCACGCTTTTCCAGGAAGTCCAGCATACCTTGACCAGCTTGAATRCATCGCAATGCRTGATCCTCYCTTTYCTCCGGCAAACCACACACGGCCATATAAGCATCACCRATGGTCTTGATCTTCTCAACACCGTATTCTCCCATGATCTCATCAAAACCCTTGAATATGTCATTCAGCTCAGCGACTAAATGCTCAGGAGTAATTTTAGCCGATTGCTCCGTGAATCCCTTAAAATCGGTGAACAGCATGGTTACCTGTTCAAAACTCTGCGCAGAAGTATACCCCTTTTTCTTCAACTCCTCCGCTATTGTTACCGGTAGAATATTGTGCAACAACCTTTCAGATTCCTCTTTTTCACTTCTCAGATCTTTTGTGCGCTCTGCCACCTGGATCTCAAGCATTTCCTTTTGTTTGGCTATTAACTTCTGCTTCTCTTGTTCCTGCTTCAGGGCCTCAGCAGMCAACCTGCGGTTTTCRATGGCGCTTACAATGATGTTTGTCAGAAGCTTTATGAAATTGAGGTGTTTGATAATGGAACTTACACCAACTGCYTCCTCCACAATATCACCCACTATCAAATACGCCAGCGGKCGGTCCCCGTGGTATACCGGCACCACCATGTCAAAATTCTTGAATATCTCACCCAAAGAATTGACTGAAGTGATTTCAGTAATGTGGAGCAAATCACGTTCAACATCGAGAGCGTCAATTTCCCTGTCTTCAACATTRTAATCMAGGATAACCCGCCAACGCTTGTATTTCGCAAAGAGGATTAGCTTTTCAATTTTGAGTTCGTCCTTAACGAACGCCTCGAACTTGCYCAGGATGTCCAABGTTGACTCGTTGTAATTGATCGCATTGGTGATTTCCAGCAGGACATTGAGTTCAGAATCTTTCCCCGCCAGACGCTCCTTAAAGCGCACAATTTTTCGCTGGTATTTCTCTTTTAATTCCTCCTCTGACATGAGATTATTGATGGCCTGTAATCAGAATGGAAAAGTATCAAAAAAAATTCATATTTCTTGAATATATCATTTTAGATGTTACTTTTGAAAATGCGAAAGCCAATATATTATCCTGCCYRAAATGAGCGCTGAGCAAGACTACGGAACCGGTAAACTAAAACTGTCTTTYGCCAGGACGATGGACATCGTCAAGCCCTATGTTTCGAACCGATTCATGGAGCAACTGAAAGGGGTTTGGTTCATTATTTTCTACCTGGTAGCCTTTCAATATATAGTTCTGGGCTTACCRCTTGTGTACACGYTAATGATTTCGACGGGTATATTSATCGTTATTATTGGGCTGATGTTTTTCATGGAGGGATTGATGTTGGGGCTKATGCCCTTTGGGGAGGTAATCGGAGCYGTACTCCCGAAGAAATCCAAGCTTCCGACGATTCTTCTTTTCTCATTTATTCTTGGCGTTGCTGCAACTTTTGCAGAGCCGGCCATTGCAGTTCTAAAAGCTGCTGGAGCTGGTGTAATTCCGGAAAAAGCCCCACTYCTGTATAGCTTGCTGAATGAGTTTTCCGGGCAACTTGTAAACTGTGTCGGTGCRGGTGTGGGTATTGCGGTGCTCCTGGGTGTCCTTAGATTTTTATATGGGTGGTCCTTAAAGATCTTTATTGTGCCCCTGGTGCTGATCCTGTCRGGATTTACGATTTGGGCACATACGAACGAGGTGCTCTATCCAATCATTGGCCTTGCCTGGGATTGTGGTGCGGTAACTACCGGTCCGGTAACAGTTCCCCTGGTRCTCGCYTTGGGCATTGGAGTGTGTCGSGTGGTTAGCTCAGGTGATTCTAGTGGCGCTGGATTTGGGATAGTCACATTGGCGTCCTTGTTCCCCATTATTGCAGTGTTGTGTTTAGGTACCTATCACTATAAGGCAGCTGATTATTATGGCGCGCCTAATTCAAAGATTGCGGCAGCCAGCGTTTCGGCTTCGGTGGCCGCGGTAGTGGAAGAAGAAGTTCCAGAACAACGCTTTACGGAGGCGGAATTTGAGGAATTCACGAAATCAGGTAATATTGACGGCAAATATGAGATTGACTATAAYAGTGAACACGCGGTATTTGAAGACGGAAAAATTGTTCTCCAACAACCGACTGTTATATATAAAAAGAGCGCAAAAAGTGCTATAACCGGAGAAGTGCCTGCCTGGAGTACCAAGGCTGATATTGTTACGCAAATCAAGAAATCTATTATAGCGGCGCTATTGGCCATCATTCCTCTGTGCGCCTTTCTTTTCATTGTATTGAAATTTGTGCTTCGYGAAAAAGTTCCYCGTGCAGATGARATAGGTGCAGGTATCGTCTTTGCAGTAGTTGGRATGGCCTTATTTGGRCTTGGAATTGAGCTTGGACTTACACCTCTGGGAGAGCAATTGGGAGGCAATATTCCCGCRGCRTTCTCGAATATTGTCCCCTGGGAGCTAACCGGGCATGCCGGTCCGTTGTATGGGGAATTTTCYGGKAAGCTRGTGGCAATAGYCTTTGCATTCTTCCTGGGATATGGAGCAACRCTGGCAGAGCCGGCRCTCAATGCATTGGGTTCTACAGTAGAAAAAATCACGGTTGGCGCTTTCAAGAAGTCTTTGCTKATGAAGACTGTTGCTATYGGAGTRGGTTGTGGAATTGCAATGGGTGTATTGAAAATTGCTTTTAATATCCCTCTGACATTCCTGTTGATTCCGCCMTATATAGCCTTGATTTTCYTAACRCTTATCTCMTCRGAACAATTTGTCAATTTCGGCTGGGACAGTGCWGGTGTAACAACSGGGCCTATAACKGTACCACTTGTATTGGCGATGGGGCTTGGCGTTGGAGCRAGTGTGCCAGGAGTAACAGATGGATTTGGCGTTTTGGCCATGGCTTCCGTAGCGCCAATTATAGCGGTACTGACAGTGGGATTAATGGTAACAAAGGGCAAGAAGTCTGAACCTGAAGAAGAAGCGCAATAATGGAGTATTTAGACAACTATTCGCTYGTRACGGTAATTCTMCCCAAGGAATCGGCAACGGCTGTTTTGGATAAAGCAATTGCCAATTATCCTGGTTCTGCCGTGATGCTCAGTGCGAGAGGTTCACTSTCCAGCGATAAGTGGTATTCAAAAGTCTTYCCCCCKGTGAATCCAGAACARCAGGTRATAGAACTGCTTGTTGAAGATGAGCAGATCAATGACCTTATGAACAGTATTACACTGGCYGGGCGMYTTAACACGTCGGGGACAGGTGCGGTTTTTGCCTCKAAATGTGGAARGACATTGTATCTGGGTGAYAAGGGACAAAGTGTAARTGCCAACGCACTTGGRGRTTCMGATGGAATCGATTATAAATCAGAAACKACAACGATTTACTGCATTGCACAAAAGGACAAGTCAGAAGCMATAGCCAATGTGGCAATGAAAGAAGGYGCTCCRGGTCCAACRGTTGTATTTGGACAGGGAAGAGGTATCAGGGATCGTATGGGACTGTTGAGAATAGCAATCAGCCCTGAGAAAGAGTTGATTCGGGTCGTTGTGGACAATTACGATGTAGAACCCGTTTTTGATGCAATGGTGAAAGTGGGTAAACTGGATACCCCGGGAATGGGCTTTATTTATACCATGCCTGTTGACAAGGCCTTTGTGAGCCTGGCAAGTATTGTAGGGAATAAAAATGAGCTGGCGTCCAATCACCAAATGGTTAAGGCGATTGAYGAGATCAAAGGCGGAACATCCTGGCGAACSCTAAGTGGAGAYGARTCAGGAGCRGGCWCTTCAGATAAGAAGTAYCTATTGGATCTYGTTCGTCTTTCTTGYGTTACAGAGCGSGGAAAGGGAGATGAGATTGTTGACGCKGCWATGGCCGCRGGTGCGCCTGGAGCCAGTATYGCWTAYGGYACWAARTTGGGMAGTGAAGAGAGCCTGGGCTCTACGAAYATCAATCTCAGTAAGGAGATGGAGGTTATTGAACTCACGGTTTCTCCTAARGCAGTTGATGATATGGTTGAAAAGATGTCAGAAGCWGCYARGGCRAAYGACAAWGAYGATGTGTATTTYTACACGCAATCGGTGCCAAAGGCGTTGACTTACCTGGGTTAGAGTTTCTCCAGGATGTATCGGCCGGTATAGGACTCCTTAACAGCCTTTAGCTTTTCTGGTACTCCCTGGAATACGATATTTCCTCCTTTATCACCACCTTCCGGCCCAAGATCAATYACCCAATCTGCACATTTGATRACATCCATATTGTGCTCAATTATCACAATCGTGTGGCCTTGCTCTATCAGGGCATTAAAGGAAGCCAGCAATTTATTAATATCGTGAAAATGCAATCCGGTGGTTGGCTCATCAAAGACGAATAAAGTCCGTTTGGCCCGGGCGTCCATTTTCTTGATTCCCAGGAAGGTTGCCAGCTTAATTCGTTGCGCCTCTCCTCCACTAAGGGTACTGGAAGGTTGTCCCAATTTAACATAGCCCATACCCACACTTTGCAACGGGAGCAATTTTCGCACGATGCCCCTTTCTGCGGTTCCCTCCCCCTTCTCAAAGAAAGTGATCGCCTCATCAACGGTCAAATCCAGTAGATCAGCTACACTTTTGCCCACATATGTCACGTCCAGTATATCCTGCTTAAATCTCTTTCCCTTGCACACGTCACAGAGTAAATGTACATCTGCCATAAACTGCATTTCAATTTTGATCTTGCCCTCACCCTCGCATTCCTCGCAGCGTCCTCCATCGACGTTGAAGGAAAAATGTGACGGCTTGTAACCCATCTGCTTTGACAGTTGCTGATCCGCATATAAGGCCCTGATATCATCGTAAGCCTTTACATAGGTTACCGGATTGGACCTTGAAGACTTGCCGATTGGATTTTGATCCACGAATTCAATGTTTGAAATGGCGTCAATGTCCCCATCGATGCGTTCATGGGCCCCGATTTTCTTTCCATATCCGCCCAACTCCCGATGAACAGCCGGATACAAGATATTCTTTACCAAGGAGGACTTTCCCGATCCACTTACACCGCTTACCACCGTCATCACCCCCAACGGGAATTTAACATCAATGCCTTTCAGATTATTCTCTCGTGCTCCTTTAACCCCTATGTACTTCTTCCAGGGCCTGCGTTTCCCAGGCACTTCAATTTTCAGGTCGCCATTGAGGTACCTTGCAGTAAGACTTACTTTCTCTTTGAGTAAACTCTGGTGATCACCATGAAAAATCAACTCTCCCCCATCCATTCCCGCTAATGGACCAAGGTCCACAATCTCATCTGAAGCTTTCATGATCTCTTCATCATGCTCTACAACAATAACGGTGTTCCCCAAATCTCTGAGTGATTTGAGTACAGAAATCAATCGATCTGTATCCCGGGGATGCAGTCCTATGCTCGGTTCATCCAAAATGTACATGGCTCCAACAAGAGAACTTCCAATTGACGTCGAAAGATTGATACGCTGAGATTCTCCCCCAGAAAGTGTGTTTGACAATCTGTTCAAGGTCAGGTATTCCAATCCAACGTCACATAACAAGGACAATCGTGAAGTAATTTCGATGAGCAACCTCCTCGCAATTTGCTGATCGTGTTCATTTAACTTGAGCCCCTGAAAGAAAGTGAGTAGCCGCGAGACCGGCCAAAGAACAAGATCAAGGATAGAGTGCCCATCGACCTTTACATAATCTGCATCGGCTCTCAACCTGGTGCCCTTGCAATCCGGACATTTGGTCTTGCCACGATACCTTGACAACATAACCCTGTACTGAATCTTATAACTCTTCCTTTGATATACTTAAAGAACGCATTCAGCCCCTTGAATAACTTATTGCCGGTCCACAAGAGGTCTCTTTGCTCGTCCGTCAGCTCAATATAGGGTCGGTGGATGGGAAAATCGAATTCAGCTGCGGTTGCAATGAGCTTCTCCTTCCATCTTTGCATCTTTTGTCCCTTCCAACAGGCAACGGCATCTTCAAAAATTGAAAGACCCTTATCTGGAACTACCAAATCCTCGTCAATCCCGATAATATTGCCAAAGCCCTCACAGCTTTTACAGGCGCCATAGGGATTGTTAAAGCTGAAGAAATGCTCGGAGGGATGCTCAAACTTGA
>NVRW01000036.1 GCA_002400975.1 Flavobacteriales bacterium | reverse complement strand
TTTAATGGCCGTTGGAACTTCTTCACTCAATGAAAGTGCTCCTGCGAGTGCTTTTTGGGACCAAAATCTTAGTTATTCAGCGCTTGGAAGCGCCCTCATTCCGCTGGGTGTTTTGGAGTTGCACCAAATTCCAGGTAATCCTGCTATTGGACCGGGGGGTGATTATAGTGGCGCGTTTACCACACCGCCCTCGGGACTTAATTATATTGAGGTAGGCCGGCAAGTGGGTGGCGCCATTGTTTTCTCAAGCGCAGGGACAAGAACCATTGCCGGTGAGTGGAGTGTTGTTCCAGGGGGGGTGGTTCCGGGAAGTTATTTAATCCCACCCGTAGCAGCCTATCGGTATACTATATCGTATCGTATAACACCGAGGCTCCCGGTTACGTTTAACGGATTAATGGCTGTGGCGCAACCGGGATATTATACCATGCAAATTCGGTACTTATTGGCTGTGGATCAGTAAGATATGAAAAAAGAAAAAAATAGGCTTAACTTGGGTTGCCGTAGTAAGTGAAGTGGTGTAATTACATATTGAGGTTTATAGTGACTGCTTTGGTCATCCTTATGTGTGTGGGCGATACGCTGGCTCAGACCAGGTACTTTAACGGCAATAAATACCAGATCATTGCTGAATTTGATACCACGAAGTTCATTATCTCAAAGGGGGAGGTGATCTCGAAAACGCTAAAAATTGTCAATACRGGTGATMAGSTGCTTCGGTTCTCGCTGGATTTGACTTTTCCAAAGGAATGGAGAACCTTAAATCCCAGGGATAGAGAGTATACCCTGCCTGGGGGTGATTCTATATTTGTACCGGTTCGGATAGTTCCGTTGGGCAAAATTCGGGGCAATACGAGCTATCTCATCTATGCTTATATCATCAATGGTGAGCAGATACCAATAGCCAGTTCGTTTTTCCTGGCTTTGCGAAAAAAAGTGGTGAATTGGGAATTGAATGTAGACCCCGGTGAGAAATTGTATTTCAAAAACGGAGAGCATGAAATGGATTTCTCGTTGAATGTAATGAATTTGGGGAATGAAGAAACAGACCTTATTCTGGATGTAAGCAATATCCGMAAGGATAGGTTAATGTTGACCGATACCAACGATAGAGTGATCAAAGAGCCTGAGATGCTTACACTCAAGGAATTAGAAGATMAAACTTTCTATTACAAAATAAAGAGCACGAACAGTATAAGAAATTACAAACGTGTGGATGTGGAGAATTTCAKGCCTAAYGGGGATAATCACTATGAAAAACACAGCTTGTTYGCAACATCACGGGAGTCAGCMTTAACCGGGAAAGGAGAAATTRTCAGGGGAAARAAGATTGACTTCATWMGCTTGCCCAACTMTGAAARAGCGAATCCGCACAAAAGGTCATCTRTTCCTTTGATCTTTGATGCCAACCTGAGCAATTTYGCRGGRAGRGGTCAACCTGTKYTKCAGATCGGTTTGCGKGGCAATACCACGTTAGAAAATAACGCKCTTCTRATTTATAACACCTTCAAYTCTTTTAGCAGTTATGTGGGRTCTACGCGYTTCCTGACCGACGGATCCTATTACCTGGGCTATTTCGATGAAAAAYTCAATRTTTCGGGCAGTTCWGGACCTGGTGCAAAGTACTTCAGCATGTATTACAAAATTAACAAGAGGCAATCTGTGGCCTCATCGTACCTTAGAGGCCCAACCTTTTTTGGTAAGGCCAACCGAACCAGTTTYTCCCTCAATTATCAGTACAKGGCRGACAAWYTTGGCCACAGCGTACAGTTGCAGCGCATGACCTCTCAGGCACCTGGTATAAATACAAATATTGCCGGTTACTCTATATCTTATCCATTTCTAAAGGGGCATTCTATGAGCTTAGCKGCGGGAATTGCCAACAACRTCTCTCAGGATCCAAACAATCCCTTYAAYAAGACRGGTTATCAAATTGGARTTACYTACGGTGGYCAGTAYCTTAAGAAYRCGYTGGTCAGTTCRCTGARYGCMAATATGTWTTCYAAGGATTACACBGCATATGGTRTTGGCAGTTCCTTTGGGTTGAATCAYATGAGCAGGTACAGTCTGTCCCGGAAATGGAATGTTACCTTATCTAATCGCTATGTGGATAACAGCAATTTGCTACAGACATTGTTGATTCCATCGACGAAGTWTATACTGTTCACGAACCARGCGACGTTCAGCAGGCAAATTRAYGGGCGGGCGTTCACTTCAGAGGTGTTTTACAATATTTCCAASGTAGATACGATCATTAATCACTCCAGAGGCRTAGGTTTCGGTGTGAGCAAGTTTACAGTCGAGAACAACCAACTTATGTCCTTGAATCTTAGAGGGGGTTATAACAGGGTAATTAGTGATCCAAATCCGGAAGATRTRTTCTTTGCGCAGTTATTTKTATTGTTCAAGTACCGGGTRTGGTCTGGAAACGTCAGGTATAATTATGGTTCGGCAGCGCCGTTGAAYYTGGATTTGAGRAAGGGAYTATTTCCACAAACRGTSGGGGCRTCYCTGAGCAATCAGTACCATTTTGCCAATCCTCACTTTTTATTAGAGCATATTWTKGCATACAGCTATTTCAATACATTTGACAGGCAGAGCCTGGGATATACKCCRGACCTGTATTACTTTACGAATTCGGGYTGGAGAATACGMTTGACCACCGGATTMTATATTTCATCATCCAGCGGTCAAAACCGGTTCTCGGCCACGCCCAATTCAAGCGGTGAAGATGGTGAAGTCAAGAGGACAGTATCCACTAGCCTGTACCTGAATCTGGGCGTCAGAAAGGAGTTTGGAGTTCCAATACCCTGGGCCAAAACTATTTACCCAACYRTAAAATTCCTKGCKTTCATAGATCATGATGGCAATGGTGTGATGGATCAGGGTGAAATTCCGTTGGAAAACGTTGTGGTCCGTTTTGGTAAATGGGAATTGCTTACAGATCTSTATGGAGAGGCTCGTGTTGAGAATGTCGACGCGGACTCCCTGTACCTATTCTCCGCTTTTTCACTGGTGGATCTCAAGGGTTACTTCCCAAAAATAGAGGGTGACTTTTTRGTAGTTAMGGATAGCCTGATGATGATCCCATTTGTRAAGGGAATTAAGGTGTATGGCAGTGTTTATGTRGACCGCGAAAGAATGGCYCCCGGGGCATCAGAGAARTTGGATCTGTCACGAATAATGATCCACGCGCAYGATCACGGATTGGAGCCTACCAATACCTTGACGAATARTGATGGTTCCTTCCARTTTTATTTGCCTTATGGTGAATACACGATCAGTGTTGAYGACAGGATCCTGGGCGATAATTTYAGGATACTGCAAAATGAYATAGAAGTCAATYTWGATCTWATGTCAGATGGGATGTTTATTAGCTTTTACATAGTGGAGAGGMGAAGACGAATCAACATAAAGAGGTTCAATGGTAATGGAGATGCTATTGATGGAACCGAAAGAACAATTCAGCCTGTAGAGCCGGGAGGGGGAACCCAACCAGATGGAGGTGAWSSWGRWGRRSRWSMMGRTGGMRMSMWACCAGATSGCACKACACCTGATGGAYCKACTGATGMGCAAAGGGGMAATRTRGATGTTTCTTTRAGAGATTCAGAAGAGAATTTCCCACTGTTTTTGGAAGGTAAGTCTATTACCTGGAATGAAACCGAGTTTTACATAGTCGTGAGTGCATTTACTGAAGAAGAGGCCGCCACGGACTTTATTGAAACACTGGATAAAAAAGACAATGCATTGGTCGTGCGGTCTATGGACAACCTGCAACTAATGGTTGTTTATGCGTACAGGACGGAACAAGAGGCGAGAGATGACCTGGAAGCCAGACGGTCCATTGCTCCTGCTGCATGGATAACAAAGAAAGGGGAGTANGATCAACCNTTTTTCTTGTCTTAATCNAANCNGNTRGGATTAATCAACCCCAGGAGAATTCCTGTCAAGATAYTCYACCAATACCTCCTTTGCAAKSGGAAGCATTGTTTCYGCCACSGGGATGGGAATYTCAGTTTTGACAGAATACGTAGCTGGATTGGGCAATTCGGAATTGTCCTTTACAAGTCTCCTTTTTATAGAATTCTCAGTATTGGAAATACTTGATTTGTATGAATCTATATACACYGTATTAACTTTCTTATAGGAAGCGTCAGGGTGATCGTAGATGGTGATGCTGTATCGATATACCATAGTACAATTATCACCTACATTCAATAAGAGCAGGTACCCTTCATCATCGTATATGGGAGCGATCCCAATTGACTCAATATAYAGCTGCTCTTTGAAGAAGTCATAAATTGTTTTTCCATCATTAAGRCAAGCTTGCATTCGGGGCATAGCGTAGTCAATGATTTCCTGCACAGTTTTCATCACYGCTGAATCTTCTATATGGYTTTCGTACTGACCCTCCATCTTTTGCCAGTCCAAACCGCTCAGAGATTTTGGAAATTGAGCTTGAAGCCCTTGCTTRATCTCTTCAAACTCCTTTAGYAGTGCATAGTGTGCGCTTAGGTCTGTCAAGTGBGGATACAACAAGGATTGGTCAAATTTCTTATTGACCTTTTTCAAATAGCCCAAGAGCACATATCGCTTGTATTCGTTGTCCAGATTGTGCTCTGTGATCCAGTTTTTGCTTAGCATAAAACGACAGAATAATGGATGTTATCTTATAAATGAAACGATTATCTGACTAAAATGTTTCTAACCTGATCTTATTTATTAACATATAGCTGTGTACTTAATAATGAATAGTATATTTCGCCTCTATTTTAAACCTTTACTTTAGCATCATGATTAGAATGTCATTGGTATCTGGTATAGCAGCTATACTATTGAGCTCGCTCATCGTTTCATGTGTATCACCACGGGTAGTTGATGATTTAAAAAAGAAGAATGAGMGGTGTGAAGTGGACAATGCTAGCTTGAAAAAGCAAAATGAAGAGCTGGCCACTAAAAACAATGAGATGATAACCGAGCTGGAGGATCTKCGSGCCAGAATGAAAGGGCTYGTTCGCGACACCAGTATTCTTGGATCCTCATTGTCCAAAATGTCTAAAAACTATGATCAGATCAATGATCTATATGAGCTGTTGTTGAGAAAGAATAGGGAACTGTTAGCCGGTAACGTGACGCAAACGGGTAATTTGATGACAAAGCTGCAAATGACCGAGGCCGATCTTCAAAAGAGGGAGGATGAGTTGAGATTACTTGAACGGCAGCTTAATAAGAAGAAAAATGATCTGGATGAGACATTGGCCCAGCTGAAACAGAGGGAAGGGCGGGTAAATGAATTGGAGCAGATCATTGCTGACAAAGATAAAGCGGTGACAGATCTAAAGAACAGGGTGGCAGCSGCGCTAAAGGGTTTTGAAGGCAAAGGGCTCRCKATTGAGCAGAAAAACGGGAAGGTATACGTTTCCATGGAGGCCAAATTGTTATTTGCTTCGGGTAGTATTAAGGTTGATTCAAAGGGAAAATCCGCCTTGGTCAAATTGGCAAAAGTGCTGGAAAACAGTAAGGATGTCGATGTTTTGGTGGAGGGCCATACGGATTCAGATAAATTTCAAAACACATCAGGTGGGATTAAGGATAATTGGGATTTGAGTGTATTGAGAGCGACTGCAGTAGTGAAGATAATGAAGGACAACAGCAGTGTTGATCCAGTGCGTCTTACGGCGGCGGGTAGAGGCCCCTACTTCCCGGTTGATATGGGTACTTCAAAAGAAGCCAAGGCTAAGAATAGAAGGATCGAAGTGATCCTGACCCCAGATCTGGATGAGCTTTTTAAGCTGTTGGAATCCAATTGATCTTAGTCCAGGTTAAAACCCCATCTTCCCGGATGGTGGTAATGCGTTTACACCGGGCATAAATTCTGTTTCGCTTGTTACATACCGGCTTACCTGCCGTAGGCCTGCCTCTGGCCGACCTTCTGATAAGGCTGGTTTTTTACTTTGTGGAGGCATAATAACCCTTTTCCTTTATAATTTCCGCAACCTGGCTTGGAAGCCATTGATCAAATTCTTGCTTGCTTATTTGATCTCTTAGCATTGTTGCAGATACCTCTAATAGTTGAGAGTCAATTATTGTGACGGAAGGATGGTCTTTAAATAACCCTCCGGTGTAACCCGTTCTTGGGTACGCAAAAATCCGATAGTTCTCCAGTATTTCCTCGTAGTTTTTCCAAAGACTGAGGTTCTCTAAATTATCGGTACCCATGATAATACTGAACTCGTGATCAGGATGAGCTTTACTGAGTTCTTTCATGGTGTCTATGGTGAAAGAGGGTTTGGGTAAACCCAGCTCCACCTCACAACACTTAATCTTCTCATCGTCACCGATGGCCGCATATACCAACTCCAACCTGTTCTCTACCCCTAATAACTCTATATCCCTYTTTAATGGATTTTGGGGCGATACAACAAACCAGATCTGTTCCAAATCCGCATGCTCAACAAAACACGAAGCAATCTCTAAATGCCCCCTGTGTATGGGGTTAAATGACCCATAGAAAAGTCCAATCCTCATTCTAATCTAGTTCACGTAGGAAATCTCCAACTATTTTCTCCGCCTTGCCAAACGCGTTTTTCAGGTCATCATTCAATAATATCTGATCGAACTGGTCTGATACGGTGAGTTCTTTTTCCGCTTTTTCAAGCCTTTTTTGCAGTGTTTCTTCCGTTTCCGTGGAGCGTTGTTCCAATCGCTGTCGAAGGCGATCAAGCGAGGGCGGCATCACGAATACGGCGAGGGCCCGGTCACCGTAGTGCTTTTTAATATTCAATCCTCCSACAACGTCCACATCAAAAATTACGTTTTTGCCTTGTTCGAGTAAGGTGTTAAGCTCGCTTTTCARTGTTCCATAGAATTGATCYGGATAGACCTCTTCCCATTCAATGAATTCATCATTGGCAATTTTTTCTTTGAAACCATCTACTCCCAGAAAATGGTAATCTTTACCATCTACCTCATTTTTCCTCCGATCCCTGCTACAGGCTGAAATAGAGAAACCCAGATTGAGATCTTGTTTCAACATGTGGTGKACGATRGTTGTTTTACCTGCACCTGAAGGGGCCGAAAATATGATAAGCTTGCCGGGCATGTTAAGTTCTAAAGTTTGGCTTGGTGCCACAATTGCATTTAGCGAACGCATTAGTTCCCATGTTTTGCAGGAATGCCGGAAAGGCCGAACGATGAGAGAATGACTGAATGGACCATAACATGAAATTTATTTTGATCTTTTTTAGTYWMYKRWYTTWCRWAMYRMAMMWMWYMRCSAWWKASYYASAAMCWAMRWMWMMWRARYYAACAAAAAYTTATATCCGTTYCRRTTTTYAGYRCTTGTTCTGTATCTKGYWYRGAYRAAATTCTCYTGAGATMTYTATAGAAYGTTAAAKAGCTGTTCTTTGATCTTCTCCAATTCATCCTTAGCACCAACAATTAATCTCTGGATATCGGCATCGTTCGCCTTAGAGCCAATTGTATTGATCTCCCTGCCAATTTCCTGAGCAATGAATCCCAGTTTTTTYCCTACACTTTCCCTGGACTTTGTTGTTTTTTTGAAGTAGGCACAATGGGCSTTCAATCGCACTTTTTCTTCAGTGAGGTCCAGTTTTTCAATATAGTATATGAGTTCTTGTTCAAAYCTGTTTTTGTCGAAAACACCTTCCTTGTTAACSGATTTGAACTGCWYRGTAAATTTTGACTTGATCCTGGYCAAACGTTTTTTGTCAWARGGTTCAATTGCTTTCACCACTTTCTCAATTGYCCCAATTCGCTTCAGGATRTCCYTTCCCAAAATTGCTCCTTCATYACTTCTGAATTTGATCAAAAGTCCRATKGYTTTAGYCACAGCCAGCTTGATTTTYTTCTCGTCTTTCGAATTCAGYWCRGTATWGCCCTCTCTAATGAAAATGTCCGGTAAYCTAAGCAATTGGCCAATCTCGATCTTTTTATCCAACCCTAAACTYTTGCCYAATGYATTTAAGTCCYGGTRGTATTTCCTGATCAGCGGATAATTGAGCTCATGTCCGTTACTCAATGGGTCACTTTCAAAGTGTAATCGGCAATCTATTTTCCCCCTTCCGAGGGATGAAGARATAGTCTTTCTAAGCCAYGGCTCCATAGAKCGCAAGTTGCCTGGYGATTGGATRTTGAGGTCCATGCTCTTGCTGTTYACTGAGCGTAGTTCYAGATGCAACTTRCYCTTGCCTAATGGCACTTCGGCCCTCCCGTATCCGGTCATAGATTTCATTGTCGAGGTAGAATTACCCGACAAAGATAAGTATAAAGCACCTTAGCCATCGTTCTTTTCTGGTTAAGCCGCTGTTCTCTGTTCCGTTTTCCCGCTACTCACTAAGTAAACACCTGCAAATATGAGCATTGAGGCTCCTATATTAATCCATGTCAGCTGGTCCTTCTCGAAATAAAGTGCTACGATGGCTGCCAAAAGAGGTTGTAAATAGATATAATAACTTACAATTGTAGGACTGAGTTCCTTGAGAGCAGAGACRTTTAGCAGATACGCCAGGAATGTTGTAAAGAGAACAATGAAGGCCACAGCAGCCCATATTTTGGGCGTAAAAGCRCTCCARTCCACAYTGATGAACTCCTCAAAACCAAATGGTAATACGTACACAAAACCGAACGTRAAGATCCATGTAATYACCGTGAYMGGGTGATACCKGGYCATCAAYGGCTTTACAATAACCARGTACAATGCGTATGAGGAAGCATTTAGGAATACATAAATATCCCCCTCAAAAGTTTCKGARCYAAAGGAGAAAYCTGATCCCGCTGTGATCAGCAGGGCAGCACCGCTCAATCCCARTAACAATCCAAAGGTCTTTTKCATRGTGATTGCCTCTTTCAAWATCCATAGGGAAAAAAGCATGACAACCACYGGGTTGCTGGTCATGATAATGGCTGCATTTATTGGKGTTGTAATACTCAGGCCTTTAAAGAAGAGCATTTGGTTGATYGCAACACCAAACAACCCACAGGCTGCAAGTCTCAAGAGGTCTGCTCTGGCAATCCTCTCCCGGATCAAGCTGGTCCAGATTAACCAAAATAGCAGGACCGAACTGGTTACCCGGATGAGGATAAAGGCAAAGGGCAAGATGTATTCAGGCATGGCTTCTTTGGCCACYGTATAGCTGGCGCCRTAAATGAGATTCGCCCCGAATAAGGCCATATGTGCCTTGAKCTCTTTACTCATTCAAGTTTTCAAAGCGAYWGRTCGATATRAGGTTTCAAACGTCGAAATAATTTTGAACCCAGTAAATAATAAAATAAATTCACGCYTTCCTAGCCTGCAATTCAGGCAGGTTTGCGAGATCTYATCTGATTTAAYCACCARATTTGTGATCGCGCGATCAAATGTAAGATTACTAATGGGATTCTTMTAAAAGCMATGGATCAGGACCGACTTCTGCGATTGTTTCGTCCATCCAGGATTATTCTTCCAATCAGTATTGGKGTTGTKGTAGCGACATTGATGAGCTACAACGACTTCAATGTGGAATCCCTGMAGTCCATAAATTGGACCTGGCAYGCGGGTGTTTGGGCTTTTATGGCAATTCTCATGATGGTCATTCGGGATSTGGCTTATATGTACAGAATAAAGGTGCTTACGAGYGATGCRCTCAGTTGGAAGCAGAGCTTCCAGGTTATYATGCTWTGGGAGTTTGCTTCYGCRATAACGCCCTCCATTGTKGGTGGATCTGCYGTAGCYGTATATATCGTCCACAAAGAGCTCAATAATGTGGGTAAGAGCACGGCTATAGTTATGGCATCCTCYCTGTTGGACGAGCTCTTTTATATATTCATGGTTCCGRTRTTRTATGTGCTGATCAGTMAGGAYGTRTTGTTTTCGATACAGGGAAGTTCAGCAATGCATGAGTTGACACATGGGTATGGGGTATATATGTTTGGCTTTGGATATCTTTTCATCGTAACGTATTCCGTCATAATACTATATGCCCTGTTCTACAATCCTCGCGTGATTAAGTGGACCTTTATCAAGGTATTTACCCTTCCYTTTTTYAAAAAGTGGAGGAATGATGCTGCMAGAGCGGGCGATGACYTGATCATAGCCTCGAAGGAAATAAAGGGAAAGAAGAAGCGATTTTGGCTCAAGGCAAGCGTTGCCACCTTTGTGAGTTGGACMGCAAGGTTTTGGGTCGTYAATTTCCTGATCCTGGTGCCTCTTGGTGTAGGTATACCGTTCKCKGATCACATCTTGATTTATGGCAGACAATTATTGATGTGGGTAATTATGTTGGTGAGCCCGACTCCAGGAGGAGCTGGCTTTGCGGAAGTTGCCTTCACGGTGTTCTTGAGCGAGTTTATCGATAAAGGCCTGATTTCTCCCATGGCAATTCTTTGGCGTTTAATCAGTTATGTGCCTTATCTTTTTATAGGCCTGGTTGTTTTGCCAACCTGGCTGAAACGCGTTTATAAAAAGAACAAATAGAAGTGGGGTTATAGACGTTTGTTGGGTGTTCAAATTTAGCCAATTCAGTCCTGCCACGTATAAAATATTGATACATTTGCTAAATGAAACGAATCAGGATGAAGGCTTTGATATGKGTGGAGAATGATGCCTGTACGCGAGTTCCTTCGGCTTGGCAGGCAGACAGGTTTGACCAAATAAATTAATTATGAACAGATGAGRTTCGGTACAAAGGCAGTACATATAGGTTTGGAAGCGGATGAGTCCACGGGGGCAATTATGACGCCGATTTATCAAACGTCAACCTATCTGCAAAARGCTCCTGGSGAWCAYAAGGGATTCGAATATTCCCGAACSCTTAACCCAACGCGGGCKGCGCTACAGCGAAATGTGGCAGGAATAGAGAATGGCAAATACGGTCTTTGCTTTTCAAGTGGCATGGGTGCTATTGATACTATTATCAAGCTACTCTCTCCAGGTGATGAAGTTGTGGCCAATGAGGATCTGTATGGAGGTACTTATCGCATCTTCACCAAAGTCTTCGAAAACTATGGTATTAAGGCCCACTTTGTTGACATGCACGATGTAAACCAGGTGGCAGAACAGTTTAACGAGAATACAAAACTGGTTTGGATAGAAACACCATCCAACCCCTTATTAAATATCATAGACATCCRGAMGTTGGCATCGCTGACCAGTGCCAGGGGAATTTTATTGGGTGTTGATAATACTTTTGCCTCGCCCTATCTGCAAAACCCTTTGGATCTCGGTGCAGATATAGTGATGCATTCAGTTACAAAGTACTTGAGCGGTCATTCRGATGTAGTGATGGGTGCCATCATTTGTAATGATGATGAACTGGAAGAGAGACTCTCTTTCATCCAGAATACCTGTGGTGCCATTCCGGGCCCTCAAGATTGCTTCCTCGTATTGAGGGGTATTAAAACCTTGCATTTGMGAATGGAGAGGCACTGTGAAAATGGAAGATTGATTGCAGAATTCCTTGAAACCCATGATAAAGTCGATCGTGTCTATTGGCCYGGTTTGGAAGGACATTCTAATCACCATATTGCAAAGGAGCAGATGAGTGGCTTTGGTGGAATGGTTTCTTTTACATTGAAAGACGATTCTCTTGAAGCAGCTACGGCGGTAATTTCAAGTACAAAGATTTTCAAACTTGCAGAATCCCTCGGTGGTGTAGAATCTCTTGTGGGCCATCCAGCTTCAATGACACATGGAGCTATTCCTAAAGAGAAGCGAGAGAAACGAGGCATTGTCGATGGATTGATACGTCTTAGTATTGGTATAGAAGATGGATTAGATTTGGTAGACGATTTGAAGCAGGCTATTGGCAATTAATGGGTGGATCATTCGAATTTRGATTAGGAYACACTGAATTTTCAATATTGACACATGGCGCAGCATAGATTCACAATAATTGGACTGGGTTTGTTCGGAACCGAAATTGCGAAAACACTCGCCAAGCAGGGGGCAGAGGTTATTGCCATTGATAACCGAGAGGAGAAGATTAAAAATATTCAGGATGATGTAGCCTATGCAGTTAGCCTTGATGCWACTGACTTCAAGGCCCTGCAGTCTCAAAATGTACAAGATTCCGATGCGGTGGTTATTGCCATCGGTGAAAACTTTGAATCAACGCTATTATGTACAGTGCATTTGATGGAGTTGAAGGTGGAGAAGATCATTGCCCGGGCCAGGGGCCCTGTGCAACGCATGATTTTGAAGAAGTTGGGAGTACAGGAGATTCTATCTCCGGAGATTGAGGTAAGTACGGCTGTTGCTGAACAGCTCATTCACCCGAGTATTGGGTCGTTTTTGCAATTACCGGATGATTATGAGATCGCGGAAGTGAAAACACCACGGGGAATAGCCAATCGTACCTTGGAGGATATTGGCCTTAGAGACAAATACAAATTGAATATTATTACGGTTGAGCGGGAGACAGAGGTTACCAGGGATGGTGAAACTGTGAAGGAAAAGCATATCATGGGAATTCCGCGCTCTACTACGGTTCTTTACGAAACAGATACCATTATTGTCTTTGGCCGRACCAAAGACCTTAACAAGTTTATTGAGATCAATCAGTAGTGGTGGTTATTGGATAAGCGTTGTTTATCAGTAGTTATTGGTTGTTGATGGGTTTTGGTTTTCCGGGGATCACAATAATGGTCTGAGTTTCTGTTTCACTCCAAATGTCCTGATTCGCCTATCGCGCGGCTACAGTTGCGGAAGTAGCATTATTCCTTCGTCAGCAGTATTCGGGTTTTGCGCCCGTATACCCGAAAGCATGTTCAAAATTGATATTTGCCGTATCATCCGGAACCTGCTTTTACACATCACACCTAATAACTGCTTAGTTAAGTGCCATTAATCAATTGCCAACAGCTCAACCAATTGCAAACAACACATAATTCACRACCTAATTTCATTCGTCTTTTTCACGACATACTCGTCTAATAAGTAAGGCGTTGAGCGCGATTTTTCGTAAATTCACTTCACTGATTGTAAAATAAAACGATGCATTATGAAGATTAGAGTGGTTTTGAGCATAGGATTTATTTTCTTCCTATCTGGTGTCTTGGGCTTGATTCCCCAATTTGTCCAGGCACAAACGGCAAATAAGTGTGGTATTACACCTGCGACTGCCGCATTGCATGCAGCTCACCCCGAATTGGCACACCAGATACAGAAAGCTACCGCTGATCTGGAGCTTGAAACACTGGCAAAAACTTCGAGCCAGAACGCGCAACTGGACGCTTGTTCTGATGTGAAGGTAGTACCGGTGGTCTTTCACATCATTCATGAGAACGGGCCCGAAAATATTAGTGATCAGACGGTATTTGATGCTATAAGGATGTTGAATGAGGATTTTAGGCTCTGGAATGATGACGCATCGGATATTATTCAGGCGTTTAAGCCAATAGTMGGTGAMGCTCTTATTGAATTCCGACTGGCRCAAATTGATCTGTTTGGCAATGCRACCAATGGMATTGAYAGGGTAGTGTCSGCAGAAACCAATGTAGGTGATGATGGCTCYAAACTCAATCCCTGGCCTCGAAGCAAGTATTTGAATATTTGGGTGGTAAAGACAAACCCGAGTGGAGCCGCGGCATACGCTTACCTGCCCGGATCAGTAGCCTCCGGTTTTGCGGCAACCATTGATGGGATAATTACCAGCTATACCTTTGTTGGGGATGGGGAGCGTACACTAACCCATGAAGTTGGTCACTGGATCAACCTTCGACATACCTGGGGYCCRGGYAATGATGCTGCTGATCCTGGCAATTGTGGTTTAGATGATGGAGTAGGCGACACGCCCAATTGTATMGGTACATTGGGTGGYTGTGATACGACYCGTAMCACTTGTAGTTCTCTGGACAACGTGCAGAACTATATGGACTATGCTTTTTGTGAAATGATGTTTACAAGCGGGCAGGTAGCCCGGATGCGTGCTGCACTTAGTTCTTCGACCGCGCAGCGGAGTTCCCTGTCAACCGCATCCAACCTGATTGCAACTGGTGTGGACGGGTTCACGGCCGCATTCTCTGCAGATTTATCAGAGGCATGCACTGGAGCACCAGTGGTATTTGTTGATGAATCGTACAATAGGGTTTGCCAGTGGGCATGGTCATTTCCYGGAGCKGTTCCCAGTACCTCSAACGAWCGATCACCAGTGGTGGTGTAYAATAATCCGGGGAATTAYGATGTAACCTTAACCGTATCGAATGATACTGGAAGTACGTCGATTACCATAGTGGATTATATGACGATAACAGCTTCGGAAACTTTGCCCTACTCAGAGACATTTACCGGCGGGTCGGATTGGCTGGTTTCAGGTCAGGGAGGCCCATCATGGATATATGCCAATTTTACATTTGATGGTACTCCCGGAAGTATGGCTCTCTATAATTTTGGCCAGAGTACTGGTGGAGAAGTGGATAACCTGATCAGTCCTTCAATTGATATGACGGTAATGCAATCCGCGCAGATGAATTTCAAGGTAGCCTATGCACAGGTTGATATTACAACCAACGATATTTTGAAAGTCTCTACATCAGGTGACTGTGGAAGTACATGGAATACGAGCTATATCGTCGGTGGAGCATCATTGGGAAGTCCAAATGGTCAGATAACGTCAAATTTTACGCCCAGTGATTCAAATGATTGGAAGTCTGTTTCGGTAAACCTCACGCCAAGTGTGTTAACGGAGAGTTTTAGATTCAGATTCGAATTCACCTCTGATGAGGGCAACAATATTTTTATTGATAATATAAATATCACTGGAACATTTAACAGCGTTCCATTGCTGGTTTCTCCTTCAAATTACGCGGATAATCAACCCACYACAATTATTATGGATTGGGATGCCGTTGATAATGTAGATTTCTATGATTATCAAATTGATACAGCATTGACAATGGATTCTCCCTTTCTGATAAGCGGTACACACACGTTTGTGAATAATTTGGATAATGGACCTGATACCGAATATCTCTTGTTGGGGTTAGACAGCGGTGTGACGATTTATTGGAACGTTCGCACAAGAACCGGTATGGCCAGTTCAGCATGGAGTTCTATTTGGAGATACACGACAATGCTTCCTGCTCCACCTTCCACGCCTTTACAGGTTTCCCCTGCCAACTTCTCCGTGAACCAACYCTTTASTGTTACCATGGATTGGAATGCAGTGGAYAACGTAAACTTTTACGATTATCAAATTGAYACGGTGGCAACCTTGAATTCTCCCTATCTGATAAGTGGGACCACAACCTACATCAATAATTCAGATAATGGAGCGGATACTGAGTATTTATTGGCGGGGTTAGAYACGGGCATGGTTATTTATTGGAGTGTTCGTGCTCGAACCAATGTTAYAARTTCAYCCTGGAGYTCTGTTTGGAAGTACACCACAATACTGTCAGTAAATGGGGTAGATGAAAGTTTGAGTTTATTGAAAAGYAGCCTTAAAGTTTTTCCAAAYCCGTCCAGTGGTGAGGTGACAATTGGATTTGACTTATACAGTACCCATGAAAATGTCRGCATACAGATTTTTGATATGCTGGGAAGGGAGATAGAACAATCTTCTCAATTTAATCAACTCTCAGCGGGGCATCATGAGTTGCAGATAAGTGCAATCCAACAGGCCGGTGTCTATTACGTCCGGCTTAATGCGGATGATTTGTCCTCTTACAGCAGATTTACAATCACAAAATAGATGACTTCTAAGAGAATCGTACTGTTTATCGGATTGGTTCTGATGGGTGGTTYTRCCRCYGTAGTKGGCCAGGCTGATCATTATTGTGGAACTGATAAGTTGCACCAGGAGYTGCTGGCTACYGATCCGGATTACGTWGGAGTGCGGGRGCAGCTTGAGACTTTCACAAAGAGYTATACCCAACAAAAYGCTGGGAARAAGGGACAGGTGTATATAATTCCGATAGTGTTTCACRTAATTCACAACTTTGGATCTGAAAATRTCAAYAAACARCGCATTTTGGATGGCTTGCGAATTATYAATGAAGACTTTAGGAAGACGAATTCAGATACCAATCAAATAGTTGCTGCTTTTAAAGGTATTGCTGCGGATAGCGAGATTGAATTTCGTCTGGCTCAAAAAGATCCTAATGGGAATTGTACGGATGGAATTACACGAACRGTGTCCAGTCAGACGATGAGTGCRGACAATGGAGTGAAGAGCCTGGTYAGATGGCCCAATGACAGGTATCTCAATGTYTGGTTGGTRAATACCATTGCYAGCGGAGCCGGTGGCTATGCTTATTATCCGGGTGCCTCATCTGCAATTGATGGCATTGTACTAAGAGCAGGTCAATTTGGCCCGGGATATAGGTCTCTTACACATGAGATTGGACACTATTTGAATTTACCGCATACCTGGGGAAACTCTAATGATCCTGAGGTCGTATCCAATTGCGGTCTGGATGATGGTGTGGGAGATACTCCCAACACGGAAGGAAACACCTCTTGTTTCCTGACCGGGGTTACTTGCGGTACGTTGGATAATGTTCAGAATTATATGGAGTATGCATTCTGCGATAGGATGTTTACTGAAGGGCAAAAGGCAAGGATGCGAGCCGCACTAAATGGTTTCGCGAGTGATAGAAACAACTTGTGGAAATCGGCAAATCTGGTACTGACGGGTACTGATGGCCCAGATAACCTGTGTAACCTGGATTTTAGCGCGAACCKGCAYGTGRTTTGTGTTGGRACTACYATTGATTTTCAGGATAACTCGTATAATGGRCAGTCTGGCTGGAGCTGGGGYTTCCCRGGRGGTACRCCGAATTCATCAAGTGATYCCAATCCAAGTATCACCTATAATACGCCTGGGATTCACGATGTAAGCCTGGRTGTMACCAATGGATCTGATGTYATTTCCGGGACAAAGCCCTCYTATGTTCTCGTGCAATCRGAGGGRGACGCAATGCCGCTATTTGAGAGTTTTGAAGATTTYGAYTTTGCCGAAGATGTGTATTGGGAGGTTGTRAATGGTGATGGCGGTRCAACCTGGGAAACARTTGATTATGCAGGCTATTCCGGTAACTCTTCATTGAAAATGGACAATTATARTGGAAATGAAGATGAGCGCAGTGATTTCTTGATYAGYCCCAGCCTKGATCTTAGYAATATGCAATCGGCGGAGCTTAGCTTYAAGGTAGCATTTGCTCAGAAGGTTGATACGACCAAAGATRTACTSCGTGTGTATGTGTCGGGTAATTGTGGAGTATCCTGGGCTTTGAACTTTGTGGAAAGCAGCTCAGAACTGGCAACTGTATCGACGACTAATTCGGAGTTTATACCGGCTAACGCCAGTCAATGGCAGGAGCATCTGATCACCTTGAATTCTAGCTTCATGGTGGAGGGATTTAAATTTAAAATTGAGTATATATATGGGGGAGGTAATAATTTGTACCTGGATGATATCAACATCTCCGGTGTTTCAAATACAGTGCCTATGTTGGTATCTCCCTATAATGGGATGAGTGACCAACCTGTGGACCTGGTGGTAGATTGGAATTCTGTGGACAATGTGGACACGTATGAGTATGAGGTAGATATGCAGGCGGACTTTGCTTCTCCCAACCTGATCAGTGGGTCCTATGCGTTTTTGTCAAATGTGGACAAYCTGGGAGATACCGAGTCTTCGCTGACGGGATTGAGTGGAAGCACCACATATTACTGGCGGGCAAGAACGGTTACCAACTCTGTTAATTCAGAGTGGAGTGCGGTATGGACATTTACAACAGTTCCGGCATTTATTGGCATTGAGGGTGACTATTTAGCCAACTTTGATTTTGAATTGTATCCGAATCCYACTGGTGGTGACGCGATCRTAACCTTTRGTTTAACTGGRAAGGATGAAGTAGAGATATCCATGGTTGACTTAATGGGSCGGGAAATTCAACAGATCTATCAAGGCACGTTGCCTGCCGGAGATCAATCACAAAAAATCCCGGAAGTCGAAACTCCCGGGATATATTTTGTAAAGATTAAAGTCGGTACYCGTCTCTTTGTRAAGAAGTTGGTTGTGAATTARTCCTGAAATCCAACCAGCAAGGCCACGCAACCAGATTGAACCAAAGTGCCCGGCAAATTGGCACCGGCGTGTTTTCCCGGTTTCGGAACTTCCACAAGAATGATCATCTGCTGGGTGGCGTTCACATTAAAATCCCAATTCTTAGCGCCATTCTGCTCTGCGCTATCAAAGATGATTTCCCTATCCGTGTCCATCATCTTGAATCCAATCTTCTTAAGAGTCTCCTGAGCACAGACCATTACCCTATACTGYTGTCCTGCATGAAAAGTCATCACCAGTTCTGCGGATTCTCCTTCCATAAGAGTAGTGCTGTTGAGCTGTCCATTGTGGATAAATGGTTTCAATACGGGTAAACATTTCCGCTTCGCAAATCCCTTACATTGCGCATACCCAGCCAAAGGAGCTGCAAGTGCAAATAATAATACTACTATGGGAATGAGTTTTCTGTTTTTAAAAATCATAGTTCTGTCTAATTAACAATTTTTGTCCTTATAGCATCAATTTTCTCAGAGATCGCAAGCAGCTGCTCGTCGCTAATGCTGATTGTGCTTGTTGTATTTAGCGTGGTAACCTTAGTTTCAGAGTTAGTTGTAGGAGGTTTCCTGCTATATGTAATCTCCACAGGCGCAAATACTTCCTGGAGCTCTATCAGGTCATTTACTACCTCTTCCACTTCRGGATCCTGAAAGTTYTTAAGCATTGCTGTTAAATTGGTCAAGGTCAACTTTTGTTCTCCAATTCTGGTAACAATTTCTGTRTTGTTSTCTGTTTTTGCGGCCAGCTTTGTTGAGATATAAAGACCTTCAAGCCATCCTCCTGCAATTACCAATCCAGATGTGCTCGACCTTCTGTTTTCCTTTAGGTACGCATCAGTTTCCCAATAGGAATCTGAGATGATCGAAACCAGTGAATCTCTGTTGTTGAGATTGTTTTGGATGCGCGTGATAGTGTTCTCGCCAAATGCGCTGGTAATTCCCAGGGCATCAGCCAATTTCTTTGCAGCGGCAAAGTAGTGCATGGTTTCCTGCGTTTGTTCAAAGATGCTGGCATAACTCAGGTCAGCYCCATACACACCAAGATTCAAAGCCATACTSGTCTGTGTCACATAGTTAGAGATGTTCTTCACTGAGTTGAGGACAGACTTRTCATATTTCGCTCCCGCTTTCTTGATAATMGARGTAAGTTCCAGTGGCGAAGGAATGGTRTAGAATACCTTTCCSGATTTTTGTATCTCCTCACCCAGGGACYTCATATCTTCCATAGRATCGGWKTSCTTTTCAATGTTCTCYWCAGCAACTTCCTTGTCACCATCAGGTGAACAAGCGGCAAGGCAAAACAAAAAAGCAGTGGCCATTGTTGCTATTCCRGTTTTATTAAGTCTTCGTATCATCGAACTGTTTTTTANTCAATAGAAGGTTAATCTTATTTTATGTCCAAATATAGAAAAAATGTAGATAGGCRAAGAATTTCTTCAACCCCTCAGAAAGGCAGYAATAAATGACAAGTAATTTGGGKCTGACACYGAATAATGATTTCTCATTGAAAATGCGACAACNGTGCTAACTAGTGYGCTTCCAGCCAATTAYTGCCGTYACCCATTTCAACAATGATRGGCACCTGCATTTTAATCGCATTSCTCATATTTTCTTCTACCAGGGGACGAAGCTCATTCAACTCTGTTTTAAGCRCATCGAAGATCARTTCATCATGAACTTGMAGCAGCATCTTCGACTGCATCCTGGCCTTTTTCATTTCATGCTGGATATTGATCATCGCTATTTTGATCATGTCTGCAGCGGATCCCTGTATAGGAGCGTTGATCGCATTCCTTTCTGCATGACCTCTGACAATGGCATTGTTTGAATTGATATCCCTCAGGTAGCGACGTCTCCCCATAATGGTCTCTACATATCCATTCTTTCTGGCGAATTCTATTCCATCGTCCATAAAAGTCTTCACATCAGCAWAMAGCTTAAAAAAACTTGTGATGATTTCCTTGGCTTCYGATCKGGGRATATTCARGYTTTGAGACAARCCAAATGCTGTTTGCCCRTAYGAAATTCCAAAATTGACAGCYTTMGCKYKKCYYCGMAKWTCWCKMKYAACTTCYKMKAWKKSMACMYCAAATAYYTTWGMTGCYGTWGYCGAATGAATATCTTCGCCGGAAACGAATGCGTCTATCATATTCTGATCCTTGCTCAACTCCGCGATGATTCGCAACTCGATCTGTGAATAGTCCGCAGACAGCAGTGTGTAATCAGAACTTCTGGGGATAAAGGCCTTCCTCACTTCCCTTCCCCTTTCTGTACGAATTGGAATGTTCTGCAAATTGGGATTGTCAGAACTTAGTCGGCCGGTTGCYGCSACAGCTTGTCTGTAATTTGTATGCACATGATTCGTGGTCGGATTCACCATGGCKGGTAGGCTGTCAACATAAGTCGACTTTAGTTTTCTCAAGGATCGATAGTCTAATATGTCCGGGATGATCTCGTGGTCGTGCGCCAGTTTTGTTAGTATATCCTCAGAAGTGGCATATTGCCCGGTTTTTGTCTTCTTTGCTTTATCTGACACCTTTAAATGTTCGAACAAAATCTCTCCCAACTGCTTAGGCGAATCAATATTAAATTCAACACCSGCCAATTTATAGATGCGGTCCTGYARCTTTAGTATGTCCTTTTCAAGTTCCTTAGAGAAGGAGGATAAAGCCTYMGTGTCCAGGGCAATGCCCTCATTTTCCATATCKGCCAATACGCCCAACAAAGGAATCTCAATTTCGYYGAACAGCTTGTCACATTTCTCTTTAGCCAGCATCGGCTGAAAYACCTCCTTGAGCTGTAGTGTAATGTCCGCGTCTTCRCTCGCGTATTCCACTACCAGATCCAGGTCCGCATCCCTAATCGATTTTTGATTTTTTCCTTTCTTCCCAATCAGGGTTTCAATGGAAATTGGCGAATAGTTCAAATAGGTTTCCGCCAGMAGGTCCATATTGTGYCTCATGTCCGGGCGCAATAAGTAGTGTGCTATCATTGTGTCGAATAAATTTTTGCCAACGTTTACAYCATACTTCTTTAACACCAGGAYGTC
Source organism: Flavobacteriales bacterium (assembly GCA_002400975.1). Classification (GTDB taxonomy): domain Bacteria; phylum Bacteroidota; class Bacteroidia; order NORP154; family NORP154. The sequence continues at coordinate 9,154 of NVRW01000036.1, read as the reverse complement.
GTACTTCAGATTTTGACCAATTTTCAYGATTTTATCATCTTCCAGYACATCCTTGAAAACGCTTACCACCTTTGTTGCCTCTTCAGRCTTCTCCGACACCGGCACGTAATACGCTTCACCCGYTTTCCATGAGAATGCGATTCCYACCAACTCTGCCACCAAAGGATCCAGGCCGGTGGTYTCCGTGTCAAARCAGAACTCCTTCTGCTTCTTTAACTTYTCATTCAAGGCCTTAACCTCATCYGGTGAYTGAACCAGTTTGTAATTGTGTTTTGTRGTTKCAGCCGTATTGCGGTCTGAMGTYAYGGGAGTTGCTTCCCCGTCCAGMTCGTCAAATAARGAGGTCTGYACCCCTGCTACGCTTTTTTTCTCTGGYTCTGATCCATTGGCTGTCATATCGACATCTGAACTTTTTGATCCAAGCAATCGTTGYGATAATTGTCTGAATTCAAGCTCTTCAAATAAYKCWGCSAGGGCAWCCKTATTCAGGTCACTTTTCTTGAGYTCATCTTCATTGAACTCGACKGGARCATCTAAWATAATGGTAGCCAGTTGTTTTGATARCAAGGCCTGCTCTACATTGTTATCGACATTCTCTTTGAGTTTGCCCTTTAATTGATCTGTGTTTTTAACGAGGTTTTCAATGCTTCCAAACTGCCCAATCAATTTTTTAGCTGTCACTTCTCCTACGCCGGGAACTCCCGGGATATTATCTACAGCATCCCCCCACAATCCGAGAATATCAATAACCTGTTCAGGAGTCTCGATTGCAAATTTTTCACAAACCTCTGGTATGCCCAGGATCTCCGGAGGATTTCCACTTCTGGCCGGTTTATACATGAAGATGTTTTCAGACACCAATTGCCCGAAGTCCTTATCAGGTGTCATCATGTACGTCTGAAAACCTTTTTTCTCCGCAATCTTGGCGAGCGTACCTATGATATCGTCGGCTTCGTATCCGGGAGATTCGTATATGGGAATGTTAAACCCCTCAATAATTTTTTTGACAAAGGGAATATTGTTGGCAATATCTTCAGGCATTGCCTCCCGATTTGCTTTATATTCCGGGTAAATTGCTTGTCTATCCGTTGGCCCCGGCATATCAAAAACTACAGCGATATGCGTGGGCTTTTCCTTTCTTAAAACCTCCATCAACGTATTTGTAAATCCCAGGGTGGCCGAAGTGTTCATGCCTTTGGAGTTGATACGGGGGTTGTTTATAAAACTATAATAAGCCCGGTAGATCAGGGCAAATGCATCCAGGAGGAAGAGCTTCTTTTCGTTTTCAGGCATGAGAATTAAAGGTAAATTTATTTTTCTGAATAGAGTACTTCGAGCACGGTTTGTCCTACCGCCTTGAGCGTTGCTTTGTCAATCACTTCCATATTGTCTTTCGTGGTGTGCCAGTAGCTGCCAAATCCAGTGGTTGTGGTTGCATCGTGTTGTATGATATCAATACACGGAATGCCGGCAATACTGTTGACATAGTAGTGGTCATCGGTGGTTGGATTGGTTCTCTTAAAAATGAAATAGTTAGAATATCCTAAAGCGGCCGCCTTCTTCCAGATACGGTTGACAATATGCGGGGCGAATTGCATGGAGTATCCCTCCATGGCAAAAGTAGCGTTCCTGGCACCAACCATGTCTAATAGGATCCCATATTTTGGATAGTAGTTTTTATCTGGAAGATTGCGGGACCAGTATTGAGAGCCAAGGCAATATGAATGCATAATTTTCGATTTGCCATAATCCTCAACATCGAAGAGAACAATGTCCACGCCGATGTTTGGTTTGGTAATCGAAATCAGCCGCCCTATTTCCATCAGAACGGCGACGCCACTTCCACCATCACTCGCGCCGTCCAGGGGGCTTGTTTTTAGCACATCTTCCTGATCTGCAAAAGGCCTTGTATCCCAGTGAGCCAATAACAGGACCTTAGAGGTTGCTTCRGGATTTAYWGAAGCCATTATATTTTCAAAGTTGAGTTGAACACCATCCCAACCCTCAACCACCCCTTTTTGSGAAGTAACCTCCATGCCAAAAGAGCGAAATTTGCGCTTTAGATAAGCCGCGCAGCTGTCATGTGCCGCGGAGTTAGGAACCCGGGGACCGAAGGCTACCTGCTGTTCTATATAGGAATAAGCAGAGTCGCTGTTGAATTGGGGTGCTGGAATGACCGGGAGCGTCGGTTTCTTAACCACTTCCTTTTTCGGCGCTTCAGGCTCAGTACAAGAGTAAATGAAAAACAGCCCGCAAAGAATTGTAATGAATCTCTTATTCATCGTAACTCCAGGTCGTGCCTTCYTTTTCATCCTTCGCAGTGATTTTCATTGAAGATAAAGCATCTCTGATTTTATCGGAGATCTCGAAGTTCTTATTGGTTCGGGCATCCTGTCTGATTTCTAAGATAAGCTCCATCAAAGGGTTAATAAGTCCATTTTCTCCTGGACTGGCTTCCTTTTGCAATCCGAGTATGTTCAACGCATTATCTTCAAACATCTTGTTCAACAGGTCCAAATCACTTTTGGATATGGTTTCTTCACCTGCTTTGACAGAATTTGCGATTCTAACYCCTTCRAACARGTGCGAAATGAGGATRGAAGTGCTGAGATCGTCCTTAATGGCCTTCTCACAMTTCTCTACTAAATCACCAATATTGGATGTGGAGCTTTCGCTGGTACTAAGCTTTTGAGCGGTCTCAATTCCTTTCATGAGTTTTTTACACCCCTTTTCAGCGGCTTTCAAAGCGTCGTTGGAGAAGTCCAGGGTACCCCTGTAATGCGCCTGAAGGATGAAAAAGCGGATGGTCATRGGCGCATAGGCCTGCTCCAATGCATCGTGGTCACCTTCAAACAATTCATCAAGTGTAATGAAATTGTTCAGGGATTTGCTCATCTTCTGGCCGTTGATTGTGATCATGTTGTTGTGCATCCAATACCTCACCGGGTCCTGGTTGTTGGCGGCCTGAGATTGGGCAATTTCGCATTCGTGGTGAGGGAACAACAAATCCATTCCACCTCCGTGAATGTCAAAGGGACTTCCCAGGTATTTGGCGCCCATAGTAGAGCATTCAAGATGCCATCCTGGAAAACCAATACTCCATGGAGAAGGCCAACGCATGATATGCTCAGGTTGGGCCCTTTTCCACAAGGCGAAGTCAACGTTGTTCTTTTTATCTTCCTGTCCTTCAAGATCCCKTGTGTTATCCARCAATTCCTCTACAATGCGTCCGGACAATTTYCCGTAGTGGTTCTTTTTACTGTATTTCACTACATCAAAGTAGACCGAACCGTCTTTTTCATAAGCGAACCCGTTTTTTATGATCTCTTCAATCATAGCTATTTGTTCAATAATATGTCCGGAAGCCCGGGGTTCTATACTGGGATGGAGAACGTTTAGCGCATCCATGGATTTATGATAACGATCGGTGTAAAGTTGGACGATCTCCATTGGCTCTAACTGTTCTATACGGGCCTTTTTGGCAATTTTGTCTTCTCCCTGATCTGCATCATTTTCGAGATGTCCAACGTCCGTTATATTGCGAACGTAGCGCACTTTGTACCCAAGATGCATCAAAAGCCGAAACACAATATCAAAGACTATGGCCGCGCGCGCATGTCCAAGGTGGGGGTTTCCATAAACTGTCGGCCCGCATACGTACATGCCAACCCCRGGTGGGTTGAGYGGCTCAAACACCTCCTTTTTCCGGCTTAAGGTGTTGTAAAAAGTAAGATCAATTGCCATGCGCTTGTAACGTAATCCTATCGGGATACAAATATAGTTTATAATAAGAATTGTAAGAACTGAGAGTCCCCAAATTCACTATATACGGCATGCTCAAGTTGCGGGCATAAAAAAACCCATGCTAGCACGCATGGGCTTCAATAATTGAATCATGTATTTTTATTCAGTCGGCATTGGTGCATCACCTACGTATGCTCCGTTTTTGTATACCTGAATGCGCTGGAGGATTCCATCTCTGTTGTACTTGTACCACTTACCGTCCATTAACACATTGTTTACGAAATTTCCATCCTTGGAAAGTTGTTGGTCTCTCCGGTAAAGTTTGTGCTCCCCATTTCCGTCGAATTTTCCAATGTGCTTAATCCCTTCGCCCTCCTCAACTTTCACTCCTGTACCCGACGGTTCCTCTTCTTCAGCCTCGGCTTCTACAACCTCTTTAGGAGCGTCGTAATGCTTTACCGACTCTGGATCCAGTGTTCCTCCCTCAAAGTTCTTAACYGATTTTAGTGAGCCATCAACATGCCACTCTGTGACSGTRCCRCTCTCCTTGCCATCYGCCCAATCGCCTTCAATCATCTTCTTTCCATTGTCGTAGTAATAAGTCTGCGTACCTTCTCTTTTACCCTTTGGATTAAAATTGAACTCATGGTATTTCTCTCCATTTTCGTGATACAGTGTGTAATCCCCYGTCCATTTGTTTCCCTTCCAGATACCTTCCTCTTTTAGTTGCCCGTTTGMATAATAAATTTTCGCGTAGCCATTTGGCCGGCTATTCTGATACGTGATTTCATTTTGGAGCAATCCAGAGGCGAAGTACTTTTTCCAGATRCCCGATTTTCTGTTATCCAGATATCGGCCTTCCTCTACTTTTTGGTCATCATCATAATCAGGCAATCTCTTATCCCTGCCATAGAAAATCCAGAAYCCYTGYTTAAGGTTGTTTTCGTCAATCTGRTTCARACTGTCWGCRGGCAAATCCGCYTGRGGATTATCGGCTCTKGYAATRCCATAAGYRCCRATAARGGCTATCAGACYTAMTATAGTTATCAACTGCTTCATYAATCTATATATTCTTNNNKCYCYYCCWDGAYWWRWTMTAAYCTAANAMTACGYATTAACCTATCCTGRAGTTTCTGTTTTTAGACCAACTAYMSGAAASCGACGACAAATAAACAAAATTYSRCATAYRTGTTTANTTCTCRYCYCACYCGRTTRTSASYYTAMCATGCASRACRSTATATMTTACGWKGAAATCTGGAATTTGTTACACAAAYRCCTAAAAAATYCCGGTTTTTATTAATCTGGAAATTATRCTGYTGACTCACAGKAGTTTACGGTAAGTAYTTTAGGTTGTCCAACATRTCTAKCGTCATTTGTTCCAGGTTATAKGATGGCTTCCAACCCCATTCTTCTCTGGCTACGGAATCATCCAGGCTCCTGGGCCAGGTCGTAGCCAGTTTCTGCCTGGCATCCGGAGTGTAGGTGCATTTAAACCCGTCTATATGCTTTTCTATTTCMGCAGCTARTTCAGATGGGGAGAAGCTCATCCCACACACATTGTAACTCGATTTGACTGAKATTKTAGGACTMTCTGACTCCATTAACCTGATGGTMGCATCAATTGCATCAGGCATATACATCATTGGTAGTACGGTATCCMTTTCTATAAAGCAAKTWYWKKWTWTKTWTTWAAKYSSWTYWYRRWAWAWRWRYAYWSMSTAWTSYRYRRYWCYRMCKMMRRKSSKYKWYWNTGTAYCMSATCAATCCGGGATACCTGATGCTCCTACAGTCTATTCCTTGGTTCGTATGGTAATATTCACACCATCGCTCACCGGCTAGTTTGCTAATACCATAGACCGTAGTCGGGTCCATTATTGCCAGCTGTGGAGTATTGTCCTTCGGAGTATTAGGCCCAAATACGGCGATGGAGCTGGGCCAGAAGAGTTTTCTGATTTTGTGCTTAGTGCAAATGCTTAATACATTCAACAGTCCATTCACATTGAGGTCCCAGGCWGCTTTTGGATGATACTCTGCCGTAGCAGATAACAATGCCGCCAGTAAATRGATCTGTGTGACCTTATGCTTTTCGATCACTTTATGAATTTGCCGCTTGTTGAGAATGTCGAGCAACTCAAATGGGCCACCTTCCATCACATCATAAGAGGGGATAAGGATATCGGAAGCCACTACATTTGACTCGCCATATTTCTCCCTTAACCTTATTACAAGCTCAGTCCCAATTTGCCCGGAAGATCCTATTACCAATACTACCTCACTCATACGTTGGCGTTTTTCCTGCTGATCGGGCAAATGTATTAAAATAGTTTATCAAAAATTTCAGATTTGATCGCCTGGATGAGAATAAGCTGATCTAATACTATTTTGGTTTGTATCTTTGCTTTATTGTGAAAGATGCGGATCAATCATACCAATGTTGTTTTGGAAATCCAAAGCGTGTTCTCAAACGCAATCCGGAGTAGTCWGRCTTTTKAAAAGCTGTAYCCGCATRTTTTTTCTTGCAACAGCTAATTGTTAATTTTATTGATTCATCTATTAATATCATTGATATGCCTTTTTATCATCAATTAGGGAAGATTCCACACAAGAGACACACGACCTTTAAAAAGAAGGACGGGTCTTATCATTATGAGCAATTGTTTGGCACGGTTGGTTTTGTTGGTATGTCATCGCTTCTGTATCATCTYCACAGACCCACGCAGGTTAAGGAGATTGTCAAATCKTATTCYGTGGCTCCCGAAATAGCYGTTGAAAAGAATCTGAARGCCTATCGGCTTAAAGGYTTTGATGTGCTTCCYGAGCARGACTTYCTGGACAGYAGAAAGCGAATATTGGTGAATCAGGATTTGCATATTAGYTTGGGAGCTCCGCAAGCGTCMATGCGTGAGTACTTCTACAAAAAYACAGATGCTGATGAGCTGATTTTCATYCAYCGGGGGAGTGGCACCTTGCGCACCATGCTGGGAAATATAAAATTTGAATACGGTGACTACTTGTTGGTTCCAAGGGGTATTATCTATCAGATTGATTTTGATTCTGCGGACAACCGGCACTTCATTGTAGAATCATTCAGTCCTTTATATACGCCCAAATACTATCGCAATAACTTTGGACAGCTACTGGAGCATTCGCCGTATTGTGAGCGGGATATTAAAAAGCCCGGTGATTTGGAGACCCATGACGAGAAGGGTGAGTTCTTAATGAAGATTAAGAAGGAGGGAATGATCCATGAATACATTTATGCTACACATCCGTTTGATGTCGTAGGCTGGGACGGATACAATTTTCCTTATGGATTTTCCATCCATGACTTTGAACCCATTACGGGTCGGGTGCATCAGCCCCCTCCGGTACATCAAACATTTGAGGCCTCTGCTTTTGTGGTTTGCTCATTTTGTCCAAGATTATTTGACTATCATCCGGAGTCTATCCCTGCACCTTACAACCACAGCAATATTGACTCTGATGAGGTGCTGTACTATGTGGATGGGGATTTTATGAGCCGAAATGATGTAGACACCGGACATATTTCCCTACATCCGGCGGGGATACCGCATGGCCCACATCCTGGCGCGATGGAGCGCAGTATTGGTCAAGAGAAAACGGACGAACTGGCCGTGATGATAGACACATTCAGACCCTTGCAGATCACGAAGGATGCCTTAAACATTGATGACGGCATTTATTGGGAATCCTGGATTGAAAATTAAAAATTGAACAAAATGGAAAGTAAGAATATTGGAGACACCTTGGAAAAGGTTGTACCTGAAGCGGAAGATTTTTTACCGTTAAATGGAACAGACTATGTTGAACTATACGTTGGCAATGCTAAACAGGCGGCACACTTTTATAAGACAGCGTTTGGATTTCAATCATTGGCATATTCCGGCTTGGAAACCGGAGTGACTGACAGGGTTTCCTATGTGCTGGCACAGGATAAAATCAGACTGGTATTGACTACTCCGCTTGGACCCGGAGGTGAGATTAACAAGCATTTGAATGATCATGGAGATGGTGTTAAGGTGATCGCTCTATGGGTAGATGACGCCTACAAGTCTTATGAAGAGACTACTAGTAGGGGAGCTAAATCGTATATGGAACCCAAGACTATAAGTGATGAGAATGGAGAGGTCAGGTTGTCTGGCATTCATACTTATGGAGAAACAGTACACATCTTTGTGGAGAGGAAAAATTACAAAGGACTCTTCATGCCCGGCTTTGTTGAATGGAAATCAAATTACAATCCCGAACCTGTAGGGCTCAAGTTCATCGATCATATGGTTGGCAATGTAGGTTGGGGAGAAATGAACGATTGGGTGGAATTTTATGCTAAGGTAATGGGCTTTGCACAGCTAATTTCCTTTGACGACAAGGATATTTCTACAGAATACACGGCCTTGATGAGCAAAGTGATGAGCAACGGCAACGGGCGGATCAAATTCCCTATCAACGAACCTGCGGAAGGTAAGAGAAAGTCCCAAATTGAAGAATACATAGACTTTTATAAGGGGGCAGGGGTGCAGCATGTGGCGATTGCAACTGACAACATAATTGAAACGATCACGAAATTGAATGAGAGAGGTGTAGAGTTTCTATATGTTCCGGAGAGCTATTATGATACAGTTCTGGATAGGGTAGGTGAAATTGATGAGGAGCTGGAACCCTTAAAAAAATTGGGTATTCTGATCGATCGTGATGATGAGGGTTACCTCCTTCAACTGTTTACTAAACCTGTTGAGGACCGGCCAACCCTGTTTTTTGAGATAATCCAGCGTAAAGGGGCCAAGTCGTTTGGGAAGGGAAATTTCCAGGCACTCTTTGAAGCCATTGAGCGGGAGCAGGAAAGTCGAGGTACACTTTAATTAGGAGGGCGTCTTCGTGTTCAAGTAAAGTTCATCAAGCTGTTCCTCCGATATTTCTGAAGGAGCATCCAACATTACGTCTCTACCTGAATTGTTCTTTGGGAAGGCGATGTAATCCCGAATGGTTTCGCTTCCTCCAATCAAAGCAACCAATCTATCGAAGCCAAATGCGATTCCACCATGTGGCGGGGCACCATATTCAAATGCACCCAGGAGAAATCCGAATTGTGCCTCGGCTTCTTCCTTGGTAAATCCTAAGGCGTCAAACATTTGTTCTTGCATTTTCCTTTGATGGATTCTAATTGATCCACCACCCAGCTCAACACCGTTGATCACCATGTCGTAGGCATTTGCATTTACACTTCCTGGATCTGATTCCAGTTTGTCCGCATCTTCCGGATTTGGCGAGGTAAATGGATGGTGCATAGCGTGGAAGCGTTTGCTTTTCTCATCCCATTCCAACAGTGGAAAATCTACCACCCATAAAGGCGAATAAGAGTTGTTGTTTCGCAACCCGCGTTGGTTACCCA
>NVRW01000035.1 GCA_002400975.1 Flavobacteriales bacterium | reverse complement strand
TTGCGTTTGATCTCCTCAATAAAATATTCTTTGTCCTGATTCATTTGATTTAACTTGTTCCGTTGGGCGAACTGAGTAATCAAATCGTTCTTATCAAAGTAACAGCATCCAGCTCCACTAACCGTAAAGCCATGCCCGTCAGCTACCTCACTGCGTTCAGAATGGCAGAATTCCAATAACAATAAGCTAAGGTAACTGTCATGGCGGTACACTTGGAAAACAAGCCCATAAGGCACACCCCGAAAACAAGTTTATAATGCTGATAGCTAACATTTTAAAAGGGCTACTGACAATTCGGTTAATAAAATCTCGCATTTCSGTTAACCTTTTCCTGGAAATTTCGCATTGCCTTACGGAGAAAAAGCCTATATTCCAACCAACCAGAGAGGCTCAATTATAGCCGCGATTTTGTAGTATTAAACGGATACGCAAGATTGTGTTGCATAGTGTTAGAACAGTGTAATTTAAGATTGCATGATTGATTCAGAGCCGGAGATAGTTTGGTGGTGGTTGACGACCTATARAAGCTTGTAAAGCTCTAAAACAACGGTTTTACCAAAACTGGAAGTCTCCTGCGGTGAACCGCGCATGAATACAAAGTGAAGTAGTTTGTCCGTTCAAGGTATGTACATCATGGCTTTGTCCTTGATTAGCATGAATTGACGACAGTGTATTTAGTATGTTATACAATGACATATACACTAAAATGCTTCTCGTTTTGCTCGGTTTTAGCTTTTTTTCTGCTATGCTACATACCTACCTATGCGCAAGTAACCGTATGGATAGTTGATTTTGAGAGTGCTGGTGGTTATACGACAAGTGTATCGGAATGCACTGATGGCGTAGGAGATTACTTCATCAGAACGGACGGATCRAATATCAGTGCAACTTTCACCGGTGGTCTGGGCTCTTACTATTTTGCGGCGGCGGACCTTGATGCCGCAGGATGCCCTGCAGCAGCGCTACCCGTAACATTAACAATTGACGATAAGGATATATCGGGTTATACCAGCCTGTCCTTAAAAGTTTTTTTAGCGGAAGATGATGCCAGCGATGCCGCGGAGGATTGGGATGCGACAGATTATGTCCACATAGCCTACGACATTGACAATAGCGGCACCTTCACCGAAGCTATTTGGCTTGAAGGTAGTGGGGGCTTTAACACAGCTCCTCAAATTGACACTGACTTTGATGGAGTCGGTGATGGTACTRTAATAACTGATAATTTCGTTGAATTYACCCAGGCAATTGGCGCCACAGGAAGTCTTATCGATGTCAGAATTACTTTTCTTTTAGAAGCTGGCGATGAGGATATCGCTATTGATAATATAAGAATATTTGGAACAGGAGCYGCCTGTGTAGCGCCCACGATAGAYGCCAAGGCAGATGCTTTGGATGCAAYGACTATTTGTGAAGGAGTTGGTGTTGAACTTACCGCCAACTCGTCGGGGGGTAGCGGTTGTACCGGTTCATGGGAATTTGCCTGGTACACGGGTGATGGAACGGGAAGTACSTATTATGATGGTACWGATTGGAACAATGCCGAAGGCGCAGCCAATGTTTACAGYAGTRCCTATKCAACTGTATCAGGRGTAAGTCCAGCTACCACAACTGTTTATAAATTAAAAGTACGATGCTCYASCGCGACTACCTGTAATAAYACYGATGCAACRGGSGTMACWGTRACKGTGAATCCSGCRCCYACAACCTCGGCCATMWCDGRWNACAAYKYCASYKTKYSWMSCWKCMRMRSSWMYTMSCYMYTCWKYKMCRMRYASYGYKRKKWMWACCTATGCCTGGACTGTTCCTTCAGGCGCTAGCATTACGGCAGGTGCTGGAACCAATTCAATCACAGTGACCTGGGCCTCCACCTCTGGAAATGTTCAAGTTACGGAAACGATTACTGCGACCGGCTGCGTAGGAACGCCCGTAACGTTTGCAGTAACGGTAAATGCCTCAACAATATTCCGGAGCAGGGTTACGGGTGATYGGCACATAGCTAATACCTGGGAATTCTCCTGTGACGGCTCCAATTGGTATACGGCAACGTCAGCGCCTGATAATACAGATGGCATTATCACGATTCTAACGGGTCATGTAGTGACAATCAGGCTGAGCGTTGCAATCGATCAAACCACTATTGACAGTGGAGGAATCCTGGTGTACGGCGATAATGCCGGTTCTACGCTAACGATCAATGACGGTACCGGAGTCGACCTCATTATTAATGGCACTTTTAGAGATGAAGGGCCCAACAATATTGTTTGGTAGCAATGAGCAAGCGAATAAAATATTGGGTGCTGCCGACGCTGGTTTTGCWGGGTTTGTTATTGACCATAACCAATAGTTCATTTGCTGGCGGTACCTGCTGCGGGACATGTRTATTCRGTACTACGAGCGTAACTTTAGCATCTACTACCGGGTGCAACCTTACCACTTATACCTTTACCCAAAAAACTCCCAACAAGGACGATGCTTCCATTACGGCCAACACCACCAGAGGCTGTACGATTGATTTTCCCGCTGGCACGGACGCCACCACTGCCACTGTTGCCGGTAGCACCATGGATGGAGTTGCAATCGGCTCATTTTCAACCCAAACAGCTACTCAGTTGATTTTTACAATTCCCCCAGGAGTTGCTRTTGCCRTAAATACCCAATTTCTTATTGTCATTGCCRATGTTACCAATGGAGATGGTTTAACGRGCAATTGTAGTGTTACCGCGAATGGGGATGTCTGTGACATCACCGGTATCAATGCTTATGCTCTCACCACCACAGCCTGTCCCGGCACCTGCAGTGACGCCATCCTGAACCAGGATGAGACGGGACCGGCAGACTGTGGAGGMGTGTGTGGTGGAGATGCYACTGCCAATGCAGGTGCAGACGCAACAGTGTGCAATWCRGYTACGCACACCCTTTCTGGAGCCACCATAGGCGGAACTGCAACCACCCAAACATGGATCACTTCCGGAGATGGGACATATTCTAGCACAACGGCATTAAATCCGACGTATACACCAGGCACTTCTGATATAACTTCCGGCACGGTGACTTTAACAATAACAACGGATGATCCTGCKGGGGTCTGTYTGGCTGCCTCTGATGCTATGATATTGACAATAGARGGCTGTGGTGCYTGCAATGTARCYGCTGGGGATATTGCYATCACAGGATTTAATGCTGATAAYCTCCCGGWCGATCAATTTTCAATTGTGGTGCTGACAACTTTAGCTGCAGGTGAGGAGATATTTTTTACTGACAATGGCTGGCTTGCGGCGGGGGGATTCAGAACAGGAGAGGGAGTTTTAACCTGGACTGTTCCAGGAGGAGGCTTGACTTGTGGAACGGAGGTGACGTTCACTAATAACGCACCATGGACGGTTACTGCTGGGACGGTTTCTTTAACAGGAAGTTTTCTRTTAAATGTTACCGGTGAGTCCATCATAGCTTATACTGGTACACTTAATTGTCCGACCAATCTTTTTGCCATCAATGATGTTGCTGGAGGTGGCTGGGATGCGGATGCAACGGATGCTCAAACTTCCGCATTGCCTTCAGGCTTGGTTGATGGGAACACCGCGATAGCTCTCGTACATATTGATAATTCAAAATATGATTGCTCCACTTCTACTGGATCTGCCGCGGTGCTACGCGCTGCCATTGCCAACAATGCTAATTGGGCAGGTGATAATTCCGCACAGGTGTCACTTCCCCCGACTTGTACATTCTCCTGTACATGTCCGGAGCCAGTGACGGCCCCCGATGCTCCAACATTTGCGAATATCACCAMTACCTCTTTTGACATCAACTGGGCMAATGGKGGYCCGAATTATTTRGTGGTRRTWAAAAGTGGTTCRGYRGTTMYCAACRACCCAACYGATGGKTCAACTTATWCMGCCAATACAAYATTTGGATCSGGAAGTGACCTYGGKGGAGGAGARTATGTTGTATATGATGGYAYYGGAACTACGGTTTCGGTTACCGGCCTTACTTGTGGTACAACATACCATATTGAGATCTTTTCACATGATTGTACACCTCAAAATTATAAAATCGATGTTGGAGGTGTCAGCAGTCAGGCTACATCTTCCGAGCCGGGAACAGCTCCGGATGTTCCAACATTTGCAAATCTGGCCGCTGTATCTTTTGATATCAACTGGGCCAACGGTGGTCCCAATTATCTGGTTGTAGTCAAGAGTGGTTCAGCAGTACTCAACAACCCCGTTGATGGTACAACGTATACCGCCAGTACAACATTTGGATCTGGAAGCGACCTCGGTGGAGGAGAATATGTCGTATACGATGGTACTGGAACTACTGTGTCCATTGCCGGACTTTTATGTGGTACAACGTACCATATTGAGATCTTTTCATATGCTTGTTCACCGAAAGATTATAAAACTGACGCAGGCGGTGTCGGTAACCAAGCGACAACTGTATGCGGTGCTAGCAGGTGGAGCTTAGGTGCAGCGGGCACTMTCGTGCGTACGCGTGCCACMTCKTCTGATATCTGGCAGAATCARTATGATGGAGGYATTGCYACCATTCCKGCTACTGCTTYYTGGATATTGAGGGAAACTGCTTCAACAGGTGCGCCAACCATTTCGTCAACAAATGGAGGAGGTCCCTATTACCCTAACTTGATTATTGAGAGTATCAACGGAGCTTGGATAACCACGGGAACGGCATCGGCCTTTTCGGGTTCAACGGCCTATCCAACGATTAAAGGCAACCTGGACATAGGAGGTGCCGGAGGTGGTGCCGTCACCTTTGAAAATAGCAATACCAATGCTACACGCACATCGGTTTTGGGCGATGTAATCGTTAGATCTGGCCATACACTTCAAAACAACGGGAGTGGTTTTGACATTCAGGGTGACYTGAATRTKATAGGAACSRTCACTTAYGATGCWGATGGMGGAAGRGGMCTYRARTTCAGCGGARGWAATGCACAGAGTATTTTAGGTGCGGGTACACTCAATATATATGATATGTTTATAAACAAGTCAGCTGATAAGGTAACYCTCAACAGAGTAATCACCGTTGATAACCAACTTACGCTAACCAGTGGAGAATTGACGCTCAATTCCAATACACTTACAATGGCCAACCCGGCAACTACAGCCATCACAGGCGGTTCAGCAACAGCCTATATAAATAGTGAAGCTGAAATTAGCTTTGTTCAGTGGAACACGGATGCTGCTGCCAGCACTTATGTTTATCCGTTTGGATTTGGGGGGACCTACATTCCTTTCACATTTGCTAAAAATGCTGCTACTGCGAGTAACGTATCTGTTTCCACGTGGACTACAAGTGTCGACAACCAAACAAATATCCCAACAGGTATTACCCTCAATCCTACTGATGGAACTGATAAATTTATAGATCGCTGGTGGGATGTTGATCCAAGCGTCGATTTATCTGCCGCCCTTACATTCTCATGGACAACATCCGAAACCTCTGGAGTAGATTATACAACCACGCCAACAAGTTTTCACTGGAACGGTACTAGCTTTGACGAACTTACTGCAACCGCTGGTACGGAGAGCATTACCAGTACCTGGACATCCTATAGCCATGGCGGCGGGGGAGGGGGAGGGGCCCCACTACCCATCGATTTAATTTATTTTGATGCCAAATACAATRATAACACGAATGATGTTGATTTAACCTGGGTAACCGCAAGCGAATCCAACAATGATTATTTTACGCTTGAGAAAAGCCGGGATGGTCATGATTTTGATATTGTTGTAAATGAGCCAGGTGCAGGGAACAGCAATGTGGTTTGTACTTATGAAGCGGTAGATACTGACCCCTATTTGGATATTTCCTATTATCGGCTAAAGCAAACTGACTATGATGGTAAATATGAATATTCGAACCTGGTTGTTATAAATGTGGCGGAAGAAAGTGGGTTATCCGTATGGCCAAATCCTGCAACGGATTTCCTTAAAGTGTCAATCCCGGAGCAAGGGAATGACGTGACTCCTGATGGTGAGTCTAAATGGAAAATTTCTATCTACAATGCGCAAGGGCAATTGATGTATCGGGTGAATCAAGAATCCACAGATTCTTATTTYMATGTAAACGTATCGGCTCTCAAATCCGGACTTTACGTTATRTCTTTAWCGCTCAACGGTCAMATGTATAAAACAAGGTTTAAGAAAAACTAATGCGCTTGAGGAAGGGGTAGCTAATCCAAYTGCGTAGTCACAACAAAGAKATCTTCATCAGCTTTTTTCNATAAAGTACCTTTCCCTTGCAAACCTCTCTAAAGCTTCGGGGTTCGTTTCCAGGTCGTTCATGATCTTTGCATTGCGTTTGATCTCCTCAATAAAATATTCTTTGTCCTGATTCATTTGATTTAACTTGTTCCGTTGGGCGAACTGAGTAATCAAATCGTTCTTATCAAAGAACAGCATCCAGACAAGGAACATGAGAAAGGTAATTACGTACTTGTCCTTGAGATAGGRAACGAAGAATTTMAGTGTCTTTTTCATGATGTCCAACCGACGCCTTCAGAATAGGTTATRATTCCGGGYKWMRCCCGGAATCATAAMTCTKCAACATACCTTTGTAAAAATACGCTGGAACGTRGGTTAATTCAGACYTTRYTAAGTCGACTTACCAACAGAACCMTGTTTATTCCCCGAGAAACGGATAGCGGTAATCCTTCGCMGGTACAAAGGTYTCCTTAATCGTTCTTGGMGATACCCATCTYACCAAATTGATCATGGAGCCCGCCTTGTCATTGGTTCCGGACCCCCTGGCGCCTCCAAATGGCTGCTGACCAACTACCGCCCCAGTCGGCTTGTCATTGATATAGTAGTTTCCAGCTGCATTAACCAATTTCTTACTCCCAAGCTCTATCGCGTAGCGGTCTTGCGAAAAAATGGCTCCGGTGAGCGCGTAGATAGACGTTGWATCAACTATTTCCAGCATTTCCTCAAATCTATCCGCTTCATAGACATGTATGGTAATTACAGGGCCAAACAACTCCTCACACATGGTCGTGTACTTTGGATCTTTTGCCACTATTACCGTAGGCTCAATAAAGTACCCTTTGGATTTATCCGATCCACCTCCGGCGATAATTTCTACATCCGCATCTGTTTTAGCTGCTTCAACAAACGATCTGATATTATCAAATGACGCTTCGTCAATAACCGCGTTCACAAAATTCCCAAAGTCTTCAACATCGCCCATTTTAATTGACGCCAGATCTTCGATAACATATCCCTTCACTTCCTCCCAGATATTATCTGGTACATATGCCCTGGAAGCCGCTGAGCATTTTTGTCCCTGGTACTCAAAAGCCCCTCGGACTATTGCCGTAGCCAATGCCTTGGCATCCGCTGATTTGTGCGCCATGATAAAATCCTTTCCTCCCGTCTCTCCGACAATCCTGGGATAGSTCTTGTACTTGTGAATATTYCCACCTACCGTTTTCCAGATGTTTTGAAACACACCAGTAGATCCGGTAAAATGAAAACCTGCARAGTCAGGATGATTAAAAACCACCTCACCGGCATCTGGYCCAGATACAAACACCAGATTGATCACGCCATCAGGRACACCTGCTTCMCGGAACAAGTCCATCAAYACTTTGGCCGAATAAATCTGTGTTTTMGAAGCTTTCCAYAYTACYGTATTTCCCATCATAGCAGGGGCAGCYGGGAGGTTACCCGCGATTGATGTRAAGTTAAAKGGYGTAAGYGCAAATATGAACCCCTCCAAAGGYCTGTGCTCTACTCTATTCCACATACCCGGTGCCGAATYAGGYTGTTGCTTATAWATGTCCGTCATGTATTGGACATTGAACTTCAAAAARTCAATGAGCTCGCATGCGGCATCAATCTCAGCTTGAAAAGCATTTTTTGACTGACCCAACATCGTCGAAGCATTGATYGCCTGCCTGTAGGGTCCCGCAAGAAGGTCTGCCGCTTTGAGAAAAATCGAAGCCCGATGCTCCCAGGTCATATTGGCCCAGCTCTCCTTAGCAGCCATGGCAGCATCAATGGCCTGTTCTACATGGCTTTTATCTCCCTGGTGATAATGACCCAAAATATGCTGGTGATCATGTGGTGGTGWGATTGGAACCAAATTTCCACTTTTCACCTCCTGCCCCCCGATAAACATCGGAATTTCTATCTGCTGCGACTTTAGTYCCTTCAGCTTCGCTTGCAATTCTGCTTTCTCYGCACTACCCGGTGCATACTGTTTCACCGGCTCATTYACCGGTTCTGGTACATTATAAATTCCTTTCGCCATAATCAATCTACATTTAACTTAATAACATCATATATATAATCCGAGTCTACCCTGCCTATCCACAGGCAGGCAACAACCGCTGGTCAATCAACGTTTTTTNCCTTARTTGAGAACATGGGGTACAGCCATGGTAAACTCCGGAATATTGACATAAAACCGCTCTCCTRACCCAGTTCGYTCCATCAGATATGTYCCATGCATTTTWCCYATTTCTGTCGATAAATCGCAGGCTGAGGTATACTCATGYGTTTCACCTGGGTCCAGCCTGGGCTGTTCCCCTACAACTCCTTTTCCCTCCACCTCTCTAATCTGRCCGTTGGTTTCATAAATATACCAATGACGTCTTAGCAAGCGCACYTGTTGGCTGCCACAATTCTCTATGATAATCTTGTAAGAAAACCAAAAGACTGATTCTGCCGGTTTCGAGTGAGAAGGTTGATAAGATGTMTCTACCGAAATTCTAATTCCCTCTGTAACTTCAGTTATCATGATGTCYACCTCAGAAWATGATTTATTYCCGATGACAATATTAGTAAAAATCTAATAATGVGAATCAAACTTTACATAKCCTATTAGACGATTGTAATTATCGCTTACAGCGGTATTGTATACATAGATCGTGTACTCGTTATCCGTATCAAAATGGCTTCCCTCAATCAACGTTGCATCGCCAACTCTTTGACCGTCCTGTAGATACACATACAAGTATTCATAATATCCTTGCTTCAGCGGCATGGACAGCTCGTAGGCAAACTTTTTGTAATTGTATTTGAGCTGGGAAGCGTTGGAATAGCCCCAATTGGTTAGCCCACCATAAATATAGATGTTGCCATTGATCATAGGTGCTTCATACGGTAGCGTAAAATGTACGTAAGCATAGTCCGCCTCCACCTCACTGTCTCTTCCCTCATCATTTTTTATAAAATATCTCCCGTTAATATCTGAATGGGACGCATACCGCAAAAATGCCCTGGGCTTTACATTATATAGATATACGTGATTGCCCAAAGAATCGAACTCATAAGCCTTGATAAACTCGGATTGGAAGCGAAAGCTTTTAAAATCAAAATTCCGAAATTCATTGCCCCCGTTGAACACATTATCCTGATCATAATCATATATCAACTCATTGTCTCTAACAAATACCGGATTCAGGCCCTCAACGACGTTATCCCACCTGCCATTTTGCTGTATTACAATGTATATTTCTCCATAGGGATCAAGAATGGAATAACCGTCGTGCTTGACGACAAAGTCTATTTCTTGCTTATAATTTTTATCGCTTAGCAGTGTCGCCCGMCGTAGCTKKGGAATTATGGAAACCCTGGACTCTACTACCCTAAATCGYCGTGTAAGCACCGGTTCATCCGGATGATCTTCTTCATATACCTTTAACAARTAGTTGCCAGATAGGGTGAGCATCATGTCATCGTTGGGAATTTCCAAATTGAAATGGGTATAGGACCAAAGTGTATTGAACGAAWAGGCGTATTCGGTGATTTGATTGTCCGTAAAACCATTGATGTAATCRTTGGGTGAAAGTTCGGAATCCTCCCACCTGGCCGTACAATGAATAACTGTRTATTGGTAATTTACCGGTMTCGTTCCCATATCATCAAAACTCAATTTGATCGCCTCTGAGSTATTCAATTCKATAATTGGCGCYGACAGAGGGAATCCAGAYCTGTACAACTGAACTGTTTTAATGCTGTCCCTGTATGTATAGTCCTCGTAGCGCAGGAAAACATCCTCGAAATAAGTCTCGGTACTATCTACCAAGGCCACCTCATCATTTCCAGGTTCTTYAATTTCTGTTTGGTCGCTGGTTACCGCYTGGGTACCAMCTGTGGTCTTACACCCAATCACWGCRACATYYAGGGCCAAATACATGGCGGCCAGTGCAATTAACTTCAACACGGTCATTTGGTAAGTCATCATCCTATACACTGGGCAAATATAGCCGTAATCCMTTATGCCTGTGGGTTTAAAAAAGAGGTTTGTCTAAAAAACTTGCTTTCCGAATGTAAAATTGAAAAAATGCATACTTTTGCCCCGRAAWCAAAGGCCAAAGAGAGCCAAATTACATGGCAGAAACTGTCAAAATCAGGAAGGGACTGAACATCAAGCTGAAAGGTGAAGCTGAGAAGGTCTAYGTAGATGTTCCTATTTCTGATACCGTAGCAATAAAGCCTGGAGATTTTACCGGTGTTCGGGTCAAACTTCTTTGCAAGGAAGGSGATGAGGTAAAAGCAGGCACCCCTCTATTCTGTAACAAGGATGATGAAAGGATCATATTCACGTCRTCGGTAAGYGGAGAGGTTGTTGAGATCAAGCGAGGTGAGAAAAGAAGAATTCTTGAAGTAAAGATTCTGGCGGATAAGGAAATCACCTATGAGCCACTTAAAAAAGCTGACCCTGCCGATCTTTCAAGAGAAGAGATAATCGAATGGATGTTGAAGAGTGGAACCTGGCCCCTTATTCGGCAGCGACCTTTTGAAATCATTGCCAACCCCGAYGATATTCCTAAAGCTATTTTTATTTCCGCCTTTAATTCAGCTCCACTGGCTGCGGATAATGACTTTATCCTTCATGGGCATGGGGAGGAATTTCAAACAGGACTTAATGTAGTTGCTAAACTCTCCGGTGGGAAAGTACATTTGAACATCAATGCAGGCGCAACGACATCTAAAGTATTTACGAACTCAACAGCAGTCCAGATCAACAAAATATCCGGACCTCACCCTGCGGGAAACGTTGGYGTGCAAATGCATCATATTGATCCGGTGAATAAGGGTGAAGTCGTATGGCATTTATCACCACAAGATGTTTTGATCCTCGGGCGATTGTTTATGGGCGGCCGGTATGACGCTTCTCGCATTGTTGCTCTAACGGGATCTGAAGTCAAGAAAACCAGGTATCACAAAACCGTCATAGGAACATCGATCAAGAACATGATTGCGGAGAACATTACSGGAGAYAACGTCAGGTACATCTCAGGARATGTRCTGACCGGCAAGCGAATTGAAGCTGACGGTTATCTCGGATTTTACGACACGCAGGTGACAGTGATTCCAGAAGGTGATAAGCCAAGCTTTATGGGCTGGTTGGCACCAGGGTTCGACAAATTCAGTYTGTCAAGAACTTTTTTCTCSTGGCTCACCCCAAGRAAAGAATACGCACTTAACTCAAACATGAATGGTGAGTCAAGGGCCTATGTGGTTACTGGACAATATGAGCAGGTTCTACCAATGGATATCCATCCGGTGC
This sequence comes from Flavobacteriales bacterium, assembly GCA_002400975.1. Lineage (GTDB taxonomy): Bacteria > Bacteroidota > Bacteroidia > NORP154 > NORP154. The sequence continues at coordinate 19,525 of NVRW01000035.1, read as the reverse complement.
ATCTCTTAAAATCGATTATGATTGGCGATGTAGAGCAGATGGAGAATTTGGGTATCTATGAAGTTGCAGAAGAGGATTTTGCTTTGTGTGAATACGTTTGCACTTCAAAAGTTGATGTGCAAGATTTGATTAGAGAAGGACTRRACATGGTAAAAAGAGAATGTTAATTATTRAAATTKACGACTTRCWAGTGACGATTTAAGGGTAAATTYMRAGATANTWTAATGANACCAGNNAGCTGTGCAATTCCTAAGAAACATATTAGACAAGGTTAGACCCAATTTTGAAAAAGGAGGGAAATTRGAAAAGTTTCTCCCTGCCTACGATGCGCTGGAAACATTCATGTTTGTTCCCGGGCACACCGCCAATAGAGGATCTCATATTCGCGATGGCATCGACATGAAGAGAACAATGATCACGGTTGTTCTTGCCATGATCCCCTGTTTRCTATTTGGCATATGGAATGCCGGTCATCAGCACTTTCTTGCCCTTGGCATGTATCTCAATCCGGGAGATGGAATGGTTGAGAAGATTATGTTCGGCGCCGGGAAAGTCCTYCCAATAGTAGGGGTAGCTTATGGAGCSGGACTCACCGTGGAGTTTATTGCAGCTATTATCAGAAAAGAGCAGGTGAATGAGGGCTTCCTCGTATCCGGCATGCTAATACCGTTGATTATGCCAGTGGATGTTCCGTTATGGATGGTGGCGTTGGCGACCGTGTTTGCTGTTATCATTGGTAAAGAAGTATTTGGAGGGACTGGAATGAATATTATGAACCCGGCTTTAACCGCCAGAGCGTTTCTCTTCTTCGCTTACCCTACYAAAATGTCTGGGGACTTCGTGTGGATAGATACAAYACCGGGGGCCGGAGAAGCCGTGGTGGATGYRTACTCRGGAGCAACACCACTGTCTCAAGCWATTGAATCSGGAAATAACGTGACTACRGTGAACGGTGATCCSCTCTCCTTTATGGACATGTTCATGGGCATCATGCCAGGRTCYATAGGWGAAACTTCTACATTGGCCTGCTTGATTGGRGCCTTTATTCTMTTGGTTACAGGSGTTGGAAGCTGGAGAATCATGTTTACSGTATTTATTGGTGGCGCAGTGATGGCCATGATTTTTAATRCATTTGCTGTCAACCCMTTTATGGAGGTAGAYGCYCAAACCCAGCTTGTTATGGGTGGATTCGCATTTGGGGCTRTATTTATGGCTACGGATCCKGTTACYGCGACGCAAACCAATACRGGCAARTAYATTTATGGTTTCTTAATTGGCTTGTTCGCRATYATGATCCGGGTATTTAATCCGGCRTATCCGGARGGCATGATGTTATCCATCCTGTTTTTGAATGTAATGGCTCCTCTTATTGATCATTAYGTTATTCAGGCAAATATCAAAAGAAGACTCTCGCGAGTAAAAGTGGCGTAAATGAAATTTGATAAAGAAGGAAACGGTTTTACATTTGGCTTTGCTACAGTGATGGTAGTCATCGTTGCTACGCTACTTTCCGTGGCTTCAATTGGATTAAAGCCATTCCAACAAAAAAATAAGACTGCAGAGAAAATGCAGAACATCTTGAAAACTATTGGCGTTGAAGTCAGCCGGGATGAAGCGACCAAAGTGTTCGGAAATTATGTAAAACAGCGCATTATTCTTGATTTTTCAGCAAACCCSGGAGTGCCAAAGGARGGAGCAATTGATCCATTGGATAAGGAGGACGCTTTCAATATTGACATGAAAAAGCAGTATAAGGGGAAGAGCTGGGAAGATCGATCCTACCCACTTTATGTTTGTGAGAAAGATGGTCAGCAATATTTGGTAATTCCAATGGTGGGAACCGGTTTATGGGGACCTATTTGGGGTTTTATTGCACTTGRAGGTGACAACAATACGGTGTTTGGTGCCAGCTTTGACCACAAGACTGAAACACCTGGTCTTGGAGCAGAAATTAACACTGCTGAATTTCAGGARCAGTTTGAAGGGCAAAARTTATTTGAYGAAGAAGGAAATTTCRTATCTATAAAAGTGATGAAAGGTGGAGCACCSGATAATTTTGAGCATGGAGTGGATGCAATTACTGGCGGAACMATCACAAGTAATGGTGTTACAKCAATGTTGAAAARCACYTTGGAAGTTTACCAACCATATTTGCAACAATAAAGCTATGAGYGAAGAAGCTACAGTTGRGGAAACGGTTGAACCYAGGATAAAGGAGAAAARGGAACCCTTGTTCTCTAAAAAGAACAAGAAGCTTCTGTCTGATCCGATGGATGACAGCAATCCGATCACCGTCCAGGTATTGGGTATATGCTCAGCTCTGGCGATYACAGTTCAGGTTGAGCAGGCTGTAGTTATGTCSCTTTCGGTTATTGCRGTATTRGCCGCKGGAAATGTAATTGTCTCACTGCTGAGAAAYATTATTCCTGGCAGGATYAGGATTATCGTTCAACTGGTCATTGTWGCCAGYCTGGTTATTTTAGTAGATCAGATAYTRCAGGCTTTTGCATATGATGTGAGTAAGGCACTTTCGGTATTCGTGGGCCTTATCATTACCAACTGCATCATCATGGGTAGATTGGAAGCATTTGCMTTGGCTAACAAGCCYTGGCCTKCTTTCCTTGAYGGSCTGGGCAATGGAGCKGCATATGGYATGATACTCATTGTTGTTGCCGTACTWAGAGAGTTTTTCGGCTCCGGTAAATTATGGGGCGAACCAATAATTCCGCAGGCATTCTATGAYGCGGGATATATGAACAAYAACATGATGATCTTACCACCAATGGCATTGATTGTTGTGGGATTGCTCATCTGGTGGCAAAGGAGCAGAAATGAGAAACTGATTGAGGACAACTAATTTGMATGGCAAGATTTAGAAAAACACKRWTTAAGTAAAATGCAAGACCTGGTAAACATATTTGTTAAGAGCATCTTCATAGACAATATGATTTTTGCCTACTTCCTGGGTATGTGCTCATACCTSGCGGTATCAAAAACYGTGAAGACAGGTGTCGGGCTGGGATTCGCKGTGATATTCGTACTKGGGGTCACTGTTCCTGTGAACTACATTTTGGACAAGTATGTCCTTCARGAAGGTGCCCTGACATGGATWTCTGCTGACTTTGCYKCCATAGACCTTAGTTTTCTGGGATTCATCATGTTCATTGCKATCATYGCKGCAATTGTGCAGCTTGTRGAGATGATTGTTGAGAAATTCTCWCCYGCACTTTATGGTGCTTTRGGYATCTTTTTGCCTTTGATTGCAGTTAACTGCTCAATTCTAGGTGGTGCGCTCTTCATGCAAGAAAGGCAATATGCCGGATTGGCGGAAGCAACATCATTCGGCCTGGGTTCTGGCGTTGGATGGTTTCTGGCCATTGTAGCCATCGCGGCTATCAGAGAAAAGATCAGGTATTCAAATGTTCCGGCTCCACTCAGAGGATTGGGCATTACATTTATCATTACAGGACTTATGGGRATGGCTTTCATGAGTTTTATGGGAATTGAACTTTAAGCGTAGGGGAAGATGATCATACTGGCGTCATTGGGAATAACAATAGGATTAAGCATAGTGGTCTTTTTGATCTTTTTGCTGGCGTTATTGACGTTGATACTCTATGCMAAGGCAAAACTAACCACCTCYGGTTTGGTGACCCTTACGATCAATGGTGAAAAGAGTTTGAAGGTGCCTGCGGGAGATTCAATATTATCTACGCTCGGCGGAAATAARATATTCTTGCCYTCMGCTTGTGGAGGTGGCGGAACGTGTGCAATGTGTAAATGCCAGGTGCTGGAAGGTGGYGGRGAGATYYTRCCAACAGAAGCYCCSTATTTCACGAGRAAGGAAATCCAGGAAAAGTGGAGATTGGGATGCCAGGTGAAGGTRAAGGAGGATATGAATATCCAGATACCTGATGAAATTTTYGGTATTAAGAAGTGGGTGTGTACYGTTACCTCTAATGAYAGTGTTGCAACATTTATTAAAGAATTAGACCTGGCCTTACCGCCCGGTGAAGTATTGGAATTTCAAAATGGTGGTTATATCCAAATTGATATCCCCAAATATGAACTCGACTTTGCAAAGGACATTAAGCCGGGRATTGAAGATGARTATCGCGGTGACTGGGACAACATGAAGCTCTGGGATCTRAAAGGSAAAAATGATGAGGATATCTTCAGAGCATATTCTATGGCCAATCACCCGGCAGARGGATCMAGGGTAACGTTGAAYGTAAGAATTGCMACTCCSCCATTTGATCGKGCACARGGGCGGTTTCTTGATGTACTTCCCGGGTTGGCTTCGACCTATATTTATGCMCTTAAACCGGGAGACGAGGTGACTATCTCGGGACCATATGGCGAGTTCTTTATTCAGGAAACCGACCGGGAAATGGTCTTTATAGGCGGAGGTGCAGGAATGGCACCAATGCGTTCCCATATTTTCCATCTTTTCCACACGGAAAAGACCAAACGCAAAACCTCATTCTTCTACGGTGCCAGGTCCGTTAGAGAAATGTTTTACGACGATCAATTTAAGGCGATTGAAGATGATTTTGACAACTTCAAATACATTGTTGGCTTRTCAGATCCTTTGGATGAAGAYAATTGGGAAGGACCATTGGGATTCATCCACGACGTCGCGTTTAACGAATACCTCAAGGAGCACYCTGCGCCAGAAGATATTGAGTATTACCTATGCGGACCACCTCTTATGCTCTCGGCTGTAATGTCAATGCTGGAAAACCTCGGTGTAGAGCCTGAAATGATCAGGTTTGATGAGTTCTRAACTCTGCGTTACCCCACTGCTTGCCCTTCTTGCTTTTTCCTGTAACGYYGCAAATGATACGACGATCTATGAATTATATGGAGAAGCACARGGCACTACATATAGTGTTAAATACTGGGGCGACAGTCTGGACAATTACCAGTTTGGCATAGATTCACTCCYTAAAGAAATTGACTCATCCCTCTCTACTTATTTRCCCGGTTCKATYATCTCAMGKGTRAAYRARCAAAAATCYACCGTTGTAGATGGTTTCTTTAGAGCAGTATTCACACGTTCTGTTGAGATCAATAAAATAACGTCAGCCGCCTTTGACCCCTCCGTAATGCCGCTGGTTAAAGCATGGGGGTTTGGCCCCAATAAGGTGCCGGAAATAGATACCACGAAAATTGATTCACTGAAAGAGCTAATAGGCCTATCCAATTTTGGAATCTATTTTTCTATGTGGAAGAATGAACAAAATGTAAAAACAGACACCAGCTATTTAATGAAAACGCGAAACAACATTCAACTCGATTTCAATGGTATAGCGCAAGGATATACGGTTGATATTATTGCRAATTATCTGGAGGGGAAAGCTGTAACACATTATATCATTGAAGTTGGSGGAGAAGTTAGCGCMAGRGGTACYAACCCGGAGGGAAAGTGGTGGAAGATTGGCATTGATAAGCCGGAAGCACACGAAAAGGAGAGACCCCTGCAAGCTAYCCTGGCTTTGAAGGACAAGTCGGTTGCAACCTCTGGGAATTATAGAAAATTCTATGAACGGAATGGGGTTAAGTACTCCCACACAATTGATCCATTTACCGGTTATCCGGTAAGTCACTCCCTTTTAAGCGTTACAGTGATTGCGGACGAGTGCATGAGCGCCGATGCGTACGCGACTGCGTTCATGGTCATGGGACTTGATAAATCAAAAAAGTTCCTGGCAGAAAACGCAACCCTGGATATGGAAGCCTATTTCRTTTATTCTGATGATGAMGGTAGACGATTAACGTATGTTACGAAAGGGCTGGATATCCTACTGAACGAAGACCTTTARGARGGCTTTTTGCATTGYTCTTCYGGTGCAGCTCCACAGATGCCACAAACCGCTCCCTCCTTCTGCAACATAGGATTRTTGCTACTGCAAGTTCCAGCGAATTCCCCGTTCTTCTTAAGAAGGATCTTGATCGCTATTCCCGCGAATGCGAGGCCCAGGAGTACAATTGATAATAGGATAACCTTCATGATCTGTATATTATCAAAGTTAATGAAATTAGGGCAAAATAAGGAACCGWTCTACTCGGCGTAGAATTGACCCGAACCGTTGACCGTAAGGTTGAGCAATGACGGTGATCCGGAGTAGTGAACGCTGCCTACCTCGTGAATTGTAGCTAYTAGCTCATCGCTAACTTGCACAAAGCAGTCGCCAGAACTAAAACTATCCAGAAAAACACTTTGGGCGACCAGACTCTCACACCGAATCCAACCACTACCCGAATGCCACAACCCAAAAGCATCTGCTGTGCCGGTGAGCTGAAGGTCTCCCACAAAGTGGATATCCGCATAGCAATAGTCTACATCTATTGACATATAAATGTCTCCATTTCCTACACTTCTGAAAAGAATATTGTCTAGCGTAATGGTATTTGTACTTGTTATATCACCATATCCCCTGTGCTCAATACCGGTTAGATCCACTATMGTTACATGAACATTGATATCATACTTGTAAGATCGGATCCAATTGCACTTGTTTTCATTCTTCAGTACTAATGTGTCATTCACCACTTCCGTAGTAATTTTACCCTGGAGATTTGACCCTGCCTCAACCGTCACCGAATAGGCACTACCCTGCGTCACAATGACATTCACGTTATTGAATACCCKAATGGCCTTAAAAGTTTGCACCAGGCGGTCCTCAAAAACAATCTCTCCAGTGGACTTAAGGCAATCGTTTTTGTCCTTGCTGCAACCAAGGGCCAGAAATAGCAAAATCAAAAACGACCAGATATGTAAAAGTGTACGCATCAGTCTACTTAAATTTATATCCTATACCCAATTCGTAATTCTCAGCAACAGCCCAATGTGATTTAAATCCACTGTCGATAAACAAGTGCTCCGTTACATAGTACCTGTACGCCATTCGATGATAAATGGGGCCATCAAATTCAAAATTATTGCGCAAGTATACACCCATATTCACAATGGCACTAAAGCGGCCAAACACCAATTCATGGGTAATATGTATACCAAGTTTAACAAATTCGGATCCATTGTCCAATGGTATATTTGCCGTATCTCTATTGTACTCCTCCAGATCAGAAGCATCATAGAAAACATCTACACCAAGCCCTACCTTACGCTTATTATCCATTCTTCTCACTGCCTCTGCAAACACATGCACCACCCCGAACAACTTGCCATCTACTGGTTGGATTTCCCGAGCTCCCGACGCACCAAATACTGTGAACTCTATATCCTTGGGCAAGTCTTCTGGTTTCCGCTTTTCAAGTTCAAGCCTGAAGTCCGAGAAATAACCCTGTATACCCATGGTAAAAGTTGGGACGTTAATGCCCAGGTTAGGCACTTCAATTGCGGAATTGGACCAATGGTTAAACCCAAGACCGGAAGTAAACCAGAAACGGTCACCTATCCGATAGCGTGTTTCAAGTAGCATGGAGGCAAACATGTTAAATGCAGACCCAATTGCCGTGTTCTTGTAATTATCCATCCTGTCAAACGGTTTGGAAACGTAACCAAYTCCTGTTCCCCATTTGTAATGGAAAATAAATTTTTCTCGCTTTACCAGAGGAAAATCCAGGTAGCCATAAATTGCGGTTCCAGTACCTAGCTGTTCGGGRTTGCCCAGTGTTAAGTGTAGAAACCCCAATCCCACTGTTGGCCTGTTGAACGATCCATGCCAGGATTGCGAACCTGAGGTTTGCCTATCGACAGTCAACCCAAAACCAGCAACCCTGCCTTTTACAAGATGTGACATGTTCTCTCGATGAGACATAATAAACCCAACGTGCCCCCTTGCCGTTAGGGTGTACCCAGGATCAAGTAAACTGTCATAAATCTGAGTCTGTCCCCATGCAACAGTGTGCATACAGCAGAATAACAACGAGATTATAATAACTCTTTCCATCGGGAATAAAGTTAATACAATTTAATCTGGCAGCCCGGCCCAGGTTCTTGATAAAGCCTGGTGTGAAACTCAATTGAAATATCAATTCTTACTATAATCCATTTATCGCAATGGGACCAGGATGAACACTASAACGAGAACAATGAAGGCCAATTGCATTATCGGTTCAATAAATTATTTAGCCTGACCGACCACTTAGCGATCGTTATAAACCATCAGTCCCAATCTTTACCAAATCCAGGTTCCTCCCTCTGGGACTAAGATGAGGACCGGGATAAGGACAAGGATAGTTCTGTACAGCGGTGTTGAGAGGGATCATTTTAATCTGGCAGACCGCGAAAAAAATCCCTATAAATCCTACATTTGCATGCATTATGAAAACAGGCAAACCAAACGTGTCTATAGGACACGCAAGTAAGACACCGGGGGAGGCATTTGAAAGACTTGTCGGCATCATGGATGAACTCCGTGTAAAATGCCCCTGGGATCAAAAGCAGACCATAGAATCAATTAGYCATCTCACYATAGAGGAGACCTACGAATTGGTRGATTCTATCCTGGATAARGACATGGACAATATTAAAAAAGAATTGGGGGACCTCATGCTGCATATTGTATTCTACTCGAGGATTGCGTCTGAAACAAATGATTTTAATGTCATTGAGGTATTGGATGGTATTTGCGATAAATTGATTTACCGCCATCCCCATATTTACGGAGATGTAAAAGCCGAGACTCCAGAAAAAGTGAAGGAGAATTGGGAAAAGCTCAAGATGAAAGAAGGCCGGTCATCCGTTCTGGAAAGTGTGCCAAAATCATTGCCATCCCTGGTTAAGGCGACAAGGATTCAGGATAAAGCGAAAGCAGTTGGTTTTGATTGGGAAAACAAGGAGCAGGTTTGGGACAAGGTGAACGAGGAGTTGGCCGAGTTGAAAGCAGAGCTGGACAAAGAGGATAATCAAGAGAGGGCAGAAGAGGAATTAGGAGACTTCTTATTCTCTCTGATCAATTACTGCAGGTATCTGAAAATTAATCCTGACAACGCCCTTGAGAGAACCAACAAGAAGTTTATTCAACGCTTTCAATATCTCGAAAAGGAAGCCAAGGCTTCTGGGAAAGATCTGCAGGAGATGACTTTGGAAGAAATGGATAAGTATTGGGTTAAGGCAAAGGAGATTGAATAATGCAATTTTGTTTACACGAAAGATGAGAGAAATAGAGAGAATCAAAGAAGAACTGGAACCTTTAAGACAGGAGCTTCTCAACCACAGGGTTTATCAAGAAATAAATTCAATAGAAAACTTAAATACTTTTTTGCAACATCATGTTTTTGCCGTTTGGAATTTCATGTCTTTGGTAAAGTATTTACAAATAAAATTGACCTGTATTTCTGTCCCCTGGCTACCGCAAAGCAATCCCACCATCGCAAAATTAATTAATGAAATTGTTCTGGCAGAAGAAACGGATATTGATGGCAGCGGAAACCCAATCAGCCATTTTGAATTGTATCTCGATGCTATGAAAGCTTCATCTGCCAGCACAGAAGAAATTGAGAAACTTTTAACATTCCTGGGKAACGGAGAAACGGTTGAAAACGCATTGATATGTTCAACAATCCCCGAATCGGTCAAARAATTYGTGCAATTTGACTTCRATATTATTGAAACWGAGGAAACSCATAAAGTTGCTGCAGCATTCGCCTTTGGACGAGAGGACCTGATACCTGATATGTTCAGATCATTAATTGGCGACTTAAATAAAAARTTTCCSGATGACYTGAATAAATTAATTTACTACCTTGACAGRCACATTGAGCTGGATGAAGATGTTCATGGGCCAATGGCKATGAAAATGATTGAAGATCTCTGCCAAAATAATCCAAAAAAGTGGGAAGATTGCCTGATYGTTTCTAARGAGGCTTTACTAACAAGAATAGCACTGTGGGATGGGATTTCGSAAGAAATTAACKCAACCAGTGCGGAAAGATCARGCAAAAATGCRTTTGACAATGTATGTTGATCAATATGARACAACATTAATACGCTTAYYAAYATGAATATACYWTACAAATCAAAATCGACCTATTTACTGGTACTGSTAACGGGCCTGTTCTRTACYGTGCTCAGTTGCAACTCAAAGAATGAAWCACCWTCTGCCAAGGAGGAGRTTTAYGTTAGTGAATCAGATARGGCKCTGCTRCAGGCKGCAAATAATTTCTTTGCTCCACTACCGGAGGTTGCKGCCAATCCCGAAAATGTGGTGACKGATGACAAGGTRCTCCTGGGAAAAATGCTTTACTATGAGCCACGACTATCTAAAAGCAGTTGGATCAGCTGCAATAGTTGTCATAACATTGCTACATACGGAGCAGATAATCTGCCAACCTCTCTTGGACACCAGTGGAATGTCGGTCCTCGAAATGCCCCWACTACCTTGAATGCAGCTTTACATTTTGCCCAATTTTGGGATGGAAGAGCAAAGGATGTGGAGGAACAAGCCCAGGGGCCGATACTGAATCCGGGAGAAATGGCTGCCCCTCACGCAGAATTTGCAGTTGACAGGATAGCTTCTATGCCTGAATATGTTGAACTCTTCAATAACGCCTTTCCCGGTGATACAAATGCTGTTACTTATGTAAATATTGCCAATGCAATCGCCGCTTTTGAGAGAAGGCTAATGACCCCTTCACGTTTTGATCAATTCCTGAACGGCAAMGTTAMTGCGCTGAGTGACCGGGAAAAAARCGGSTTGCAAACTTTCATCGATGTAGGYTGCATTCAGTGCCACACRACTGCAACAGTTGGAGGAACCTCTTATCAAAAGGTGGGTGTTTACCAGCCYTATTGGGAGCTAACRGGYAGTAAAATTCATGATGAGGGACGATTTGAAGTTACSCAGGTGGAAGAGGACAAATATTTCTTCAAAGTTCCATCTCTGCTGAATGTCACGCAAACCTATCCCTATTTCCATGATGGGAGCGTYTGGGACCTGAATAARGTTATAGAGTATATGGCCGAGATGCAGCTGAACAAGAAACTCAACGAAGTRGAAGTATTCCAGATCGCCGCATTTTTAGGCAGCCTTACTGGCGAAATTCCCGCCTTTGCCAGGGAATTACCGATTTTACCTGCATCTACGGATAAAACCGAAAGACCCTCATTTGATTAGTAAGGATCAAATTGGATGATCTTATTCGTCCGGATTAATATACTTGAATACCARGGCCCCTAAAGCACCACCTAAAACGGGTCCTAACCAGTAGATTCCCAGGTTAGCCATTGACCCGGATCCCATAAAAGTATCTATCAGAATAGGTCCSGTTCCGACTGCAGGATTAAATGCTCCACCTGAGATTGGACCACCTGCAAAAGCAGCGGCCAATACAGTAAAGCCAATAGCGAGTCCGTAATATGAATTGCCCTCAGTTTTAGAATGCGTCGCGACGTTTAATATTACAGAAACCAAGGCAAAAGTGAATAACACCTCCACCAGCAAGGCGGAAATCATGCTGGCATCATCAGCTGGTGCAGGTGCGAAGGTTTCACCTTTRACCACCTGGTAACAGATTGCRGCCAATGCGGCACCCAAAATCTGAAATACTATGTACATCAATGCGTCTTTGGTCTCTATCTTCTTGCGGATCAGAATGGCTATTGTTACCGCTGGATTGTAGTGGGCACCAGAGATATGTCCCCCCATATATACCATCACCATAAGRATGCACCCAATGGCTATTGGATTGCCWGTAAGCCCAATGACAAATACCAGGAAAAATGTTCCAATAAAYTCAACTAAATAGTTCTTCATCGTGACGGATTTGATTCTTCACAATGATAGATATTTAGGTYACCACCTTCTTTTTGAGGCAAAAAAGTTTTAAACTTGTTCCTGTTAATAATMTTGATRGCTGTAATCATATAAAAATCCAAARCAATGGCTCTTCAAAAAGGCGATACCGCGCCCTTATTCACACTTTACGACACAGAAAAGAAMGAGGTCTCATTAGAATCATTYCGWGGTCAAAATGTATTGRTHCTCTTTTTYCCAYTGGCYTTTACCGGAGTTTGCACYACGGAGTTGTGTTCGATTAGRGATGATATTGCCGCGTATGAYGATTTAAATACSCAGGTTCTKGCGATATCTGTAGACACCCCGTTTTCTTTGGGAAAGTTTAAGGAGGCACARGAATTAAATTTCCCCCTACTTTCAGATTTTAACAAAGAGGTTTCWGCWGCSTATGAWGCRCAATACGATGAGTTTGTTCTGGGACTTAAGAAAGTAGCCAAGAGRTCAGCATTTGTGGTRGATGGYGARGGRAATATTCTCTATGCRGARGTTTTGGAAGATGCYGGRTCCGTTCCRAACTTCGACGCRGTCATTACTGCACTTTGYACCACKTGTTAAGYGGTGTAATATTTGCGACYTCTTTGAGTCYGCCYATYKGTAATWNACTAACKAATTTTTCTTGAGATGAGAGTGAGMATCCTACTACTATTAGTTCTGGTTTCAAACGTCACGGTAYTAATKGCACAGGGAAATGTATTTACTTCCCACGATATTTTCAAAATGAARRRWATWGGYGARRTVGCRATTTCCCCMRATGGRAASCAGATYGCYTAYACYRTNKMAWMCRGGAGGCCRTTCTCCGATRAACCGGGCRCWAGYTATAAAGAACTCTTTGTTCTGGATCTTGCAAGTGGGGTGATAAAATCACACTAYRACAAGAAAAAAAGTTTTTACAATGTTGSGTGGACCCCTGATTCAAAGAACCTGACATTSCTGGCTAAATGGTTTAAAGCAAAGAAAACACAGRTTTATACTTTTGATCTCAAAACYGATTCRGCAACACAAATCACCAACTCAAAAACRTCCATTCAAGGGTACRCCTGGAATCCAAACAATASCTCTATAGCTTATATTTCGTCTGTGCGAGATACCAGTAGAGACACGTGGAAGGATGTTGGCTTCGATGCTGAAATTTAYGAGGAGGAAATTCCAGAAAAAAACTTGTATCTCTACGACCTCTCCACCAAAGCCACAACGCGGCTGACTAAGGGCATCGCAGTTTATACCGCTCAATGGAACCCAGCTGGTGACTTGATTGCCGCTCAGRTTTCGGAAAAGAATTTAATCGACTATCAATATATGTTCAGTAAGATTCAAGTCATCAACCCCAAAACAAAGGAGGTAAACGTACTGGTCAACAATCCCGGTAAGCTGAAGCAACTGGTCTGGGCGCCGGACGGGAAACACATTGCYTTTATCGCTGGTGTAGATATCAATGATCCGGTAGACGGCAGCTTATTCGTTACSGAAGTACCCAATAACAAGGACTTCTCAAAGCTGACCAATTATTCAAARGATTTTAAAGGATCRGTTACGCAYGTRGAATGGAGYGATGCCAGYACRATGGTTTATTCTGCTGATGAGAGTGTYGAAGTTACCTTGAAYAAAAGGKCCATWAATTCWGASAAAAYTGARAAGATCATCGAAGGGGGAATYYTGGTRTTTCGGRGTTTCASGATCAGCAATGGCACTGTTGTCATGAATGCAAATACACCTGAAAATCCGGGAGAGCTGTATACGATTGGAATCGGGGAGAAGAAGCTGGTAAAGAGAACTGATRTAAATCCATGGGTTGAAAAGAAAAAACTGGGYAAGCAGGAGAAGCTCAGCTATCAATCTCGTGACGGAATGATCATTGAAGGTGTTTTGATCTACCCGGTGAATTACAAGAAAGGCAATGTCTATCCWTTGATTAATTACATACATGGCGGGCCGGAGTCTTGCGTTAAAAATGGCTGGTCAACCTATTACAGTATGTGGGGACAAGTGGCAGCCGGTAAAGGTTATTTCGTGTACATGCCCAATTACCGYGGCAGTTCYGGACGAGGTGTTGCCTATTCGAAAGCTGACCAGGGTGATATGGGTGATGAAGAATTTAATGATGTACTTGATGGTATTGACCACCTGATTAAACTGGGTATGGTTGACAAGGCGAAAGTCGGTATTGGCGGTGGGTCTTATGGAGGATATTTCGCTGGCTGGGGAGCTACAAAGCACAGCAAGAGGTTCGCAGCTGCGGTATCATTTGTTGGTATTTCTGATCAGGTTTCGAAAAGATATACTACGGATATACCATGGGAATCTTATCACTCCCACTGGACTTTCTGGACCTATGAAAAATTCGAGTTTGTCTTTGACAGGAGCCCTATCAAATACGCCAAAGACAGTGAAACGGCAACGCTGATCCTCCATGGCAAAGAAGATCCCCGGGTTCATCCATCACAGTCTTTGGAATTGTACCGAGCCTTGAAAATGCATGGCAACGCTCCCGTTCGATTGGTATGGTATCCCGGTGAAGGACATGGTAACAGGAAAAATCCGGCACGCCTTGATTACAATCTCAGGACTTTGGAATGGTTTGATTATTACCTCAAATCAGATGGCGACAAAACCAAGAAGCCGCCGAGGGATTTGAAGTATGGGGTGGAGATTGAATAACCAAACTATGTGGAGATCTTGCCGTCCCTAACGGGAGGTAAACATGCAACGTCACTTCCTATACAGAAAGCCTAAGTCTAACCCGTAAACTCCCCAAAAGCGTTTCTCAACACATCGGCAATCTCGCCAAGGGTCGTGTAGTTTTCAACGGCCTCTATAATTGCAGGCATCAGGTTGGTACCATCCTCGGCATGTTTTGCAATTTTGGCCAATGAAGCTTCTACTTTTTCATTGTCCCGTTCCTCTTTTAACGTTTCAATCTTCTCTATTTGAACCTGCCGGATAGCGTCATCCACCGTGAAGAGCTCGTCATTAGCGCTCTCTTCAGATTCAAACTTGTTGACACCTACCAATATTTCCYCTTTCGTTTGCAGTGCCTGTTGGTAYYTGTATGCCGAAGCCGCGATTTCTCTTTGTATAAAACCCTCTTCTATCGCGGCTACTGCTCCTCCCARTRCGTCGATGCGCTCAATATWATCCCASGCTTCMGCCTCYACYTCATTGGTYAGGGTCTCAACRTARTGYGATCCYGCCARKGGGTCAACYGTRTCTGGTACTCCACTCTCATATGCGATGATTTGCTGCGTCCGCACCGCTATCTGAGCCGCTTCTTCYGTAGGCAAGGAAAGCGCCTCATCAAAACCATTGGTGTGTAATGACTGCGTCCCACCYAATACAGCMGAAAGCGCCTGCAGCGTCACCCTTGCAATATTATTCTTCGGTTGCTGAGCAGTTAAGGTCGACCCACCTGTTTGGGTATGAAACCGAAGCATCTGGGCTTTTGGTTCAGTCGCGCCCAGTTCTTTCATAATTTTCGCCCACATTCTTCGCSCTGCCCTGAATTTAGCGACCTCCTCAAAAAGATTGTTATGCGCATTGAAGAAAAAGGAGAGGCGTTTRCCAAATACATTTACATCCAATCCTTTCTCAATTGCAGCCTTCACATATGCCTTTCCGTTCGCCAGTGTAAACGCCAGCTCCTGGACAGCGGTCGCACCAGCCTCCCTGATATGGTATCCSGAAATGGAGATGGTATTCCATTTAGGCACTTCRGCAGTACAATACTCAAATACGTCCGTAATAATGCGCATGGAGTGCTTCGGAGGGTAGATATAGGTTCCCCTGGCTGCATATTCCTTGAGCAGATCATTCTGAATGGTACCTGATATCACAGAAAGATCGGCTCCCTGTTTCTTCGCCAAGGTGAGATACATTGCCAATAAAATAGCTGCGGTAGAATTGATGGTCATGGAAGTTGTGATCTTCGCCAATTCAATTCCATCAAACAACGTCTCCATATCCTTGAGAGAGTCTATTGCAACTCCGGCTTTCCCCACCTCACCTTCMGCCAGTTCATGATCRGAGTCATATCCTATCTGGGTGGGAAGGTCAAAGGCCACAGACAAACCRGTTGTACCACTGGCCAGCAAATACTTGTAGCGCTTATTGGATTCTTYAGCCGTGGAGAATCCCGCATACTGGCGCATGGTCCACAAACGTGTGCGGTACATCTCCTTCTGAACGCCTCTGGTGTAGGGGAACTCGCCAGGTTGCTCCGGCTCAACAGCAATATTCTTATAGATGCGTTTCACCTCTATACCAGAGCTGGTTTCAAAGGTTTTTTTCCTCTTCTTAATCTCTCCCATTTACAAATCGCAAATAAAATTTTTTAAATCCCACATCAGAATGATTGTCTCAATTCCGCCTTGAGATACTCAACCGCATCGTGCAAAGGCAATTTACCCACCTGGATAGTTAGCTGAAGCAACATTTTACTCAGGTTAGCACCAGATGCGCCCGGTTGCACCTTGCTGGAGGCTATATTCACCAACTTGATCATTTCTTCCTTTCCCATCTTTACCCTAAGCCARGCCTCGTTGGACATSTAGAGCTGTTGCGAGAGATTGTGGTTAAACTCACCGTTTATTGTGGTTATCAAGGCAAGCTGCAATTCCTTCGCATCCATCCCYTGCTTATTCACCCGTCCCAACAACGCTTCGGGCGCAATTCTCTCTAGAAACATGACCACTCGCTCATAGGCCTGAAGTCGAACTGGCGTGACTACYTTTTGCCCATCCKTGCKCAATTCCATTGACCTCTTRCGTTGGTCATGTTCCAGGAATTTTTTAATCGCGTAAAACGCSGTYAGGAAGACAATAGCAGAAGGCARGACTAATTTTAAAATGTCAAAAARGGACTCCACCGATTCAGTTTATTTATTCAGAAAAAACGTARRCACCTGATAAGATATTGTCAAATTTCAAGGGCAAAGATAGCAATTAGGGGCAGAGAAATGCAAGTATATCAATCCAAGSCAATATTTGCAGAGATCAGTGATTGTTCTCTCATTTACSWRGCGCCTATCCACGGGTGACCAATCAATACRAATGTACAAAGGGAGKCCTCCTGATYATTATTAGCGTNAAAAAACTTAATTATTAACCTTCAAAATTTCGTGCAAATTCGTTATTCGTATTCTAGGCTGCTTGACCCTAAATTTTATAGCTTTGTGCCSTATGAACAGCTTATCCGACAGGATCAACAGACTTGCAGAATCGGCAACGCTTGCGATGACACGAAAGAGCAGGGAATTRCAGGCCCAGGGTGTTGATGTRATCAATCTCAGCATTGGGGAANCTGATTTTGACACACCTKWWWWMKWMWAMRAYKYWKCWRKKMRRRSYAYTAAARAYRATYTTRMSYAWTAYCMWMMRKWRMYWRRMWYTMSYSAKYWRARATMRSMAATCTCAAATAAGTTTAAAAGAGAYAATRACCTGGATTACCCAGCAGAGCARATAGTTGTTTCCACAGGRGCGAAGCAATCCATAGCCAATGTAGTACTCTCCCTCGTAAATCCCGGTGATGAAGTGCTCCTKCCMTCTCCBTATTGGGTWAGTTATATGGAAATGGTGAAGMTGGCAGAGGGAACABCYRTTGTGGTTTCCGCCAGTATTGAAAATGATTTCAAGATAACGGCTGAGCAATTGGAAGCCTCAATTACGGATAGAACAAAATTGATCATATTTAGCTCTCCYTGTAATCCATCDGGATCAGTTTATAGCGGAGACGAGTTGAAGAAACTTGCGGAAGTGGTTGCAAATCATGATGATTTATATGTGATTGCAGATGAAATTTATGAGCACATCATATTTGAAGGCAAACATACCAGCTTTGCGTCTTTYGATTTTGTTAAGGATAGAGTWATCACCGTCAACGGYGTTTCAAAGGGTTTTGCGATGACCGGATGGAGRATCGGATACATCGGTGCTCCGGATTGGATTGTGAAAGCCTGTATTAAAATACAAGGGCAGTTCACCTCTGGAGCGTCTACTATATCACAGAAGGCGGCAGAGGCTGCAATGAAAATGGATCCGGAGACTACGGCTGAAATGCGGGAAATCTTCTTGAAAAGAAGAGATCTGCTGTTGGAATTGCTGAAGGAGATCCCCGGCTTGACAACCAACATTCCGGAGGGAGCATTCTATGTATTCCCCAATATTTCGTCATATCTTGGAAAGACAAATGGTGAGGAAACCATTGACAATGCATCTGATCTATGCATGTACCTGCTAAATGAAGCCAGTGTAGCACTGGTTACTGGTGAGGCATTTGGAGAACCGGAATATATGAGAATTTCTTACGCTTGCTCTGAGGAAACCATTCGCGAAGCCGTGAGCAGGATATCAGGAGCCCTTGCTAAACTGAATTGAGGTGCAAGTAGCGGACATAGAAAAACTCTTTGAATCATTCGCAAAATTGCGGGTGATGGTCATTGGAGATGTAATGATTGATTCCTATATGTGGGGAAAGGTAAATCGAATTTCCCCCGAAGCTCCAGTTCCCATTGTTGCTRTAGACAAAATGGAAAACCGCCTGGGTGGTGCWGCCAATGTAGCATTGAACATACAGGCTCTTGGTGCAACGCCATTGGTCTATTCTGTAATTGGCAGCGAGGAAAAAGGCAATATGTTCTGCCAGTTGCTTAAGGACCAGTCGATGTCGGATAGTGGCATTTTACAAAGTTCAGCCCGAAAGACAACAGTTAAAACACGGGTGTTGAGTGGTGGGAATCAAATGCTTCGTGTTGATGAAGAAATCGAGTCCGATCTGATGGAGGAAGACGAAGAACAGTTCATTAAGCTGGTATGCGACGCACTGGAGAATGAACAGGTGGATGCCATTATTTTTGAGGACTACGACAAAGGCCTGATAACAAAAGGAATTATAGAGGCTGTGATTGAAAAGGCGGTAGGACTGAACATTGTGGTAGCGGTCGATCCCAAGAAAAAGAACTTCAACACCTACGAAAATGCCTCTCTTTTCAAACCGAACTTGAAAGAGATCCGGGAGGGAATGAAGGTAGATATTTATGAGGAGAACATCAGCGAAATTGAAGGTGCTGTAGACACCTTAATACAAGAGAGAGGTCATAAACTGGTGTTGGTTACCTTATCAGAATTAGGCATTTATGTTGCTGACTCAGAGAGTAGGGAAACAATTCCCGCCCATTACCGGGATATAACAGACGTTTCTGGGGCAGGTGACACGGTAATAGGTGTMGCTGCRCTSTGTTTGGCCCTCGATGCCCACCCAAAATTTATTGCCTCTCTTTCAAATCTCGCCGGTGGAATTGTTTGCGAGAAAGTGGGAGTTGTTCCAATTAATCGGGATCAATTGCTCAAAGAAGCGAAATCTCTTCTGGCAGAATGAGGGTAAATCTCCAGAGGATAACAAGGCTGTTGAGCAAATAGTGTATTTATGGGGTTAAATATTCGGGAACGGCTCAACCTCGCGATTTACGACAGCAAAGACAAGGTTCTAAAGCTCCTTTGGAAAATTAGCTTTTGGGTTTCTCTTATAGCTCTCGGAACGCTGCTTTACATGCATGGGTTTGATATAAACCACCAGACCAAGCGGGCGCTGTTATTGGTTATCCAAATTTGTTTTGGTTTTTATGTGCTGCGGTATTTCACCCGGTTTATCTTTGCGTTTGATCTAAAGTCTTTTCTCAAAATTACCTGGTTTGAAGGAGGCTTGGTGCTCTTTTTACTGGCGGAGGGCGTAAGTGATGTCTTTTTTCATAAACTAATTACACAGCGCATTCT
>NVRW01000034.1 GCA_002400975.1 Flavobacteriales bacterium | reverse complement strand
TGAGTAAATTCAAGTCCGTTGCGTATATATTTGATTTGTGTAAAAGACCACTCTCGTCTAATACAATGGCCATTGATTTAGACTCTTCACCTGTAGAACATCCTGCTAACCAAACATTAAATTCGGATAAGTTTTCAAAATCGCTCACAATGTTCTCTTTCAAAAACTTCCACACAAATGGGTCTCTGAACATTTGGGTCAAGTGGACGGTAATATTATCTAAGTAATTATTGAAAAAAATCGGATACCCTTTAATTTGATGAATTAATTCCTCAACTGATTCAAGTTCAAAATAGTCCATTGCTCTTGCAACCCTTCTTCAGCTAAAATGATCCTCTCTTCTGCCTCTCCAATGATTGTCCCAATCACATCAAGGGAGACACCGGCACATTCTCCCACCCCGATGACCGGTTTGAACTGCTTACTATTGCCCCAGTCCAAATAATCCTCCGCGGTGAATTGCTCTTTATCAGCCAGGGGTTTCAACAGTTGGTAAAAGTGATCTTTCCCCAGCCGGCGATAGTAGTCGTTAAAATACTCTCCTTCTATCGCTTGCTCTTCAAAATCGTTGAGCAGATAGCGCAATGCGTCTGTCGCCCTTTTGCTGGGTAGTTTGATCACTTTATCGGCAAAAGACCCATTGTGATCCAATTCAAATCCACCGCCCAGAACTACCTGCATTGCCGGAGCTACTAAAGCCCCGTTCTTGATCGAGCTCCCATGAAAACCAATATTGGCTGCCATATGCTGACCACAAGAGTTCATGCATCCGCTGATCTTAATGCGTATCCCTGTTTCGCCAATAAGATCCTTATACTCGTCCTTTAGCACCTGCTCCAAAGCCAGGGTAAGTCCTGTACTGTTGGTCACYGCCAGGTTRCAGGTATCAGACCCWGGGCAAGAGGTAATRTCGTGAATGGTACCAAAACCRGGTAAYGCGAGATGAAGCTTTTGCAACTCATRAAAAATGGGYTTYAAGACCTCYTSCGAAGCAAATTTGAGCAAAATACCCTGGTCAATGGTAAATCGAATATCATCMGCTACATATTTTCTCACCAAATCGGCGAGCTTTCGGGCAGTASCGCYTGTGATATTTCCCAGKGGCACCCTAATTTGAATGCCRTAAAAGCCCTCCTGYTTTTGTTCAAAAACATTSGTMCTTACCCATTCATTGAATTTTTCCTCATCCACACTTACTGTTGGAACGACCTTATCCTGCAATGCAGGCACCTGATTAAAATCSGCMGTRTCAACCTTRTAAAACTTCGCACCCAAATTCTTTTCCTCCACYTTCACMAGCTTGAGAAACTCCTCCAGCCCCAGGTTYTGAATMAGGTATTTTAAGCGAGCCTTAAGCCGCTTTTCACGTTCGCCATAGCGATCAAATACRCGAATRGCCGCCTCRGTAAAGGGKATRATCCTGTCTTCTTCYAAAAACTCAAATACTGTTTTGGCCACAAAAGCCTGAGCACCCARGCCACCACCTACCACTACTTTGAATCCCCTCACCTCTTTGCCKCCAATAAGTTTCACCTTAGGGACAAAACCAAAATCATGGAAATAGGTRAAGGCSGTATCTTCYACRCTWGAAGAAAAGGCAATTTTGATCTTTCTTCCCATATCCTGCCCYARCGGATTGCGGAGRAAGTAMGTGAAGAATGCATGMGCATAGGGAGTTACATCAAATGGYTCCCTSGGGTCRATACCCGCATTTGGAGAYGCSGTAATATTGCGCACCGTRTTTCCACAGGCCTCCCGAAGTGTGATATTYTCTTCCTCCAGCTCAGCCCAAACAGCCGGTGAATCATTGAGCTTTACATAATGAAGCTGAATATTCTGCCGTGTGGTGATGTGGAGCTTTCCATTGGAGTACCTWTCTGAGACATCCGCCATCTTTTCAAGCTGKGCWGCSGTAACTTTTCCATAGGGTAACTTTATTCGAATCATYTGYACRCCAGTTTGTCGCTGGCCRTAKACACCYCTWGTYARGCGAAAGTGTTTGAACTTGTCTTCCTGAACSYTTCCRTTGTGAAACCCCTCTATCTTTTCCTGCAGCTCGAAGATGTCYCTGCTTGCTTTTTCACTCACTGAATTTGAAATCTGTACACTCATGTTTTYCTGGTTTATAAAAATTGACAATAAAAAAAGCCTTCTGTTTAGAAGGCTTATTGAATCGTGCTAAATCTGTTCTTTGGTTCTGTCAGCATAGATATGATAATGGCCTTCCCATGTGTATCCGGGTACACATACAACAACARCAACAACAACRNCANNTGRTGTRTGCTATATGCTTACTGAAACCGATGTATTTATTAATTRCCATTTTTGATTGAAACTCATTAAATATTAAAACCTATGCATAAAAAAAGCCCTTCCGTTTAGAAGAGCTTTGCGTCTTGTGATTATTGAATGTCTTTATAAATGCTGCACACAAAAGCTGCTCCCCGTCTCGTTAGGACAACAACAACACATCAACATATTTTTTAATCCCTTCATTTTTAGCTTTTGCTTGCGGCTACAAAGTTATCTACAGATAATCCAATTATCCAAGCATTTTCCTTTCTTTTTTATTATTTCCTTGGTTTCAAATTATTGCTTCAGGATATAAATTGGGTAATTCCAGGTACTTTCTAAATCCGTCCTTTATGCTCTTTTCAGCCCATTCTGATGCTGAAAATTCAATTAATTCAAAAAATAATGGCCAGGAGCGCCTTGAATTTTGCAATATCAAAACCAAAGAGAAAGTGCAAATTGAATAGTCAAATACCAAGAGAATACAACTCGCCAACCCAGGACTTGTGCGTGCGAACGAAAAATGTGCGGTTTCACTGATTCTTCAAAAGTTCCCTAATAAATCACAAAGTCGCTCTTACCTTCTTACTCTTCTTTCTTGATTTCTTTTTTTTGTTTTGCTTAAGGTATTTGGCCAATATAGGCATGAGCTTATGGAAATTGATCGGCTTTGTTACATACTGATCAACACCCATCTCAAGGGCAAGTTCCTGCTTTTCCTTGAATACATCTGCAGAAACGGCCACAATTGGAACATCATCGAATCTATGATCSGCCCTGATCTCCTGCGTTGCCTGCAATCCATCCTTTATCGGCATGTGCATATCCATCAATATAAGATCTGGCATCAGTTTTCTAGCCTTTAGGACAGCTTCCTCACCGTTTATTGCCCATTCTACATCTAATTTAAGCTCGTCAAAGAGCATTTTCATCATAAACTGATTCATTGGATTGTCCTCHGCCACAAGAATCTTATTGTCNGCTTGRGAAGTTGTATTTGSKCAGATCTACSGCACTGTCAATTCGCAACTTRGTRTCRGATGCGACCATRGGWAGTATGGCCTTRAAAATTGAACCGTGACCTACTTCGCTCTGAAATTCAAACCTTCCACCSAGTAACTCCACCATYCTCTTTGTTATTGCCAGACCCAGCCCGGTACCACCATACTCCCGCGTAGTTGTAGCATCAGCTTGTTCAAAGGGCTCCAGTATTTTCTGTAAACGTCCAGATGGAATACCGATGCCYTCGTCCCTAACACTGAGAATAAAATGCTSCTTRTCTTCGGCAACTTCAGCGTTTATAAAGATRCTCTTGCCCTTTGGTGTGAATTTTATGGCATTGCTCAAAAGATTCATCAAAATCTGGTTGATCTTGGTTCTATCTGATTTTATGATTTTGGGAACATCTTTCTCAATATTGTATCCAAGATGGTGGTTTTTTTCCATCGCTTGTGCTTTATTGATATGGAATACTCCCTTTATGGTTTGGTGGATATCCATATCTTCTACAGAGAGAGTCATCTTGCCCGCTTCAATCTTAGAGAGGTCCAAAATATCGTTGATCACCTCGGAAAGCGTGGTTCCGCTGATGCAGATATTTTGGATACACTCCTTAAAGCTATCCGGCAAGTTCAGTTCCTGCATCTGGCTGGTTAGAATTTGACCAAGCCCGACAATAGCATTGACAGGGGACCTTATTTCATGACTCATATTCGCTAGAAATCGTGTCTTTGCCTCATTGGCCGCATCGGCTTTTTCTTTGGCTATTTGCATCTGCTCTTCCAACTTCTTTCTCTCAAAGAATGACGGAATATCGAAATTCACGTTAATAGCGTCGGATGTATCTGTATCCTTTAAATAYTCTTTTACCCGGTCTTTGATTCGATGMGGTGGCGCCATGATGAAAGTACAATTGTCATCACCCCTTGCCTTACACGAAATTTCTACTGACGTGAGCGGCAAACCAAAGCTCTCTTCACACCAGCCAGAAGAATATCCGGCATTCATGATACAAACCGGTACATTYGTTTTCTGCCCAGCCTCCATCCAGGAGTTGGCTTCAAACGAGAATGGGTGGTTATAGATGAGCAAGCAATCCTCATCAGGTGTCGGACTGCTTTCAGGCAATATATCAACATAAGCCCAGCCGGTATAAGCAAAATGTACCGGTCCAGCTGCCAATTTGGAAATAGGGTCAGTGAGATTCATCTTTTTGTGAAAATTCTTAG
This sequence comes from Flavobacteriales bacterium, assembly GCA_002400975.1. Lineage (GTDB taxonomy): Bacteria > Bacteroidota > Bacteroidia > NORP154 > NORP154. Next base: position 27,064 of record NVRW01000034.1, on the reverse strand, counting down.
CGTCCTCAATGCCAATAACATGGGCAATGTCAAACAGGAAGTTTTTACCAATGGCAAATGCCTCTTCTTCCCCTCTGTTGGCATACAAGTCCTTAATTGTCTTCAAAAAATCGTATGATAACGCTGAAGCCCTTACCAACAGGTATCTCTGGCCATCAATGTCAATTGTTGCTTTGCTGGGATTGATCTTGAGTCGCTGAAAGTACTCGCCAACCGTTTTTTGGGCAATATCAAAAAGGGGTTTTATTTGTGGRGGAACGCTAACCGTGTCACCTTCCTGAACCCCAAATGATCTCTCTTGAAGCGTGACATTGGCTTCCTCAAGCTCTTTTATGCGTTTCTTCAGTTCTTTAACGTGGCCATTTGCATCCATGGGTATCGTGTTTTAATTTAATAATTCCGTGTATTAATTTGTCATGGCGGCATTGCTCAAAGATAAGGTTGGACCAAACGAAAAACATAGCTAATCACTGTCCGAAACTTGTACATGTAAGAAAACCCGTGCTTTTTCATCAATTTCCTAGAGTAAATCTTGAATATCCGGCTCTGAGCATCAATTCCATCAGGTCGTCAAGCCTCTGCATATCAACACCGTAATAAATTCCCCTATGCTGTTTTCAGAAGTCACATGGTATAGTATGATCTCACAGCGTTCGTTTCTGGATTTGCCGCACAACTATTAGCRCTGTTGWATTCTACTAAAAACTGTTTGAACCCACTGGCTCCCCAGTCACTCCAACCTTTCAACCTATTCCCATTTTATTGGTACTTTGGTCGCAATTAAACAGGCTGCAGAGGCTTAGTACGGTCCAATTCTCAKATTGAATGAAGATTTCAAACATCGGGTTAGCAAGGTTTTTCACTCGYCAAATTCTGGGTCTCATATTCTTTATGGCCGGATGGTGGAAGTGTTTTGATCTCACTCCTTTAGCGCATGCGGAGGGGATGTTCGTACTGGGATTTGCAGATTCCTGGATTCCTGAATGGCTCTTGTGGGTAACCGGCACCAGTATTCCGGTAGTTGAGCTGGTCTGTGGAGCCCTCCTGATTCTTGGGCTTTTCCGAAAACCGGCACTSATTGGCTTGGGAATCGTACTTATTCTGGTTACATATGGGCATTTGCTCCAGGAGGCACTATTTTCGCCAGTCAATCACATTTTTCCCCGAACTGTGTTATTGATTGCTATTTTTGCGCTTCCCGAAGCAGAGGATACATGGTCTCTTGATCAGGTAATTTTGAATAGGACAAGCGATTCAGATAAGAGCTGACCAATGCTTGCCAGATACTTGATGCGGGTATATTAAATTGAAACATAATTGGTCTTGAACCCAACCRTTGATRTCYMTAAATGAGSGTCASGTGTGSGRTAGWACYTGAAGATATTGTTGGAGTAAACTAACACGATATGAGCCAACTGATTGAATGCGTTCCAAATATTAGTGAAGGRAGGGATCYKGACAAGATCAGACAGGTTACMGATATCATTGAAGCTTACGAAGGBGTAAAACTATTGGATGTTGACGCCGGAAAAGCGACCAATAGAACGGTTATCACGTTTGTTGGAGCGCCGGATAAAGTGATTGACGCAGCTTTTCTACTCATCAAAAAAGCGAGCGAGGTGATTGACATGTCCGGGCAAACAGGTGAACATCCAAGAATGGGCGCAACSGATGTTTGTCCACTTGTTCCCATTTCCGGTGTATCMATGGAGGAGCTTGTCCCATTTGCMCACAAATTRGGTGAAAGRRTYGGAAAGGAATTGGGCATTCCAGGGTACTTTTATGAGTTGGCTGCYAAAACTCCCGAGCGCGCAAATCTTGCGGTTTGCAGATCCGGAGAATATGAAGGCCTTGACAAACTATCCGATCCYAAATGGAAGCCAGACTTTGGCCCGGCYGAGTTCAATGATTCYGTAAARAAGAGCGGTGCCACTGCCATAGGSGTGCGCGACTTTCTTGTTGCCTACAACGTAAATCTTAATACGACTTCCACACGAAGGGCCAATTCCATTGCCTTTGATATCCGGGAAGCAGGAAGARTAAAGCGAGAGGGCAATCCTATTACCGGCAAGATCGCCAATGACAAAGATGGAAACCCRRTRAGRATTCCGGGTAAACTTAAGGCKGTGAAGGGTATCGGCTGGTATATCGAAGAATACGGTATTGCCCAGATTTCCTACAATCTAACSAACATCAGCATTACCCCGGTTCATGTGGCTTTTGACGAAACGTGCAAGAGCGCCGATTCAAAGGGGATRCGGGTAACGGGATCAGAGCTKGTAGGCTTGATACCATTACAGGCGCTGYTGGATGCAGCAGACTATTTTCTAATCAAACAAAATCGCTCTCTGGGAATTTCCGAAAGCGAAAAAATAAAAATAGCYGTGAAGTCACTTGGGCTTGATGACCTTGCACCGTTTAAYCCTCAGGAGAAAATTATAGAATATATMCTGGATGGTGGTAACAGAAACCAGCTCATTCAKAAAACTTTRACGGAATTCGCCGACGARACTGCTTCTGAGTCCCCRGCTCCGGGSGGTGGATCTATTGCWGCATACATCGGGGCATTGGGCGTTTCAYTGGGRACAATGGTCGCCAATTTATCTTCTCATAAAAGGGGCTGGGATGATAAATGGGAGGAGTATTCTGAATGGGCGGTAAAGGGACAAGAATATCAGTCCGYATTGCTAAAGCTRGTGGATGAGGATACCCAGGCTTTTAACAGGATYATGGAGGCGTATGGACTTCCYAAGAACAGCGAGGAAGACAAGACAGCGAGAACGGAAGCCATYCAGAATGCAACGAAGGAGGCAATAGAGGTTCCTTTYAAAGTSATGCAAACCGCCAATGATTCAATGGAAGTGATGAAGGCMATGGCTGAATCAGGACTTTCAGCTTCCATTTCCGATGCAGGGGTAGGYGCTCTCTGTGCGCGRTCYGCSGTAATTGGTGCCTATCTCAATGTAAAAATTAATACRGGYGAACTTGAGGATAAAGATTACGTRAAGGATATACTTGCAAAAGCAGATGCTGTTCGTGCCAGCGCDGAGGAGCTTGAAAAGGATATCCTCAGAATTGTTGAAGYGAAGCTAGCCTGACCTTCCCGGATATACAATACATAATCYGACAACTATTTCTGATGTATTGCGTTTAGTATATAGGGTCCCGAGTCCTTGTATTGGCGCWTATCCCAAAAGAATTTGAAAGGAACAGTGAAATGGTGGAATAATGGGGCGTTCAGGTAAAACCAACAACCCATCATTCTATTATTGCATCCCGCTATGGAAATTGCGCCAGATTGTTAAACCTTTAAAAAAGCGATAGTACTYAATTGACATTACAGTGATTATAGTACATTCACACAATGACACCACCTGTATCAAATAGAGAAAAATTTAAAAGGGTCTACTTTTTCTTCCCTTTCCAACTGTTCTTAGCSCAGGTCAAGAAGAATATATTGCTGTTGCTCTTCTGGTGCGTTTTGTTTGGCATTATCAGCAAACAGATTGGAGTTAAATATGGCATCCCCTATCTGTTTTTGAGCCCGGAATACCATGGCGAAGTTGGATTTGGGTCATTCTTCTTTATTGGGTTGTGTTTCGGCGCCTGGATAATGACCTTCAATATTGCGAGTTATGTCACCAATGGTTCGAGGTTCCCATTTCTGGCCACATTGAATCGACCCTTTCTGAAGTACTGCATCAACAACCTCATAATTCCTCTGGGGTTTATCATCACCTATACGTGGCTGATCATCAAGTTCCAGGCCTATGAGGAATTTCAGTCAAATAAAGAGATCGTGTTGGACATTTTGGGTTTGTATACTGGCATGTTTCTATTTATGTTATTCACCTATATCTACTTCTTTTCCACCAACAAAAACCTGTTTCAGTTATTTGGCATTAAAGCATCTACAGAATCCAAAGAGACCATAGCTAAATTAAACGAGCAACAAAAGAAGAAGAGAAAGGACCGAAAAGTCTTCCAAATGATAATGCCCTCTCTCACGTTGGCCAGGGAGTGGAGAGTCCTCACCTATATTGCCTCTCCCTTTAGAATTAGCCTGAGCCGACAAGCTCATCATTACGGAAAGGAGATGATCATCAGGGTCTTCAATCAGAACCARAACAACGCGGCATGGTTTCAATTGCTCTTATTTGGGTTGTTGTTGACTGTTGGATTTTTTCAGGATTTACCAGCCTTTCAGATACCAGCAGGTGGATCGGTCATTTTGCTATTTACGATAATACTGATGATCCTGACTGTGCTTCAAACATGGTTGCGGGGTTGGTTTTCCGCAGTGGCCATTGGRCTCGCTTTGCTAATCAATTACAGCGCTACGTTGGATCTGATTGATGTTARGAACAAGGCKTATGGGCTCAATTATAGTATAGAAAGAGCATCTTATACCAATGAAGTGGTGAATGAATACGGTAGCAATATTGATTTATACGTTGAAGATATCGCAAAAGGAAAGGAAGTACTGAATAACTGGAAAGCTAAAAACACAGAGGCYGATGRGAAGAAACCCAARATGGTAATTATTTGCGCCAGTGGCGGTGGAATAAAATCRATGGTGTGGACCTACCATTTATTRAGCACAGCTGATGAGCTTACGGATGGCGCCTTCTTTAAAAAAACACATTTACTTACCGGATCTTCTGGTGGCAGCATAGGTATGAGTTACTACAGRGAACTATACCTCAGGGAGCTCAATGGTGAAGCWCCCSTTCCTAAAGAGGAGGCARTTGAGAATATTTCYAAAGATCTTCTCAACCCTATCGCCGCAAGCTTTACCATGAACGATATGTTCATGAAGTTGCGTACCGTAAAAGTCGATGGRTATTCGTACCCCAAGGACCGTGGCTATGCTTTTGAAGAGCAGCTCAATAAAAACACAAATTGGGTAATGGACAAGCGCATTAAAGAYTAYGTTGWGCCAGAGCGCACTTCACAAATCCCTAYGTTRATYCTCTCACCMAGCATTGTTAATGACGGAAGRCGGCTGATCATTTCTTCCCAGCCRGTATCCTATTTGGTCCACAACACCGCCTCAGTTCTCATCGATAACAGGCCATCYATAGARGAAGTRGAATTCAGCCGCTTCTTTTGGCGACAGGATGCRGATAATATGAAATTCTCCAGTGCTTTGAGRATGAACGCCACTTTTCCATTCATTATGCCACTTGTAASCYTRCCCAGCGAGCCAGTTATGGAGATYATAGATGCWGGTGCTCGTGACAACTATGGMRTGAAAACCGCKGTGAAATTCATCTTTACCTTCAGRAAATGGTTGMAAGAGAATACATCRGGTATTGTCGTTGTCCAAATAMGRGARCGATCGAAACAACCCCAAATCAAGGACACCAAATACAGAACAGTGCTCGCCAAYGCRAGCAAACCRGTGGGYAGCTTTTATGAGAATCTATTTAATGTGCAAGATTTTTCAAACGACCAATTGATACAGTACGCAAGCCAGTGGTACGGGGGTAAGATTGATATCATCGATTTCCAGTTGCAGGTTAAACAGAATCARAGAATTTCACTTAGCTGGCACCTGACCAATAAGGAGAAACGCCAAATTGTTGAGGCAATGGATCTACTGGATAACCAGGTCGCCATGAGACGCCTGGTTGAGTTGGTTCATTAGTCCAGCACGCCGATAAGCCGTGCCAGGTCACGGGTATCCACACTGCTATTTCCAAAAGACTTTTCCTGGTGTTGCTGGATCTGCTGATCAGTAAAAGMGTAAGCGTGGTATTTAGCGGTAGCCTCTTCCATTCTATCCTTTTCTGACAAGTAAGGCYCAGKATTACTTTTTAATACTYTCTCGCCCTGCTCCACATACTCAACCACTCTGATCACTTTCTCTACGGTTTGAATTTCAACAACGGGTTTATCTACATAAACCGTGTCGTGCAATTCCTGGTAGACAATCYTSTCTTTGTAAACAACYTCCSCCTCYATTGGYACTACATTAAGCTTCCACGTGAATAACATTACCAATAATGCCAAAGCGATGGCAAATTGATAAGCGGGCACAGGCCGGATTACGTAAGCTGCAATGCGTTCAAATASCGAAACGCCCTGCTGCCTCCCAGCCATTACCTTACTCAGATTGCTCTTGATTCGAGSGTCGGGTGTTAGAAAAGCRCTCTCCTCCTCCACCAGCTCTTTACTGGCAAAAAGAACTTCACGCTGCAACTCATACKCTCCGGCTGACAAATGCTCCRTTACGAAATCCCGTTCAACTTTGGAAAGCTGATTATAGGMTTTTGATTCCAGCAATGCCAGTAGTTTCTCGTCTGTATTACTCATCTCAATTGGTTTTTAAAKGATGAAACKCTTYTAATCTCYTGGCYARGATTCGAACACAATAGAATATTCTTGATTTGACCGTTCCYGCRGAACAATCCATGATCTCCGCWATTTCCYKAATRCTAAACCCCTCTTTTATTCKAAGGATGAAGACTGTTTTATGATCYCTGCTCAACCTATTCAATTCAATTTTCAATTGCTTTTTAAAAACATCTTTATCAATCTGCGCTATCAACTGTTTATAGCTGTCCGTAGCTTCATTTGACAAGGTRBCGTCAGCCTCAATTTCTACATAATGGCTCYTTCTGTACTCATTCCTGCACTGATTGGCRGCWACTGTAAAAATCCATGACTTGAAATTTCGAGAGGCATCAAACATCTCCGGTCGTTCTACTATCTTCATAAACAAGTCTTGYAATAAATCCTGGGCCTTTTCCTCATCRTTGTTCAACATCTTGAACATGAAATGCARYAAACGYYGACTGTAYCGRTGATATATTTCCTCAAAGGCACTTTTGCTGCCGTTGRCRTAGAGCYTCATCAGCTCTTCATCACTBGTATTTTTATGAGAGGAAAACAACCCCATCTACTTTTCAAGTACRACCATRACTACTCTAAATCCRACATTAGGAYTKGGACCGTCATATTCCWGCCTGGCAGGGATGATTGCGTCTTYGACCAATGTATTCCATCCTCCMCCCTTAGCGATTCCCTTTTCCTGAACCATCTCGGCAACATTGCCAATGGTACAATAAAGTCCAAATTCATTGGGAGCATAGGATGAAATAGTAACGGGAAATATGGCCCCGTCATAGTTGGGACAAGATCTTGCTTCCTCCGGGTGTCGTTTTCCAATGGTTCTCATCGTTTGAATATTGGCCAAATAGCATCCATGTGAGTTGGTAATACTGTCATACCCAAAACCCTCTATTGCTTTTGGACCCTCCATCATCGCTTTTTGAACCCGACCCCAGGGATATATAAATTCCGAACTGGTTCCACCVCGGGCCAGGTATTCCCATTCCTTTTCMGTGGGCAACCTGAATTTAACCTTTTTATACTTCTTCTTCCTATGYTCCAGSTTATTATARATACTGGTCAACCAATCACAGTACATTACGGCWGCTTCGTAGGATACGTTACAAACMGGAAACCYATCATCATCAAGCTTGCARTGCTCAAAGACTTTTTCAACACTTAGGTTCTTATACATYGGCAGTAAGATTGACATCCAATCAGTTCTTTCATTCTTGGCAATTTCCAGATCGTCAAATCTTCTTTGTTTTAGCAGGTCYAGCAGGAATTTATCGTACATTCTATTTGCGATTTCACACTGTGAAACATGGAGCGTATCGTTRATCTTTAGCATGCCCCAATAGGCRTCGCGRGGATCTGTAAAAACATAGGATACCACATTGGCGGTTGGACTCTTTCCAAGAATYTTCTCAACCTCTTCRGTYCTTCCRGATTCTTCGGCTATTCKATTGATCAARWATTCAATCTCCGTAAAACTCTGCTCCTCTTCACTCTCCTCGTAATGRTTGTRCARRGTAAGDAGWGGCATCAGRTAACTCGCRTTCATGTATTGGCTAACRGAGGMGCTAAYRTCATTGAACAAATCYACTTTCAARTAATCCTTGAGGAATTTCTTCTCATAATTCTTGCGCATAACAGCTATGTTATCGAATTTGTCATCTGACCACTTGAAGGCCAATCCCACGTTGTAYAGGTCCTCTTCGAAGTCCGCATAAAGGTCGGGYTGTACRGAAATTGCAAAGTAAACGGGCCTGTTGGAATTYGCCTTAATATGTTGGCAAATGGCCTTCATATAGGAGCGGCCATCTTCAAAGTCTTTTCTTGACTTTTCCATTTTKGGAATACCCAACTCTGMAAAGTARATACYYTGATACTCYYYGTRGCTKATCATCGAAATATTCATGATGGCCACATCTTTCCTGATTCCCTGAACRTGTTGTAACACCATTGCRGGATAAGTGTCATTGTCCCCATTGGTAATRAGAATGGCATCGGGATCCGTAGACATCAGGACATTGTAATTCCAGGCCAGKATATTGGCAGAGATCTCATTGCTGTCAAACAGGCGCYGGCARAATTCCGCTGTGTTTTCGCGATCCCTYAATAGCTCRTAATGGGTTATATAATCATCGTAGGTCTCCGGTCTGTCSGGCGCCAACTCAAAAGCYTTTTCAAGATGGMCAAAGAGTTCRTCGCTGTTGTTACCATTCCAATAAGTTATATAATGGTGCTCAAAACTACCGGGGATAAGTTCTGCGATATCCTGAACAATATTGTCGAGATCCTTTTGGTTCACCGTATTGCCAAGTATTTTCTCCATCCTCTTAGCCGTGTAATAATAGAGCCAGGCCTCGCTGTTCTTATTGTCCTTCTCAAGCTCCTGGACCCAAAGCTTTGCCTGGGTTTCATACCATTCCAATGTATTGTGCTGCTTTACAATTGAATAGACTTTCTGCTTTTCAACAGGGGAACTGGCCAGAAGTGACGCACCGGTCAAACACATTACTACCGTTTTGAATAACCTTTTCATTTTTTGAAATTTTGATTGATGTCTCTAAGATTTTKAATGTTCTGTTATTGGTAATACACCTAAGTCAGCAAACGGTTCAAATGATGTGGCTATTTATTTTCCTAAATCCAATTGAGCAACATTCCAAATATTAATAATTATGTAAATTGCTCTGATTAACGCCATGCAATTATTCAATCGAACATCTTCCATTAATGCATCTATCCTGGCGGGGAATGGACTTTATACTTGTACGCTGATTCTCTGTGTGCTCTGGTTTTTTCCCAGTTGGGGACAAAGTGAACAAGTCAGAAAGGGAAAGGTTCCGTCATGGGTTGAGGATATCAAACCCAATCTGGAATTATCAGAATCTGAGGACAATATCGCTACCAGCTTCTATTATTTGCTCGTCGACAAGCAAAAGAGTATTGAACGTTCTGATTGGTTCGGCCATTACGTAATTAAAATGCTGAACAATGAAGGACTGCAAGAGATGTCTGACGTAACTGTCAATTTCGATCCGGTTTACCAGTCGCTTARGTTCCACAAGATAAACATCATCAGGGAGGGAAARGTAATTGACAAGTTATCCACTGATGAGATTAAGGTTGTTCARCGRGAGACAGAAATGGACCGGCATCTKTATGACGGAACCTTAACGGCAATTGTTMATSTGACAGATATGCGSGTGGGTGAYATTCTTGAATACTCCTACACAATAACCGGAACCAACCCTATTCTCGAGGGAATGTATGACGCTCAATTCTATTTAAGATTCAGCCTGCCMATTGAGCGATTGTATGGTCGATTGGTTGTTCCAAAAGGGCGTCGGGTGAAGGTAAAGCTGTTAAATGGAGGTGACCCACCTGAGATAGTCAACAGTGAGTATGGCAAAGAATACATCTGGGACCAATCCAGGCTTACATCCATGTATACGGATATTAACAGCCCCTCCTGGTATGATGCCTACCCTTCTATTTCYGTGTCTGAATATAAGTCCTGGAGCAGTGTTATCSATATGTTCAACAAGCACTATAGCCTGGATGAAGACTCCAGAATRAAATTAAAGTCGCAGTTCTCCAGGCTATTATCCATCAGCGATACCGATTCCTTYATTGTAGCMTCCAYKCGATTTGTYCAGGATGAGATTCGCTATCTGGGTTTTGAGGATGGGTCAAACTCCTAYAAACCAGAGCCACCMATGAAGGTGCTGAGTCAGCGATACGGMGAYTGCAAAGCGAAATCGTTTCTAYTGTGCGAAGTTCTCAGGTCCAATGGTATCAAGGCATGGCCSATGCTGGTKCACTCTTACAAGGGKCYTTCRCTTGARRATCATTTGCCCTCCCCWRGCTTATTTGATCAYTGCGTGGTGCAGATTAGCAARGGGTACRAAGATTATTATATTGACCCCACYATTAGCAACCAGGGTGGAGATCTTGACCACCTSTACTTTCCCAATTATCATTTTGGCCTGGTSCTCAAYCCWRAAGAGAAAGGYCTGAGAAGTTTGCCCGATGCCAATCATTCTAACTCGGTAACCACTGAAACATTCGACCTGGARCCSGTMGGCGGAGGCGCGTCTTTAARGGTGAGWWCGGTGTATWYCGGAGGAGATGCGGAYTATCAACGCRGTATGTTCGCCGGGTCTAGTCTAAGTACCATTCAACGGGATTTTGTCAATTTCTACAGCACRCTTTATCCAAGYATAGAGRYCAGCRGAGAYATTRTGAYCATCGACAATCGAAATGGGGTCAATSAATTTATTGTTGAAGAATCATACTGGATAGATACGCTTTGGGAAAAGTCCYTRGAMGAGAAGGATCTCATCTATGTTGARTTCTATCCTCTATCYCTAAAAAAYAACCTGGTTGTTRCGCAATCACCGGTAAGAACYATGCCCTATTATGTGAARTATCCTCTGGAYGTGACCCAYAATACTGTAGTGAWGTTRCCYGRATCATGGAATGTAACAACAGAGTCCAACACGATCCGCTCCGATGCCTTCGTGTACAATTATTCTGTGAASTACTYAGGAAACRACATMACCATCATGCACAASTATAAAACATAYAYGGGACATATCAGCSCMGCTGCCGTGGAAAACTATATAGCCAGCCATGATGAAATATTGGGAGGTCTTACCTACATGATCTCCTATACCAGYATTGKAGAAGAGGRCTTTGAATTGAGCTGGCTGGCAGTTTTCATAGCTCTGCTAACCTTCTGCACCGGTGTCTATTWTGCGATCAAAATTTATACGAACTACGACATACCGGTAGCCGTTGCCCCAACATACGGGAAATCCATAGGAGGATGGTTGATCCTTGTCGCCATTGGYCTYACTCTTTCSCCAATCAGRCTTRTCATTGACYTGTACAATCTTCCTGAATACTTTGATTCCTCTGTGTGGCGGGCYCTACTGGATTTTGATGCTTCCATTCGCTATTTGTTTACTGCGATTCTAATGTTCATTGAGATGATCTACAATTTCCTTTACATCCCATTTCTGTTCCTGGTTCTRTTYYTATTCTACAACAGGCGCAGCATCTTGCCACGTTTTGCCATTATTCTATACGCTACCACCTTTGGTTTTTTACTCATCGACACCGTTGCAGCGTTATCCTTAAATCCCGAGGCGTACTCTGACGCTGAAACCTATGAGACTTTTAAGGATGTAGGMAGGAGTTTTATTGCCGCGATAATTTGGGTTCCTTACTTTATGTATTCYGAACGCGTGCAGCRGACTTTTGTAATGAAATCAAGCAAAAACCGGMAATTGGATGGGGAGGTGACAGRARYAAATRTGCCCCCRAGTAYCTTTTAAATTCAAWGAAGTGCAAGGAATTAACGCTCCAGCCAACGGGAAAGGAAACAGTCATATACTATAAAATAGTCGCCTTCCTTATTGGATTCCCTATAAACCATTTCTTTGTCCACCAATGCTTCCAGACTTCGTTTAACAGAGGCAGGRTTGCCTAACTGGTATTTYCCRATRAAYRCACTTCCAGTGGGYTGGTAAACCCGATCTTCCTTTGCAATGGCCCTCAACAAGTTCCATTGCCCGGACGTCAGCAGATTTCTATACTGAAAAAAAATGTTTTCCTGATCTTTYAAAATGCTATCACAAGCGTGATATACRTCTTCAATGAAAATCTTTGTGGTRTTTTTTGCATAAATTTTATTGCACAGTGCYTGSGTATAATACGTGTGCACTCTTGCCCAGYTTAAGATGAAGTTTATCGATTCTTCATCTATGTTTCTTTTGTTTCTCAAAAACAACTTCTTGATAAATTTAGCGTATTTYACCTCAGGTATAGCTGAGAGATAAAGCGGTTGAGTACTYGAAAAAAATGGGCGCTTGGCACTGTTAAACATTTCCAGTAAAAGGTGCTTATGGCTTCCACAGAAAACAAATACAACGTTCTTTAACGACTGTATTATAGTTCTCAGCATTGCCTCCATRTTCTTTTCCGGATATTTAGCTATTTGTTGAAACTCATCCAGGGCTATAACAATCTGTTTGTCYTGTTGTTCCAAAAAYTCAAACAATCCYTTTARCGAATGTTCGTATTGTTTATGCTGAGTGTAACTAAAAGCAACTTCCGGTACTCCCGTTAAAGGRTCATAACTGATRGTTGGACTAAAACCTTTGATGAGGTCGATAAAGTTTTTCGCTATACTCTGGCTTTGTGGAAACGTATTMAGGATGGCTGAGGCCAATTGGTTGGTAAATTCAGCCAACGACTGTGTMGCATAAATATCAACATAGATRCAGGTCCAGTGCTTTTCTTTATTGAGCGTATTGAATACGTGATGAATCAAACCGGTTTTGCCCATTCTACGAACTGACAGCAAGGTGGTATTGACRCCATTATTTACATTTTCGATCAGGAGTTTAGTTTCTTCCTCCCGATCACAAAACAAYCTGGGCCCRTGGTARCCYTTGAGATGAAAAGGATTGYGGTGTACTTTCATGCTCCAAAGATAATTTACAAAATGTAATTTACAAAATGTAATTTACAAAATGTAAAATGGGATTRTGTTATTAAATAAGMTGAAAWGGGAATAGCACCCAATTAGTATTCAATCAATGYCYTCAATTGYTCCCTGAATCGTCTCTGGGGTAAGAAAGCTTCTTCCAAATTAGCGGAAAAAGGTACGGGAGTATCCAAACTTGCGCAACGCWRTACCGGAGCGTCCAGAAATTCAAARCACTTTTCTGATATAAGYGATGAKATCTCTCCTCCTATTCCWCCGATAAGAGTATCCTCATGCAAAACGATAGCCCGCCCTGTTTTTTTCACTGAACKGATGATGGCATCCTCATCCAGYGGGATCAGCGTTCTAAGATCTATCAGATCCGCTGAAATTTCAGGATTTTCGTCCAATGAYTTAAGGGCCCAATGAACRCCRCTTCCATAGGTAAYAATAGTSGCATCCGTTCCTGTCCTTAACAGGTTTGCCTTGCCAATTTCGGTGGTATAATAGTCTACTGGAACTTCCTCCTTCACGCTGCGATACAAGGCTTTGTGCTCAAAAAACATAACCGGATTGGGATCTTCAATAGAAGCCGCCAACAATCCCTTYGCATCTCCGGGAAAAGCKGGGTAAACGATTTTCAGACCCGGTGTATGGAAAAACCAGGCCTCATTCGACTGAGAATGAAACGGACCGGCATTTACGCCAGCACCYGTTGGCATACGGATGACCACRTCTGCTTTTTGCCCCCAGCGCCAATGGGTTTTTGCAAGGTTGTTGATTATCTGATTGAAACCGCAAGTCACGAAATCCGCAAACTGCATCTCCATAACAGCTTTATAACCCTGAATAGACAAACCAAGCGCTGCTCCCACAATTGCGGATTCACAAAGCGGTGTATTCCTAATTCTCTCCTTGCCAAATTCCTCAACAAACCCCTCCGTAATTTTGAATACCCCACCGTACTTAGCAATATCCTGCCCCATCACCACCAAATTATCGTACTTGTGCAGTGACTGTTTTAGTCCTTCACTTATGGCGTCGACAAGGCGCAKCTCCTTTTTTTTGTCCCCTKCAGGATTGACCACCTCTTGTTTGTACGGATAGAACAAATCAACATATTCCCGATTKACATCTGAATCTATCGGTTCCWCMGCAAATGCYGTATCCAGGGCCTTRGAKATTTTCTCMRRGATTTCYGTTTTCATCTTCTCAAAACCCTTCTTVTMBATTACDMVCTSNYTHAAYHDBHDHTTTTCATAGTTTTCAACAGGATCTTTCTTTGCCCATTGATCAAAAAGTTTTTGCGGAATGTACTTGGTCCCGGATGCCTCCTCATGACCACGCATTCGAAAGGTTATGCACTCTAAAATTACCGGCTTGGGCTTTTTGCGCATGGACATTGCAATTTTCTCRACAGCATCGTACACGGCGATTACATTGTTGCCGTCTACTTTCACAGCGTCCATTCCATATCCAATTCCCTTGTCTATGAAATTYTTGAATACAAATTGCTCTTCAGATGGYGTAGACAAGCCGTAGCCATTGTTCTCAATTACAAAGATCACGGGGAGATCCCAAACAGCTGCTATATTCAGCGCTTCGTGAAACTCGCCCTGGCTTGCTCCWCCATCRCCAGTTATSACGAGRGAGATTCGCTTGGATTTCYTCARACGTTCTCCYAACGCRATTCCATCGGCCARGCCCATCTGTGCGCCCAAATGAGAGATCATTCCTATAATATGRTGTTCCGTACTTCCAAAGTGAAACGATCGATCTCGTCCTTTGGTAAACCCGGTCATCTTGCCTTGAAACTGAGCRAACAGGCGTTCCAGCGGAATTTTCCGAGCGGTGAATATGCCCAGATTGCGGTGCATYGGTAGGATAAACTCATTCGGCTCCATAGCCAAAGTTGCACCTATGGATATCGCTTCCTGTCCAATTCCGGAAAACCACTTGGARATCTTGCCTTGCCTCAAAAGCAGGAGCATMCGCTCCTCAATCAATCTGGGCAGCAGTAATTCCTTGTATAAATGAACCAGGAAATCATCAGTGTGACGACCACGATCATATTTTAGGCCCATACTTACTCAGCTTCCTCYTCAACCAGGATCGAATCGMCGAGTTSTTCCAATGCAGCTGAATCTYTTTCCAGATCCCCGGCYACTTCYTCAGCCATTTTCAAAATATCATCCAKTGCCTCTTGRGCYGATTCTTCCACTTCCGCTTCCRYRGCGGCGGCTTCCTCTTCCGTAGGTCCACACGCATTGAAGGTTAAGCCGATTAACAATAGCGCAGGTATAAACTTTTTCATCTGTGTGATTATTTGTTTTTTCATAATGGGTTCTTCTACAATGAANNTGTCWYWDTATRTGTTNNGGTGAATAKTCCGCGCCACATCGTCMTCMASACTATAGCRCGTCAGTGACAAAGTTTCGCTTAACACTGAAGGRGTAAAAGTAGATTTTATATCATAAAAGCCTTTAATTTACTCTGCTTTTTTACGGTCCTTTTCAATAAAATGAACGCCYGGTTTAAAWGCGTTGGCTTTCTCACCYACCCTTTKAATTGTTATGGTTTTCATYAYATCTCCCTYCTYAATTGCATTCACCACTTCTAWGCCCTCAACCACATAGCCAAAAACRGAATGCTTGYGATCCAAAGAGGGAATCGCACGGTGGGTGATAAAGAACTGACTTCCATTGGTGTGCTTTCCGGAATTGGCCATAGAAACAGTTCCAGCCTTGTCATGGGCGAGATTCATATTGAATTCATCTTTGAACTTGTAMCCYGGATTGCCYAACCCATTRCCCTCRGGACATCCACCYTGTATTATTCCATCGGRAACYACCCGGTGAAAATTRAGRCCGTYATAGAATGGKTYGCCRGCTTKTTTATGCTTATTCGCAATAGWGCCYTCRGCCAGYCCGATAAAGTTGGCCACMGTTTTGGGYACRCGTTCGTACTCCAGCYTGATCACTATTTTGCCCTTGYTGGTGGTWATTTCTGCRTAAAGTCCATCATCCAAATCAGCTYGCGTTTCCAAAGTGAAACTAAATAGCAATAGACAGATGRTGTAAAAGGRTAGACGTGATTTCATAATAACGTTATTTGGGGTGGTAYTTCMTTACTGCTTCYTTAAAGATCGTCTCTTTATCCAGGGTCATCTTTTTCGTCTYATTATTGACGTATAATTTCATTTGATCTGTATAATGAGGACTGTCTTTTTTATTTGAGGCWCCATAACAGTTCACCGTCTCAACTTCCATTCCATCAGSRCYGTATCTAACAAGTTCAATATACGAATCTCCCGCACTTGCTTTCATTATCCCCTTGTCRTGAAATTCAGTGTGTAATGCCGCCAGKATATCCGGYCCHCCGCCAACYGGCATAGARACATCGCCCCTGATGTGYCTTTGAATGTCGCCYAGCGGAACATGAACTGTCTTAAAGTACTTCAACAAGTGCTTTTGRGCAAATCTCACAGCTGCCACTATCTCYTCTTCTTCCAATGTCGTTACTCCGGGAAGTTTACCCGTCTCTATCAACTGATCCACCAAATTTCGAATACAGAGTATAACKATGCTGGCTGGYTCCGATTTGATGTCCGTTTTGCGGTCCCACCCTACCAACATATTAATTTCTTCTTCKATGTCTGGATATTTCCCTGGATCAAGTGAAAGCAGTTTCTCAATACCYARCATRAAATTATTGTGAGCGGGTTTAGCAAAACTKATATCGTACTTAATAGTTTTRAAATCTTCCCARCTCAACTTTTCATATGCTGAAATCAAGGCGTGGTACCTCAAACTGCGGTTATTGTCATCRGTGAGAAAACCCATGGTTTTATCAAAGTCAGCTGGATTTAAATTTTCCTCAGGACAMGTGGCATTAAATGGGGTATTATTTGTATTTACCAGGTATCCACATTCAGGRTTGAGCACCTGYGGCAAATCGCTCCTGGGGTGGAACCTGGGTTCCCACAGGGTSGCTGAAGTATCACCCGGCAATACTTTAGTCCAGTCGTATGCTGGATTYCTATARGCAAATAASCCATTTGACAGGAARTAGATATTGTCTTCCCTATCWGCRTAWATCACATTGATACCAGGCAGRGCCTGCATATCCAGTGCATCYGTGAATTCTTTAAAACTACTTGCTTTATTCATGCGATACCATTGCTCCGCTGAACGTATATCCATATTRGAGGGRAAACGCACTGAATACATCCCGGTCTTTGCTTTAATTGTTGTACCATACTTGCTCCAGTAAAATTTCCGACTAACCGGGATTTTCARGAAGCCCAACATCTTTACCTTCAATTTCACCTTCCTTACCKCAAGCTCTTCCCATTTACCGTCAAACCTGTATTTCAGCTTGTCCTTTTCGTGCATCGTTAACTTATACACGTCRTCCARGTCAGGAAAGTTCAATGTGTGGCCCCAGCCRAGGTTCTCATTYGCMCCRAYCAGCATGCTAACTCCTCCSGGGAAATTAGCGCCCAGTATATTCCATCCTTCTTCACTAACCAGATGTGCTTCGTACCAGGCAAAAGGCCCTTCCAACGGTTGATGRGAGTTAATTGCCAAATAGGTTTTCCCATCAACDGTCCTTGAACTTGAAACAGCCATCCCATTGGACCCTTCTCCCATATTCATTTCATCCCGCGTAATGTGGCCGCGAAAGATCTTAGCCAGATCAAAGTGAACGTGGGTCATGAAAGCCAAAGAAAAAGTATAGGCCTTTACAATGTCTTTTGGCGTAATG
Source organism: Flavobacteriales bacterium (assembly GCA_002400975.1). Lineage (GTDB taxonomy): Bacteria > Bacteroidota > Bacteroidia > NORP154 > NORP154. The sequence continues at coordinate 9,456 of NVRW01000034.1, read as the reverse complement.
GGAAATATTCCCTTCAATAGAAGCTCCTTCGGATGTGCTCTGGCGTATGCATTGGATCCATCACAGTACCCTTGCAAAACCCTTTTGAATTTATCGGAGAAAGAAGTGTCATAGCBWGYCTCAACCAATTCRTTTACATTCATCAGATGACCAAATACATCCATTATGGCGCCCTSYTTTCCCTTGTACTCAGCTGTTCTGCCCCGAACCGGTAAGATATTCTCCTGTATTTCCTTGAAATTGTCTTCTGCAGAAGCCCATGCGAGGCCGTAGGCAACTTGTTCATCATACCGGGCATATATATGYGGTACYCCCCATTTATCCCGAATGATGGTGATATCATCAGGGTTGATCTGTGCCAGAGAAGAAAKAGAGRCACCGACGATTGCGATTGCTGATAATAATACCCTGGRCATTGAGTAAAGGTAAGTAATGAGTCTTTGCYGAATTTAATATRAAATSGAACCTRTAATTRTTCRAAGCATTGCATTTGCGAAATTATGAATCTTTGAGCAACCAATTAAGKGARGGGGRCCMRRNATGAAAAATCGGAAYSAATGYCGCTAAAATCRTTTTAACATTTTTTATTTCTYSCCTAAAGGTAAAGTRCTCCAGAGCKCRCAGAATGTCTAAATTTGRATGCAAAGGTCAATCATCGGTRCTTTATGYAGAATTGCGTCARTTTTGGTCATRTGATTAAGGCCRRAACTTRTCKCAAACTCTCTTTAATTTCATAAATTCACCGGRTTAAAAAACGATTTGCGGTYCAATATCTACRTCCTGTTTGTCATCATTGTATTGTGCATRTRCTGCGCAGGAAATTTMGCGYATGCGAAAGTRRTSAGTCAAAATRAAAAGGTAGACTCGCTTGAGAAAATTCTACAAGTCGAGTTAGAGAACAGCAAGTATCCCGACCAAACGCTTAAAGTGTTAAATGAGCTTTGCTGGSAATTGCGRGGGGCAAACTCAGACAAGGCTCTYAGRTATGGCAAGCAAGGGCTTACCATGGCMAGGGAGTATCTCAAGAACTCCACATCCAAATCCGAAGTCCTGGTATATAAAAAAGCTATCGCTAWATGYCTGAATAACATAGGTGTTGTATAYGACTTCAAGAGCGACTACAAAAACGCYTTACGGTTTTACCTCTTAGCCCTGGTGAAAAATGAAGAGTTGGGAGAGAAGAAACAAATAGCCGCCTGCCTGAACAATATTGGCATCATCTATTATTATATGGAGGATTATATGCAAACCTTGAAATATTATAAGCGTGCATTGGCAATGCGGGAAGAACTVAATGATGAAGAAGGTGTAGCSGGAAGCTTGAACAATATAGCGCTGGTATACATCAATCARGTAGACAAAACMGGGGATGTTACAAGCCTCGATGATGCTATTAAAAATCTTCAAAAATCGCTTGCGATCAAAGAAAGAATTGGAGATRCACAGGGGGTRGCCGGCTCCTATGGAAATATTGGCAGCGTGTACAAGTTTCGWGCGRAAYACTCACAGGAATTGGTRGACTTTGCTGCRGCCATYGACTACTATTTCCGCGCACTTAAGCTATTTAGRGAAMTMGATGATCAAAAGGGKATAGCTATYACGCTGTTGGATATTTCYGATATCCACAAAATGCAGAAGAGCTATAAACAGTCCATTCAATATGCAAACCAGAGCCTTGAAGCAGCTACKAAGGTGGATGCCARGGGTGAGCTTAGCGCTGCACACGARCAATTGGCAGAAGTTTATCAATTAAAGGGGGATTATGAAAGTGCTTTAAAACATCACTTGAGCTATAGAAAGATTCGAGACAGCTTGCTRAGTCRGGAAACCACCCAACGGATCATCGAATTGGAATCAGCCTAYAAGCATCGACAACACGACAARGAAAATGCACTCCTGGCCAAGGAAAATGAGATCATGGCATCAGAGGCCAAGACYCAARCCATACTAAAAAAYTCCCTGATTATTATGGTATTACTTCTACTGGTTGTATCCGCGCTAATCTTCATAAGATACAAGGAAAAGAAAGAAGGAAATTTAGAGMTGGAGAAACTTTCAATGGTGGCCAGCAAAACAGATAATTATGTAATAATCACAGATAAATACGACCGCATTGAATGGGTCAATGAAGGGTTTACGAGAATTACTGGCTATACACTCAACGAAGCCCTGGATAAGAGACCTGACATCCTGCTAAGAGGAGCATTAACTGACGCTAAGTCAGAGACAGCGATTGAYACCAAAAGAAGAAAGGGCGGCCCGTTCACTGAGGAAATCCTCAACTATACCAAGGGTGGAGAACATATCTGGCTTTCCTTAAACGTAAACCCTATACTAAACGATCASGGTGAAATCGACAGATATATTACCATTGGCAATGACATTACCGAAAAGAAGAAGTCAGAAGAAGAAATCAGAAAGCTATCRCTGATTGCAAGTAAGACCGACAATTTTGTTGTRCTTACCGACARGGACGATAATGTYGAATGGGTCAACGAAGGTTTTACGCGCTTGTTGGGATTTACCAYAACCGAKATTMAGGGCCAAAGACTTAGAGACRTGCTAACCGGTAAAAAAACAAATCMGGAGACTTTGATTAAAATTCAGGTTCAGAAACAAAACAAAGTGTCCTTTAGAGAAGAACTGATCAATTACAAAAAGGATGGGACTGAGGTTTGGTTATCCTATAACATCACACCAATATTTGACGATTTCGGGGAGRTTTCACAGTTCATYAATATTGGATCRGATGTTACGGAAGATAAGAAGTCKGAGGCCAAACTCAARTCCGTTGCRAGTAAACTTGAACTCATCAATGCGGTTGACAAGACCATCTTAAGTGCGGAATCATTCACCGAGATCATTCAATTTACGATCAACAAACTCTATAAGGAATTGAATATCTCCAGAGTRAGCATGGTGATCTTTGATTTTGTCAACGAGACTTTYACACCATTCTCAGTATCTGCAAAYCCGGACAGTATCCTAAAAGARGGAATTGTATTGCCCCTATCTGACTTCCACGGTGTGACYCACTTAAAAAAATTCAAGAATTACCTGGTTCAGGACCTGSAAGCTAARGACGAHCTTTCCGGATCWGAYGARGAACTTATCAAAGAGGGYATTAACTCCTATCTTCTCTGTCCGCTSGTAGCCAAGAAYSAGYTACTTGGATCCATCAATATCTGCTGCGACGATAAAAATTACTTTACAACAGARTTRATAACAYTGGTTGAAGAGGTTTCMAAAGGTGTGGCAATTGCMCTTTTYCAGAGAAATCTACAGGAGGAGATCAAGGAGCGCAACACGGCCTTAAAAGACAAAAATGACGATATAACCTATAGCATTAAATATGCAAGGAAGATTCAGGAGGCTATTTTYCCATCAGATGAACAGGTGCATGACATAATTAAGAACTGCTTTGTCTATTTCAAACCTAAGGAGATTGTCAGTGGGGACTTTATMTGGGCCCAAAAGGAAAATGACAGAGTGATCATCGCCGTCGCAGACTGCACGGGRCATGGRGTGCCRGGCGCTTTCATGAGCATTATYGGTAATAATCAGCTCAATATGGTCGTTAAAGAACAAAAGATCGTAAATCCCGCGAAAATCCTGGATTTAATGAACCTGGGATTGTACGAAACCCTTCAATCCGGAGATGATGATGCGAGGGCAATTCGGGATGGTATTGACATCTCACTGTGCGTCATTGATTTGAAGACGAGAAAGTTGGAGTTTGCAGGAGCGAATAATCCGGTTTACATAGTTAGGGACCGTGAGTTGGAGGAGTTGAAAGGCGATCGGTATCATGTTGGCACCTTCCTGGACGATGGTAAAAGCAATTTTACACTAAAAAAATTCAACCTCAGGAAAGGCGATGACATTTACCTGTTCTCAGATGGTTTTGCAGATCAGTTCGGTGGAGCTGAGCGAAAAAAATACAAATACCACCGCTTTAAGAAAACCATTTTAGAAATGCATGGAAATTCACTGGTGGAGCAAAGGGAAAAATTGAGAAAGGAGCTCAAGCAATGGAGAAATCCATCAGGCAAGAATAATGATTGGATAGAACAGACGGACGACATCTGCGTTGTTGGAATCAGGGTTTAGGAAGGATACGAACAAACCTTCGTTAATTAATTAACCATAGTCTTCTGAATACCTGGCTCGATAAAGAGTAAAATTGAGGTCGGGTTTTGGGCTCCAGGTACGTTATCAATAGAGAGAAAATCCATTGGTTTAGATTCATGAAGAACATTATYAGATATACGACTTGCTCCCTGCTCTTCCTGATCATTGTTGGATTTCTAAATCCGTCTGATAAAGACCTGTCAAAAGACGTGTTATACCCCCCATTCCTGTCAGGTCAATCAGCCTGGTCAGATTCAGTATTCAAAACGTTATCGCCGGATGAACGCATTGCACAGCTATTTATGGTAGCGGCTTATTCAAACAAGGGACCGGAACATGTAGCRGCTATCACACAATTGGTTGAAAAACATAARATCGGGGGTCTCATCTTCTTCCAGGGAGGCCCGGTAAGGCAAGCGAGGCTTACCAACCTGTACCAATCAAAAGCAAAAGTCCCGCTGATGATCGCTATGGATGCAGAATGGGGACTTGCCATGCGYCTGGACAGTACAGTTCAATTTCCATATCARATGACATTGGGTGCTATCCAGGATAATCAGCTGATCTATCAGATGGGAAAGCGAGTTGCCCTGCAAAGCAGGAGGTTGGGTGTACATATAAACTTTGCTCCGGTAGTGGATATCAATAACAATCGCAACAATCCAGTGATTAACTACCGTTCATTTGGAGAAGATCGAAAAAATGTATCGGATAAGGGCCTCGCCTACATGAAGGGGATGCAAGATCAGCACGTATTGGCCAATGCAAAGCACTTTCCCGGTCATGGGGATACAGATACAGACTCCCACCTGGGATTGCCTCTTATACCTCATGGAATAAAACGTCTGGATAGCCTCGAGCTTTATCCTTTCAAAAAGCTGATCAACCAGGGCCTGGGAAGCATGATGATYGCACACCTATACATCCCCGTTTATGACAGTACCMGGAATCTGGCCTCTACACTCTCTAAACCAATTGTGACCGGATTGTTAAGAGATAGTTTRAAGTTCCAGGGATTGATCTTTACCGATGCATTGAATATGAAAGGAGTAAGCAAGTATTATGAACCGGGAATTGTAGATGTGAAAGCCGTGTTGGCRGGCAAYGATGTGCTGCTCTTTTCGGAGGAYGTTCCAAGAGCKATGRCCGAGATCAAAAAAGCGATAAAAGRGAAAGCTTNATCACAAGGTGATATYGATAAGMGATGCATGAARATATTRCGTGCAAAAGARTGGTTTTATCTTRATGATATCCAGMCAGTTAAMGACAKYAATCTAATCAATGACTTGAATACATTTKCCGATGAATTATTAARGAGAAAACTGGTTGAATCCTCCCTCACAYTGCTKAGAAATAAGGAYGRTATTATACCGATAACCGGACTCGATACTTTGCGRATTGCAACACTGTCAATTGGYAAACGYTCACCAGAAWTTACAGCATTTCAAAGAATGCTGGAGAACTATGCACCAATGAAGCACTATWCGGTTGGGCGTAATCCAACTGGAAATGACTATGCATTTCTCAGTAAACGTCTTGAGAAATTTGACCTGATCCTTACGAGTATCCATAGTAATACGTACAGTCCGAAGCGGAACTATGGATTATCAGACAAGGCCCTGAGGCTGATCAATCTTATCCGAAAAGGCCCCGGAAAAGTAATTATTACTGCTTTCAGCAGCCCCTATGCACTGAGCAGTATCAATCATCTCAATACCCTGGATGGGGTACTGGTAGCATATAACAACAATACAATGGCACAGGAGCTCTCCGCACAATTACTGTTTGGTGGAGTCGAAGCCAAAGGTCGTTTGCCCGTTACAATCGACAAGAACTACCCGGTCGGATTTGGATTAGACACCAGATCTACCAGGATCAAATACACAATTCCCGAAGARCTGGGCATTGACCGGCACATGCTGGAYACGATTGATTCAATTGCGATGAATGCTATMAGAGAGAAAGCCACTCCCGGCTGCCAGGTATTTGTTATGAAAGAGAATAAAGTCATCTATTGGAAGTCCTTTGGGTACCACACTTATGATAAAAAGCAAGAAGTCCGCAACAGTGACATTTACGACCTGGCGTCCATAACCAAAACCATTGCAACCACGGCCAGTATCATGAAACTATCCGATGAAAACAAACTGAGTGTTGACAGCACCTTAGGCACCTATTTATCAGGCGCAATTGATACATCCAACAAAGACACGCTGGTACTGCGCGCRATTCTTTCGCACTACGCSCAACTCAAGGCCTGGATACCCTTTTGGCTGGAAACTGTTGAAAATGTAAAATGGTCAAAAAAGAAACAAAAGTTCCTTATTGGCGGCGCTGCATATAAGGARGATTATTACTCAAAGGATTCATCTGAGACGCATCCTTTACGGGTAGCGGATRATCTATACCTGACCAAAACCTACATSGATTCCATTATGAATGAAATAATTGCCTCACCTTTAAATGGGAAAAAGGAATACATCTACAGCGATTTGGGGTATTATTTCCTTATGAACATTGTTGACAGCCTGACGGGCTCACCAATTGATAAATATGCYATGGAAACRTTCTATAAGCCTTTGGGATTGAAAACCATGGGATTCAAGCCGAGGAARCGGTTTACGCMGRACCGTGTCGTACCTACTGAARATGATTATTATTTTCGGAARCAACTGGTCAACGGAGAYGTACATGATCCGGGAGCTGCAATGATGGGTGGCGTYGGAGGMCATGCCGGGGCATTTTCCAATGCCCAGGATCTYGGCGTRTTCATGACMATGTTRCTGAATGGYGGAGTATATGGRGGAAGGAATTATATATCAGATTCAACAATAAAGGAATTCACCACYTGTCATTATTGTGACGARAAYAGAAGGGCAGTTGGATTTGACAAACCCCAAATGGACTATACAAAAGATGGCCCKACTTGTCAGTGTATCTCGGAGGAGAGTTTTGGGCAYACGGGATTTACCGGCACCATTGCCTGGGCAGACCCMAGKGAGARGCTKGTRTATGTGTTTCTMTCRAACCGTGTKCACCCTGATRGCGAGAACAGAAAGTTGATAAAGATGAAYGTCCGAACAGATATCATGCAGGCAATCTATGATGCGGTTAATAAGAGTAAGAGTAATAGACGACGACTTTGAGCAATTGCGAAGCCCTGTAAAGTACCGGCAATGTGACTATCCGCAGACTGACAACCTCCCGATTAAAGAACTCAAGGAATAATTAGTCGACCGGGCGACAAACCAAAGGTGAACAATGATTACCTTCGCTCGCGTTTAAACGAAAATTCAAAATCAGAGGATGAATATTGGAATAGTTTGCTATCCTACCTTCGGCGGTAGCGGGGTGGTAGCCACTGAGTTGGGGAAGGCAATGGCTGCGGAGGGCCATCAGATTCATTTTATAAGTTACAGCAAGCCCTTTAAGTTGGATCTGGATACCCCAAACATTCACTTCCACGAAGTAGAAATATCCAATTATGACCTGTTTGAATATCCACCCTACGAACTTTCGCTAACCAACAAAATCCTGGATGTTGCTAAATGCAACGGACTTGACCTGCTTCACGTGCATTATGCAATTCCTCACGCTTCTGCAGCATATGCGGCAAGGCAAATTCTCTCAACGAAGAACAAGAAACTTCCTTTTATCACTACGTTGCACGGAACAGATATTACCCTAATTGGCAAGGATCCCTCGATGAACGAAGTCATCACCTTTGCTATGAACCAATCAGACGTGCTTACCACTGTTTCAGAGAGCTTAAAGAAAGATACSCTSCAACATTTTGATGTCAGGGGAGATATTGAAGTGATTCCCAACTTTGTRTGTTTTAAGCAATACTCTCATGAAAAGGACATGGAGCTGAGACGTACCTATGCAAAGGACGATGAAAAGATCCTGATACACATTTCCAACTTTCGGCCTGTTAAAAGGATAGAGGACATAGTACGCGTTTTTGCTGAGGTTCACAAGACYGTTAAATCAAAGTTGATCCTKGTTGGAGATGGCCCCGATCGTGACCTCATTGACAATTTGTGTACGGAATTCCACCTCTGTGATGATATTTTAAGAGTGGGCAAATTGAAGGAGACTGAAACTATTTTATCAATTGCAGATCTATTCTTACTCACTTCGGAGACCGAGAGTTTTGGATTGGTTGCGTTGGAGGCCATGGCTTCCGGAGTACCGGTAATCTCCACTAATAGTGGTGGCTTGCCAGAGGTAAATATCCATAATGAAACCGGATTCTTAAGCGACGTAGGAGATGTTAATGACATGGCTAAACATGCGATTGAGTTATTGAGCAATGAGGATAAATTGGCTCAATTCAGATCAAACTGTTTAGCCCACGCAAAAGAATTTGATATYCAGCACATCCTGCCCCGTTATGAAGCGCTRTAYAAGAGYYTMATTGAAGATGTGCCGGTRAYATAAAATGYTGAGTYGGCCAGTTGGTGTACGAAGCGTCYTTGGYCMGTTGATTGCAAATGCCTTAAGAKTCCTCATTCCTCCCGGAATTACCYGTTYMRGCATCTTTTAACCTTTCACCTTAAATYCCTGCTCCCTGAGKATTTYCTTCACCTTTGAGCARYGATCACCCTGAATAATTACKACCCCTTCTTTTGCACTTCCTCCCACCCCACACTTCTTTTTAAGCAACTGRGCCAGGTCTTTCAAATCCGCTAYAGTACCGACAAAACCCTCAACCARGGTCACTTTTTTRCCGGCACGGTGCTTCTTTTCAAAGTGGACGTAGAGCAACTGCTGCCCAGGYGCCAGCGTTTCCTCTTCTTCAGCGCCCTCGTATTCGTAGTTGAATTTRGAATTGGTGGAGTATAYTATGTTTGTTTTTTTCTTTGACATAYTTTCRTTGTTGACCTAGTGGTTCAATYCATAAGTTGCTGTGTTGAAATTTTGCTTCAATTTTTTCTTTATGTGAGGCAAAATTTGAAAGCATAGCCGTAGCTACGGTTTGAAATTTTAACGAAACAGAAAGGAAAAAGGGGAGTAAAATTAGCATAGGAATTTGTGAATTGAACCACTAGGCTATCTTCTCAATTCCCAACCCAGGACCCGTTGGCAGGATCATTTTCCCATCTTTCATCTTGACGCCCGTGAAGGGGTCGTTGCTAATGAGTGCTGGTCCATCCAGATCGGCCCAATCAGCTAGTGGGGCCAGATGAGCAGCGGCAGTAACGGCACAAGAGGACTCAGCCATGCAGCCTATCAGCACCTTGAAACCCATTGCACGGGCTTCCTCCATCATCCTGCTGGCCTCCCATATGCCAGTACTCTTCATGAGTTTGATATTCACTC
>NVRW01000033.1 GCA_002400975.1 Flavobacteriales bacterium | reverse complement strand
AGGAACCCCCGTTTTAATAATTCGTTCCTGAAAGTGTCCATTAAGTCTTATTTCGAAAACAAATTTATTAGGGCAGCTGACCAGATTGTTACAGTAAATGAACGGTGCGTTGAACTGCTAAAACACCAAGGCATTGAAGGGGATAAATATTCAATAATTCAGAATGGGTATGATGAAATGATCCTGGATACGGTTTCAACAATGAAAAGCCCTGGCAGCACGATCAAAATGGTGTATTGTGGAACTTTCTTTGACGATCGGAATCCCACCAATATGCTTCAGCTTATCGGTAAAGATGGGTATCGTGATACTTTTGAGTTTACACATATAGGGCGGGAGAGTGCATATGTTTTCCGCTATAAAGAGCAAGAGAATGTGCATGCACCCGGTATGTTGAGCTACGCTGATATGCTGCAATTGACGGCCCGTGCGGATGTTGGTTTGATCTTTACCTCAGGCAGCGCTTTCGAATCCACCACAAAGATCTTTGATTATATTGGGCTCGRGAAAGCCATCCTGATCGTAACGGAGGGAGAGATCAGAACCGGTAATCTACACGCAATTACTGAGGAATATCCCCGGGTATACTGGTCAAGCAATGACGAGGTTTCACTGAGGGAAGTCCTCAACAAAATTCAAAATGCTGATTTGACTGTATCATTTTCCAAAAAGGAGGATTTTTCCAGGATGGCGGGACTRAAAAAGCTCGCCACTCTAATTAATATTGATTGATGAAYAGCGATAAAATCTTGAATTATGTTGGACTGGGCGTTATAATTGCCGGTCTGTTGKCGGTTTGTTTTACTCCATCAACGCTTGCGTTTACCAGGTTGGAGAATTTCACCATCCCGATAATTCTTYTGATTTTTCTGGCATCAAAAAAAGTYAGAATAGAGTTGCCMTATATGCTCRCYCTTACAGCYTTTTTCGCYTTTTAYATTGTRAGCATGTTCCTSAAYGGGGATGGTATGGCKGATGTGTCCTTTGCTTTTCGYACGCTGAAGATCCTTTTGTTTCTCATATTGGGCGCGCAGCTGCTATACGAGCATCTCCCGAGCCTGGACAAAGYCATMCGTGCAAGCTTTATGATCATCACGGCAATTATGCTATTGGAATTCTTCAATCCTATRGGGATTTACGAAACGTTCCTGGAATTTTTYACACAYCATMCGATGCGGAGATTCCAGGAATTGGATTCTACCAGGATAATAGGCACAATGACCAATCCCAACGATAATGGCGTATTGCTTACTTGCTTCATCGCATATTTCATGTCGTCATTCYATTACAGCAAGAATAAATGGAATTTTCTATTTATCGCTSTGGGCCTGATTCTCGTTCTGTTGTCTCAGTCAAGAACTTCCTTAATAGCCATATTGGCCATGGGAGTTCCMTTCATGTTAACATTTCGGATTACAAAGAAARTGGTAATAGSCGTTTTGGGCTCSGGGATCCTGGTGATCATTGCCATGTACTTGCTGRAGATGAATTATATGATGGARCTCTTGTCAAAGAATCCSMTGGAGATATCTGCTTTTMAGGCAAGRTTTCGGGATTGGGGGTACGTAATTGATGTTTGGAGTGAGCACAAGATATGGGGKGTRGGACCKTTTAYGGATACCTTTACTGCCGCGGGATATTTTGATCCTGATAGCGAGTACTTATACATTTTAGGAAGTAGAGGGATCGTAGGCTTGGTTTGTTATCTCATCATACTCTKCTATCCRATGGTGCTGTTTTGGATCAAAAGGAAAGAAGTAAAACATGGCTTGCTGGCTGTMATGATTAGTGTAGCATTTATGCTCATTGCYATCACTAATTTCTCCATCATCAATGTCCGTATTGGSGTATTGTATGGCATTTTAATGGCCATTCCMTTTTCGTTYTTGCTCTACAAAGGCGATAGCAGTAARTTGAACCTGGCCATTCCGAGTTTGGGAAGCCTRTTTGGGAAACGCAAATGAGAGTYCTGATACTTGGAGACATCAATTCTGTGCACATCCGCAAATGGTGTATCGGATTGGCTGAGCAGGGTATTTCCATTGGAATCTTCAGCCTGACGGAGGTAGGGGTGAAGTGGTTTGAGGAGAATGATAATATAGASGTGCTTGGGCATGGCGCTRTAAAAGATGCAGCTACTTTTCGCAAAAAAGTATTTTCGAAAATMAAATACCTCAAGGTAGTTCCGGCTTTAAAGARGGCCATTAAGTCTTTTCAACCTGATATACTTCATGCMCAYTAYGCCACCAGCTATGGACTTTTGGGAGYATTAACCGGTTTTCAYCCTTATTATATATCAGTTTGGGGAAATGACGTGTTTGATTTTCCRAATGAGAACGCGGTGCAAAAATTGAYGCTCAAATCAAATCTAAAGAATGCAGACAGAATCTTCTCAACAAGTCATATCATGGCTAAAGAGACAGGAAAATATACTGAGAAGCAGATAGATGTAATTCCGTTCGGTGTGGATCTTCTYAACTTTAGATCARAGMGYGAAGTTGTGGRKCGTGAATCAGATTCTATATTGATYGGGACRATCAAAACGCTTGAGAAAGACTATGCAATAGATGTACTCATCAAGGCTTTTTCTATTGTTTACAAAGGAAGTTCAGCRCTGGACTTAAATTTAATGATMTGTGGRGAKGGATCGTTGAAGGCTGAACTTATTCRATTGGTGGCCGAATTGGAGATTGACCATGTAACAACATTTACTGGATTCATTCAACACGAGGAAGTGCCKGGRTATCTTGATAAAATGGACATCTTTTGCTGCTTTTCTGATGAAGAGAGCTTCGGTGTAGCRGTGGTAGAGGCYATGGCYATGGGTAAACCTGTCGTGGTTTCTGACGCGGCCGGKCTTCCGGAAGTGGTGGAAAATGGCTTGAGTGGSGCAATTGTGCCAAGACAAAATCCAGAACAAGCWGCRGAGGCAATCGAAAAGCTTGTRRATGACYAGGCGCTGCGCAAAAGCATGGGTGATAAAGCAAAAGCCAGAGCCCAAAGTGAATATAATTGGAAAGACTCCGTTAGCAAGATGGGAGACGCCTACGGAGAGGCTTAGCAGGAACGATAGTATCAACCATTCACAAATACTTGTACCGATGGTGAACATAATTCTAGCTGATAGTCATGGCCCGGTAATGGGTAAAGATCAAACCAGCGCTAATTTAAGCTTGCTTTACATGGCATCCCACCTTCGGAACCATAGTAAACAGGAGGTTAATCTAACCTATATCCCTCAAGCTAAAAGTGATCAATTTCACCTTCAGCAACTCGCGGAGTTTAAAGCGGATGTATACGCGGTTTCGTTCACCTCATTTTCGGCTTTAGCGACCTATGAACTGATCAACCGAATCAAAAAGCAAAACCCAGAAGTGCTTGTTGTTTGTGGAGGACCTCATGCAATTGAAGCATCCCAGGAAATATTGGAAGAGAGTGAATCAGATATTTGTGTTATTGGAGAAGGTGAGGATACGCTTGTTGAGATTATAGACAATATTGATAATCTGGATAGCTGTCTTGATAATATTAAAGGATTATCTTATCTGAAGGAAGGTAAATATCATTGTACACCTACCAGGCCTCTAATTGATGATTTAGATACCGTTGCCTTTCCGGCACGGGATCTTGTAAACAATGAAGATTATTGCGGACTTACCTACAGTAAAGCGAGACCTAATACAGAGATGGTGGTTACAAGAGGCTGTCCGCTTAGGTGTGTATTCTGTGCCAATCCAGTTTTTCGGCTAAAAAATGGTCCGCTCTACAGGGCACGTTCACCGGAAAATATTGCCGTGGAGGTCGAACAGCTTTATCAAATGGGGTATAGAGAAATCTATATACACTCGGACGAACTCAATGTCAAACTCGCTTGGAGCATTAATGTGTGTAAAAAAATCGCTGCTCTAGGTCATAAGGATCTCTTTTTTCAATGCAACCTCAGGGTTGTACCTATGAGTGAAGAGTTCGCTTATTGGCTTAAAAAAGCCAACTTCTGGATGGTCCGTGTCGGAATTGAATCCACAAGTAACAGGGTGCTAAAGGGTATTAAAAAGCGGATGTCATTTGAAAAGACAGCTAAAACCTGTAAGATATTAAGCGATCAGGGTATTAAGGTCTTCGCCTTTATGATGCTATTCAACTATTGGGAAGAGGATGGCAAGCTTTGTCACGAGGCCCCWGAAGAGGTTCGCCAAACAATTAAGGACATATACAAGCTCTGGTGGAAGGGCCACCTCAATTATTCAAGCTGGGCATTTGCTTGTCCGGTGCAAGGCTCAGAGTTTTATGATATTGCCCTGCGCCATGGGTTGATCGATAAGGATTATTATCCGAACGACACCTGGGATTCATTTAGCTATCTCACCGGCGTRACTAAGAAAGAGTTTAACGRTTTGTACGCTGCAGCKCGACGACAGCAGGGCTTAATGGCGCTAAGAGCSGGYAACTTCGAATGGAGAAACTATAARGGCATCYTAAGAAAGGCCCGCACAATGATCACCGGAAGACCGGATGTATCAGAGTTTTCAGATGCAGACCTGGGTAAGAAGCTTAAAAGAAGGGAAAGAAAGGAAATTGAGAAACTGGAAAATGCTATAGCCCCTTATCGAAAAAAGCTACTTGAACATGAATTGTATAAAAATGTAAACTCAGATAAAGATATACGATTATTCATGGAGAAGCATGTTTTCGCGGTGTGGGACTTCATGTCTTTGCTAAAGGCTTTACAAAATTCTCTTACCAGCACAACGGTTCCATGGACACCAAAGGGAAATCCAATATCAAGAAGGCTAATTAATGATATCGTTTTGGGAGAAGAGAGTGATGTCAACCAAAGAAATGAAACAGTTAGTCATTTTGAGATGTACCTTTCAGCTATGCATCAAATAGGAGCCGAGGTGAGTCCAATCAACAAATTCAGCAATTTAATTTCCAGTGGCTCAACCTATCATGAGGCGGCCAGGCAAATCAATCTGGATGAACAAGTTAAAGAGTTTATTGACTTTACATTTGAAATTATCTATAYGGATCAAGAACACAYTATGGCATCAGTGTTCACATTTGGAAGAGAAGATTTGATTCCGGACATGTTCATAGCAATCGTGAAAAACCTTCAAAAGACTTCAAACACAAATTTCAGCAAGTTGATTTATTATCTGGAACGACATATTGAACTGGATGGAGATGAGCATGGCCCCATGTCTTTGAAAATGATAGCGGAACTCTGTGGAGATGATCAAATGAAATGGAAAGAAGCTGCTGATGTTAGTATTCAGGCATTAAACATGAGGCTAAAGCTATGGGACGTAATTAATGCTGATATTGTTACCCGGAAATTGATTGACCCGACCAGTGTTAACAAAAATGACGCTCTGGAGCGTGAAGTTCAGGGTTAAATGGATCATTTCCATATTGTTGAATTGTAATCATAGCGGTGTCTGAGAAACAAGAAAATGCAGATGGTATTCGGGTATCCGTAGTAATTCCCTGCCGAAACGAAGAATCATACGTAGAACAGTGTGTCAACTCCGTYCTAAATAGTGATTATCCACAGGAACTATTGGAGATTTTGGTTTGCGATGGGCAAAGCRATGACAAAACTCAACAAATAGTCAAGGATATATCGAGCAAAAATTCGAATGTTCACCTTCTCATTAACGAGAAGCAGACTACACAACATGCACTTAATCTGGGTATAGACCACGCAAAAGGGAATATCATAGCTATTCTCGGAGCACATTCAAGTATTGACTCGGAGTACATCAGGGCTGGTGTACATTCGCTCGTACAAGATGATTCGTTGGGATGTGTTGGTGGCGTTCTCAATAATAGGTATTCTGATAGGTTGTCACAGGCAATTGCACAAGCCATGTCAGTACCTTTTGGCGTTGGCTCTGCACACTTTAGAACCGGGGCCAAAGCTGGCTTTGTGGACACCGTGGCATTTGGCATATACAAAAAAGAGGTCTTCGATAAAGTTGGAAAGTTTGATCTTAATTTGGCAAAGAATCAAGATGATGAGTTTAACTACCGTGTTAAGAAGGCTGGATATGAAATATTGTTGAATCCCGATATCCATGCAGACTACCAGGTCCGTGCTGGTTTTGGCCAACTTTGGAGTCAGTATTTTCAATACGGCTACTGGAAAGTATATGTGAATAAGATGCATAAAACAATCACAACACTGCGCCAGCTGATGCCATTGCTTTTGGTATTGTTCCTGCTGATTCTTGTTCCTTTGTCGGTTTATGATCCGATTTTTTTGCGATTTCTGATTCTGGGTTTTGCCATGTATATGGTTGGAGCCCTCGTAAGTGCGTTTACACAAACTGTTCACCCTGTGCAATTGATTCGTATTATCAGCAGTTTTGTCATCCTGCATTTTAGTTATGGGTTTGGATATTTATTGGGTATAGTCAACTTTATAGTGTTAAGAAGGAAGTAATGGACGCGGATCAACAAGATGAAGAGGTGGACCGTATTGAAACAGTCTATGCGAAAAGAAAGGTTGCAGAATCTAAGGCTATATCCACTGGCAGGCAACGCTACACGGCTTATGCAATTGGGGAGCGAGATCGAATAATAACCCGAATCATGCGCAATGCATTTACGAGTTTTGAAGATCTTCAAATGATTGAGATTGGAGCTGGTTATGGTGGAAACCTCTGGTTATTCAGGGAATTGGGCATCCCCTGGGAGGGCATATGGGCCAATGAACTATTACCCGACAGGGTGGAGGCCATCCGCAAGAATCTTCCAGAACTGAAGAACATTGAGGAAGGTGATGCATGTGTCCTGAACCATCCGGCAAAGTTTGATCTGATATTCCTGTCAACTGTTCTGACCTCCATATTGGATATGGATTTTAAGCTCAAATTGTGCCAAAAGGTTTTGGAGATGACCAAGCCGGGGGGAAAGATCTTAATTTACGATTTCATATACGACAACCCTGGGAACACAAGCGTAAAAGGTGTTGCCAGGAGGGAACTGATTAAGCTCTTTGAAGGAGCTGCTAATATTGAGTTTTATAAAACTACACTTGCCCCTCCAATTGGTAAAAGAATTGGGGGGCTTTACCCATTTTTTAATTCTCTTTTCCCATTTTTAAGGACCCATTTAATTACCACAATAACTAAGTAAGCGGGCAATGTTTGGAAGTGAGAAGTTTGTGAAGATTGGTAACGCACTGCTAATGCTGATAGCGTTTGTTTTGCCATTGAACAAGAAAGTAATACCCCTGCTCATTATTTTATTTGTCATAAGCTGGATCTTCTCTGGTAATCTTAAAGAGAGAACAAAGCGCATCACGCGTCCAAAATTTCTATTGCTGTTCATCTCTTTTTACTTGTTGCATGTTATAGGCATGTTGTACACCGCCAACACCGGATTTGGCATGTTTGATTTAGAAATAAAACTGTCCTTTTTATTATTCCCGCTGGTCCTCGCAACCTTTCCCACACTCTCTCGAAATGCAATGAATCATCTTATGCTATCACTTATCGGGGGTTGCTTTGTTGCTTGTATTGCGAGTCTGTGGATTGGATATGGTAATTACACGGAAAGTGGTGATATCAACGATCTGCTATATGGAGAATTGTCCTTGTTTCATCATCCAACCTATTTTTCAATGTATCTGGGATTGGCAACTGTGATGATCCTTAATATACTATTGCACCCTCAGAGGTATACCACTTTTGTTCCCGGGTGGATGTTGGCAGCTCTTCTGCCTTTTTTTATACTAATGATTGTAATCCTGATGGCCAAGGCGGGCGTATTCATGGTAGCCCTTATCATATTGGCCGCTTTAATATATATGATGTTCCAGCGGCGATATTTGTATGCGTTGCTTCTCTCAGCCTTTGCGGTCCTTGGTGTAAGTACCGCATTGCACTTTATTCCGGATGCCTTTAAACGAATCGAATCAACGTGGGTAGTAGCTACACAATCAATTGAAGATCGTGACCTTACAACTATAGAAAGTACTGCCGGTAGAATTTTGGTGTGGGAGCAGGCAGTGGGACTTATTGGTGATAATTGGATATTCGGAGTTGGTACCGGAGACGTAAAGGACGAGTTGGTGGCCCGATATGCAGAAAATGGACTAACCGGAATTGTTGAGAAAAGGCTCAACGCACACAACCAGTTCCTTCAGTCTTTTGCAGCACTGGGAATATTTGGGTTTCTGTCCTTGCTCATTGCGCTGTTAGCTGCCGCAATTTATGCCATAAAGAGGAAGAATCTTGTTTATTTCATGTTTGTCATTATCATTATTGTTAACGCCCTAACCGAGTCAATCCTCGAAGTTCAGGCCGGAATTGTTTTTTACACATTCTTTAATTCCCTGTTTATGTTTTTAGAGCCGGAGCAGTAGCAGATGCAATAAWTAMTMGYTYTWYARYYWRRCMWKWMWWWMMKMYTTATGCTGCCTTTTTACAAACCCAGTTAYGACCCCGCCACTGTTGAGGCGCTCAAAGAGGTGYTGCAATCYGGATGGATAACGACCGGGCCRAAGACCAAGGAGTTTGAGAAAGCTTTAAGCGCTTATTGTGGCAATCCCACAACCTTATGTGTSAGTGCTGCMACCACTGGGTTAGAGCTCATATTGCGTTGGTTYGGGGTAGGGGAAGGCGATGAGGTGATCCTGCCGGCGTATACSTATRCCGCAACTGCAAATGTTATCCTGCATTGTGGRGCCAAACCCGTATTTGTGGAYAGTGGYCAGGACTTCAATATCTCACCARGCGAAATTCAAAAGGCAATCACTCCGGCAACCAAGGTCATAATGCCTGTSGACTTCGCCGGAATGCCCTGTGATTATGATRCGATCAACGAGCTGGTAMGAAAGAGTGAAATYGTAGCCCAATGGTCGGCTRAAAATGAAATACAAGATCAATTGGGCAGAATACTGGTGCTTGCTGATGCCGCACATTCAATAGGTGCCACCTACAAGGGAAAAAGAACCGGCTCTCTCGCTGATATATCGGTATTCTCATTTCACGCRGTAAAGAACTTAACWACKGGAGAAGGYGGMGCCATTGCCTTAAACYTRGCYGATCCATTCGATAATMAGGCTATTTATGATTCTCTTAACATCAATTCATTGCATGGSCAAACCAAAGATGCATTGGCTAAAACAAAACAGGGAGAATGGCGCTATGATATTGTCAAYGCCGGTTACAAATGCAACATGACYGACATTCAGGCAGCTATTGGCCTTATCGAATTGGCAAAGTATGAGGCMCAAACGCTSGTAAAGAGACGAARGATATTTGAYTACTACSATCAAGCTCTTTCGCAATATGATTGGGCAGAACTACCAGTATATRCGAGTGATRATTGCACYTCCTCCTTTCAYGTGTACCCCTTGAGAATCAAKGGTATTGACGAGGCCWCCAGRGACAAAATAATCACCSGTATTTTTGACAGGGGMATYTCCGTRAATGTTCATTTTCAATTGGTGCCCATGATGAGTTATTATAAAARCCTGGGCTATTCAGCTGAGGATTATCCCGTTGCTTTTGATAATTATGCACGTGAGATAACCCTGCCGGTGTATATAGATCTTACGGATGAAGATCTCAGCAAAGTGGTCACAGCCGTTACAGAAGCAGTAAACGACTAATCTATCTGGATACGCATGGTCAAGCGCCTATTTGATTTCCTGRCTTCGTTCATTGGGTTGGTGMTACTGCTGCCGMTRCTKSTGCTGATTTCAATTKYKATTRTCYTYACCTCGAGAGGCGGAATTATTTTYGCCCATGATCGGGTAGGTAAAGAKGGTCGGGACTTTAAAGTCTACAAGTTTAGRACCATGCARGTCAACGCGGAACAATCRGGTSAGCTTACCCTGGGCAAYGAAGAYCCACGTATCACCGGTATTGGGAAGTTYTTGAGGCGKTAYAAATTGGATGAATTRCCCCAGCTTTTTAACGTKCTTTTKGGAGACATGAGCCTCGTTGGRCCCCGTCCGGAAGTACGAAAGTATGTTGAACAATACACCGAAGAACAGCTCAAGGTTTTAKCTGTAAAGCCMGGAATTACTGATTAYGCKTCCATCGAGTATGTCGATGAAGGTGAGATATTGGGAAGGGCTGAAGACCCGGAAAAGGAGTACMGGGAAGTGGTGCTTCCSCATAAACTTGAATTGGGAATTAAATATGTGGAGGATAGYAGCTTCCTAACGGACCTCTCTATCATTTTCCGTACATTGCGGCGTATTATTAACTAACCTGTGTGCATGAAAAACCTACTTTATTCGGYYGTATTTTTTACCTTGTTTATTACCCTCACGGGYTGTCCTTATGATGCCAAAGTCGGGCTTAACTCCTATGAAGAGTCACAAAAAATTGACAAGAAGTTCTACRGTGACTATACGAGCTTTAATGAGGACCACACAAGGGATCAGATTCAGATAAGCAAGGGAATGAAACAGGTTTACAATATTCGYCAYAACACCMTCGACGARGGCGGMCAAAARATGGAGTACAATTACTACCGGGGTTTCATTACTGARATCAARGGTGTRCAAATYRTCAATGTGGAGAAGAAGGATGGCATGTTCAACTTCTACAAGTATGAATGGAAGAGTGATGATGAACTTGTATTRTATSCGGTTGGGGAGGAATACGTCAAAGMAAATTATGAGAAAGCSGRGAATGAYGATACTAAATCCCTTCTGGCGTTCCTGGAGGCACATATCGGAAAAGAGGAACTGTTTGAAGATGGAATGGTCTTCGCCAGGGATGGCTCAGAAGCCCAGAAGAACTTGAAACATTAAGAGGGGAGGGCATTATGCCTCYAGCGCATTCATYAACATCCTGACCTCTTCCAGYTTGTCRGGATATCCCARCTTRTCAAAACTGAACTCAAGATTGATCAATATCCTCATGATCATTTCAAAATTTCCACARGGGTTGTAGTAGCTCATCCTGGGCTCAATCTGYAATTGYACCAGAAAATCATTGATGTCTCTTTGTCCAAAAACWGTTCCCTTACTAAAYGGATTGATGAAAAAATCAACATTCTCTCCATCCATATAAGCGATAATGAAGTGCTTYGGKAGGTTGATTCCCTGMACAGGTATGCCAAGTGCTTTGCAAATGATCATGTACAATATGGAAAGGGATAGGGGGTTTCCCTTCCTGTTTTCCAACACATTGTTGATAAAGGAGTTCTGTGGCGCRTGAAAATTCTTCGTGTTTCCGGAGAAGCCGTGAATGTCATACAGAACTTTGTTKACCAATTGAATTTTTTCAAAGGGAGTCAGATCATCATCCAGTTCAAGCCAGGCATAATTCCGGATTCTGGAAATTTGATCAATTACCTTGTATCGRTCCAGGTCAGGATAYTGATACTTRGCAATCAAGAGGGCACCATCCAATAGATTGTCCTGATCGTATTTGGCCCAATTTGTCAATTGGTTRCACACGCTRTTGAATTGGATATCGTGTATCAGGTTCTCAACACGATTTTGAAACAACATGATATTAGCATGGTCGGCAGAAGGAAATGACGMCTCCCAGGCTGATTCCAGCAGSGGTATTGCATCCTCACCCARKGAGAGRAGCTTCTCCCTTATATGATCGTAAATCCGATCATCCGGATCGTCAAGTAAATTGACCAAAGCATTTATYTCCGACTCCTTCATAGGTTAGTTAAACGCAGTCATCTCATCTGAGTTACACAACCCRGGAATYCTAAATACCTATTGGGTCAGTCTCTCMAGAACAATTTTAATCATTTTGGAGACAGTWGCCTGGTAGTCCTTGCTATACTTTTTAACAATTCTATTGGCAATAATTGCGCAGACTGTACAGGTATTGTGGCCCAGCATTCTTCCAAGACCATAAAGAGCKGAAGTCTCCATTTCGTAATTGGTGATTCGRTGCTCTTGATAATTAAAMGAGGATATCTTCTCATTYTGMGCAGGGTGGGCAAGRGGCAAYCTTAAGATTCTTCCCTGTGGACCGTAAAAACCTGGGGAWGTAGCGGTGATGCCYTTGATCATACCYTCRCCCARRAKTGTGGTTAAGTGCTCRGAGGCCTTTACTATATAAGGGGYACTGAGATTCTCTCCCCAACCAGTATGCTCAATAAATGCCCKGGACATYTCTTCTTCWRYTATKCCATTRCTSTCATAGAAGTTGAGTAAACCGTCAAACCCTAAACCATAGGATGACATCACCATAGAATCAACGGGAACATCCTCCTGTAATGCCCCCGAAGTACCCAGGCGAATAATATTCAGAGAAGTCTTCTCCTCTTTGATKGTTCTGGAYTCCAGGTCTATRTTGACAACAGCATCCAGTTCATTSAGAACAATATCGATATTGTCCGTTCCAATGCCAGTTGACATYGCTGTTATCSCTTTGCCATTGAGSGTGCCSGTGTGCGTACAAAATTCCCTGTTCTGAATYTTGTGCTCTATGCTATCAAAATTATCAGAAACCTTCGCAACCCTACCTTGATCTCCAACAATAATTATATCATTGGCAATATGTTCGGGCCTAAGCTTTARATGATAAATACTACCGTCTGGATTTAGTACTAATTCTGATTCAGCTATTTTCTCCATCTTTTCAAAAATTCTTACTTTTGTCGCGCACCTGTCCTTTGTGTGCCACRCAAATTTAACTATTAACACAACATNCATGAGCGGAACGACCAATAAGAGGATGATTCTAATTCCMATCGACTTTACYGAGATCACTATKATAGCTTTGAGTCAGGCTRTTAACCTTGCTAAAGTCATTGATGCCGAAATAACCATAATCAATGTTTCTGAAGATCACGGYCTGTTCAAYAAATAYATTTCCAGTGCTGATGCAGAGGCRCATAAAAARGACACCGAAAAGARGCTGAAGGAATTGGTGGCTGAAAGGGCGGATTCWGGTGTAGAGATYCACACRATGACCGCGCATGGCAAAATTTACGAAAAAATWAATGAGGTGGCTGAGATGATTGGGGCTACCTTAATYTTAATGGGAACATCGGGCTCCCTGGGTTTGATGAAATTCATYGGCTCCAACACCTTGCGRGTGATCAGGGAGTCAAAAATTCCGGTTATCTCTATTAAAGGTAAAGAAATACAGGAAGGATTGKCCTCCATATTAGTACCACTCGATCTCAGCAAGGAAACAAAAGAYAAAGTTTCCAAAGCGRTTTGGCTGTCTAAGCTCTATGGYAATGCGAGAATTGACATTGTTTCTATCAGTACTTCGTCTGATTCTTTCATAAAGAATAAGGCTAAACGACAAGTACAGCAGGTGCAAACGTTCTTGCAGAGTAAAGGTATTGACAGCACCGGTAAGATGATAACAGATACCAAAGGGAAATCAGTTGCTGAATCTATAATTGAATATTCCCAAACAGTTAAGGCAGGMTTRATTATGGTAATGACRCAACAAGAGAATAACATTACCCAAATGTTTATCGGATCGTCTGCGCAAGCCATCATCAATGGRTCTGAAGTGCCTGTAATGAGCGTTATTCCGGGKGATCACAARTACGGGGTCYMACTCTAGGATATTGCGYATTTTYNTGAGCTTTATTRGTGRCWSTAWTGATGTGYATATRCCTGATCCTTATTAGTATTATGTTMTTGTATTGATTATATGGCAAAGTTYATCCACGGTTTAGCTAACTACAGCAATAAGAAYTCYCTGGCCAATAGATTTCGSGACAMCAGGTTTAARTTYTTTGAGGRGCAAATAAAAAAGTTAAGCGMAACCAAACCYGTTCGAATACTTGATATTGGTGGCACYCAGTCTTTTTGGGTGAACAGGGGATACGCYGACAATGAGAATTTCCAAATTACGATATTGAATTTGTACAAGGAGGAAACTGATTATTCCAATTTGATTGGGGTAAAGGGAAATGCTTGTGATTTATCTGAATTTGTGGATAATGAATTTGACCTGGTCTTTTCCAAYTCTGTTATTGAACAYGTATTCTCGTTTGAGAATCAACARGCAATGGCTGCAGAAGTTCAAAGGGTTGGTAAAAATTATTATATCCAAACCCCCAAYAGGTTCTTTTTTGTTGARCCGCATTATTTGCTTCCGTTTTTCCAGTTCTTGCCTCGTGGCCTCAAGATTTTCATACTCACAAAAACCAGGTTATCCAGAGGTTCAAAAAGGTCTTTGGAAGCTGCTGAGGCMTCACTCAARGAAATCAGGTTGTTGTCCTTTAAKGAGATGAAACAATTGTTTCCTAAAGGAAAGATCTTCAAGGAGAAGTTTTTGTTAATGAACAAATCTTTCACTTCTTACCTGATATCGGATTGAGATCAATTGCGCTCTCCTACAGCCTGCAATCACTAAGCTTACCTACGTTGGGCAATGCTCCTTTCAAGCATAAGTCCTTATACTTGCACCCGTGAAGGTAGAGTTGATAACCATTGGGGATGAGATGTTGATAGGTCAAATTATCGACAGCAATTCTGCATGGATGGCTCAACAACTTAATGACTTCGGACTTGCCGTTGTCCARATCACCTCAATACCTGAYGCTAAGGACCATATCCTTAAGGCACTCGAACTTGCCAGTAAGCGAGCCGATGTTATTCTGATTACCGGTGGACTCGGTCCAACYAAAGATGACATAACCAAGGCAACTCTKTGCRCWTATTTTAARACGGAYTTAGTACTRAATGAGAAAGTMTTGAAACATGTYCAGGC
The DNA here is from genome assembly GCA_002400975.1 of Flavobacteriales bacterium. Lineage (GTDB taxonomy): Bacteria > Bacteroidota > Bacteroidia > NORP154 > NORP154. Next base: position 17,871 of record NVRW01000033.1, on the reverse strand, counting down.
CATATTTGACTCCTTTGGTGTGCCKATGCAGGATGTGAACAAAAGTCAGGCACRRGTCCCTGCAAACTGTGAGGTGATAAGCAACCGAAGAGGAACTGCTCCGGGAATGTGGTTCAATGAAAATGACAAGATTTATGTATCGATGCCTGGGGTGCCTTATGAGATGAAGGCCATGATGACAGACTATGTAATTCCGAAAATACAGAGTATGTTCAACACGCCCCACATAGTACATAAAACYATTCGTACGCAGGGATTGGGAGAGTCCTTTCTGGCTGAAAGGATTGCAGATTGGGAAAACTCACTTGAACAGGAAGGCATTAAATTGGCTTATCTGCCCTCGCGTGGTATTGTGAAATTACGTCTGTCAACATCAGGTCAGCGTAAATCGGATCTGCTTGAGAAGGTAGAGCGYAAAGCTGAAGAACTCAAAGRATTCATTGGWTCCTATATCTTTGGATACGAAGATGACCTGTTGGAAKCTGTRGTTGGCAATCTTCTTACAAAGCARGGTAAGACCATCTCTACCGCGGAAAGCTGCACTGGTGGGTATATTGCCCATTTAATAACCTCTATACCTGGAAGTTCRTCCTATTTTAAGGGCTCGGTGGTGGCGTACCGCAACGAAATCAAAGAAGACRTATTAAAGGTGGATCCAGACTTGTTCAAAGAAAATGGCCCTGGTGCGGTAAGCGAAGAAGTTGTAARGGCCATGGCCGGTAATATTCGTACRCTGTACAACACTGATTATGCAATATCCTGTTCRGGTATTGCAGGACCAGAGGGAGGAAGTGAACAWAAGCCAGTTGGAACTGTGTGGATCTGTATTGCTTCTGARCRASTTGTAATTGCSARGGTTTTTCAKTTYGGTAATGATCGAAACMGAACGATTCGCATGACGGCTTTGACGGCAATGAACATGCTCAGGAAAATATTAATAAAGAAACAACAAGGGAAATAAGCCCGGGCTCAGCTGGTTGATTTTAGGGGTTAAGTCCATCAGAATCGGGCTTAGGCCAATAGAAGAAAAATCTTGCTTAATCTAGAATTAAACACGACCTTTGCASCGCAATATCATAATAACAGATTAAAGCCATGTCGCGAATTTGTGAATTAACCGGGAAGAAGGTAATGTTTGGGAATAATGTCTCCCATTCAAAGAGAAAGACAAGAAGAACATTTCTTCCTAACTTGCAGACCAAGAAATTCTATATTCCTGAGGAGGATAAGTGGATTACTTTGAAGGTGTCGACCTCAGCTCTGAGGAATATTGACAAGAAGGGGATTAGCGCTTGCATCAAAGAAGCTGTTGAGAAGGGTTACCTTAAGCGCTAGTTATTAACAGAATCTGGTGAATAACTTCATCAGCYRCATTRGGGCTTTTARYAGTATTGGCCTTATCATTGTTGAAACTAAACTCTCTGGTTCATGAAAAAGTCTTTGAAATTATTTGCCTTTGCAATCCTGGCTGGACTTGCGTTCTCAACTTCTGCCTGTAATAAATGTCAAACTTGTACGCTCACATTCACGCCTAACGGTACGGAAACGAGTACTGAGATTTGTGATGATAAAAATGCGCAAGATGCCGAAGAAACAGCTTGCAACAATGTGGCAGCAAATGATCCTGATTTTGAGTGCAAGTGTAAGATGTCCTTCTTACCCTTTTAATCAATCGATTACATCTGGGCATGGCATTTGCTGACCTACCCAAAACTTTTCCATTTGGCAGGGTTAATTAATGTTTTGACAAAAAGGATACTTGTATTTTCTTTAGCTGTGTTCAGTTGGTTTGGTTCTTTAGCCGGACCAAATGACTCTTTGAAAGYAAGCGASCCCCCCGKGGATCTGTACGATACCGATTTATTGTCGGCGTCATTTCACGACAATCGCCGRARGGCTTTGAGAAGTTTGCTTCCCGAGAATTCCGCGGCCGTGTTTTTTGCCAATTCGGTTAAGAACAGGTCRAATGACGTGGACTTCGAATTCCACCAGAACCCCAACTTCTACTTTCTCTCTGGGTACAATGAGCCACATGGTGTGCTGTTTATATTTAAGGAACAGCAAGACAATGGTAAGGAGCGGTACAATGAGTTGATTTTTGTGCAGCCCAGGGACTCCTCGACTGAATTGTGGGTTGGTAAAAGACTCGGAGTAGAAGGCGTACAAAACAGGCTTGCCTTCAAAMAKGCRTAYACAAATGATCAGTTCGCAGATTTTCAGCTGGATCTCTCGAGGTTTGATAAGGTGTTCATTATTCCAGATAATCAGGAAATGGCGGATGATACCAGGGATCGCGGTGACCGGTATAGTTTAAAGAAGCACCTCAAAGCTAAAATGGATACAACCGGTCGCAACATAAATACGGTTTTRYTGAMGGAAATGATGGCCAGCCTTAGAGAGGTGAAACTTGAAGAGGAGTTGGTCCTGTTGAGAAAGGCCATTGATATTACTTGCACGGCGCACCGAAAGCTAATGGAGGATGTAAAAGTTGGGCAATCGGAGTATCAAGCGGAAGCATTGGTTGAATATGTGTTTAAATCCAGTGGAGCTGAATATCCCGGTTTTCCTTCAATAATTGGAGCGGGGGAGAACACCTGTGTACTCCACTATACCGCCAATCGAAAGAAGATGGTACACAATGACCTTATTGTTATTGATATAGGGGCAGAATATCACGGGTATTCAGCAGATGTTACAAGGACTATCCCTGTCAATGGGAAATTCACAAAGGAGCAAATGATCATATACAATATCGTACTGGAAGCCCAGCAAGCTGGAATTGAGGCCTGTATGCCGGGTAACAGATTTTGGGCTGCCAATCAGGCTGCTACGAGAGTGATCATCAAGCGGCTGTTTCAGCTAAAGCTCATCGAGAATCGACAGGACTACCGCAATTATTTTATGCATGGAACTTCTCATTATCTGGGTTTGGATGTTCATGATGTTGGATTGTTTGGTAACCTTWCGGAAGGCAATGTCCTTACCGTRGAGCCGGGAATATATATTCCCGAAGGTTCACCATGTGATCCAAAGTGGTGGAACATTGGTGTGCGCATTGAAGATGATGTACTAATCACCAAATCGGGCTATGAAGTACTGTCTGACTGTGTTCCTAAATCGATACGGGAAATTGAGGAATTGATGGCTGABGDGAAATAGRCCCACCAGAGGGTTGTTTTATTTTGAACATTTTGTGATAATAATGTTGCTTTTAGTAGGAGCTGGCAACCCTTTCCAGATAGCGCCCGTCTATAAACGGCTAACTGTTTAAAAGGCATGTTGGATTGAGTAACAATAAAGGACATTAATACGTACATTAGTCATCTGATAGAAGGTTGTTTTTTGTATCATGAAAAAAAACAACAGGTTTCGGAGCATCGAAAGTAAATGTTGAATAGACTGCTTCTTTTTCTTGGCCTCCTTATTTCACTGAATATTTTCAGTAGTAAAGAGGCATTGGCTTCGCACGCGATGGGTGCGGACATGACCTATATATGCTTGGGTGGTGATCAGTATACGATTACACTTTCATTCTATAGGGACTGCGCTGGAATATCTGCGCCTTCTTCAATGCCCTTAACAGTATCTTCAAGTTGTGGGTCGCTCAGTTTAACTTTAGGCCTGGTAAGTTCTCAGGAGGTGTCTTTATTGTGTCCCAGTGCTATCAGTAACTGCAATGGTGGGCCTCAACCTGGGGTAGARCAATATATWTATACRGATACGCTTACGTTGCCYCCMTGTAATGATTGGYTATTTGCSTGGACGCATTGCTGTAGAAACAATCAGATTGACAACCTTGTAAATCCKGGGGGAGAACAGATGTATGTAGAAGCTACSCTGGACAAYACYTTRGGGTGYAACTCCTCACCAATTTTCACRAATYTACCGGTACCCTAYACGTGTAATACACAACTCTACAACTATAACCACGGGGCAATTGACCTGGATGGCGACTCTATTGTATATACCCTGGTCAATCCAYTGGGTTCRGGTGGTGTGCCGATTGCATATRTGGGAGGGTATTCTCCAACMTATCCGATACTAACTACGACCGGACARGTGGATTTCAAYAAYCAGACCGGACAAATGGACTTCATCCCGATAGGGGGKCAAATAAGCGTYGTGACCATACTTGTTGAAGAATACCGGAACGGTGTYCTAATYGGAACGACRATGAGRGAYATTCAGGTGGTGGACGTTTTGAACTGTAGTAATTTCACACCTGCTCTTCTGGCTCCGGGAATTTTCAATCCAATAAATGCGACCTTAACGGATACACTTGGAGTRGAGGTGTGYGTAGGGGCAAACATGAGTTATAATTTCATTGTTGCCGACCCAGATGTACCTGATWCAATTASSCTGACAACAAACATGAATATTGCCATACCTGGTGCTWCGTTTACTCAGTCTGGAATAAACCCGGTGACGGTAACAGTTTCATGGACACCCACTCAGGCAAACGTCGGGTTAAATATATATACGATCGCTTTTCAGGATAATGGCTGTCCTGTTATCGGGCAGTCYAYTATAGCTTTCACAATTGACGTACTCAACGGYACMTATGCTGGTGACGACGTTTTYCTATGTGATGGCGACACTGCACAATTAASCGTGGGAGGTGGATCCGCTTTTGTTTGGACACCCTCGACTGACCTTAGTAATGATACTATTGCGAATCCGCAAGCATGGCCCGCCACAACCACTGATTATGTAGTAACAAGTAATTACGTRGGRCARTGTACCAACWCAGATACTGTTACAGTAAATGTAGTGACCCCMTTTACGYTGGCMACTACDGGTGATGTTRTTCTATGCAGTAGYGGTACYGCACAGTTGAATGCTATACCTACACCAGSGGGAACATATGATTATGYATGGACACCTTCGGCTACACTTGACTTTGACACCATACCCAATCCKCAAGCTACTCCGACAATCACGACRATGTATACGGCGGCTGTTACATCCMMAAGTGGCTGTACRCGTTATGCTACGCAGATGGTKACAGTTGCGCCRACACCACTTACCGCGYTGCCTGCAGCAGATGACATGGTGCTTTGCCAGGGAGGGAGTACATTGATACATGCCAATATAGATGAAGGTGATTGTAGTGCCTATGTAATTACCCAGGTTCCTTTTGCTCCACTATCTGGCGCCGGTACTTCGGTGAGTTTGTCTGATGATCAAGTGGTGGCGGGTTTACCTCTTGGTTTCAGCTTTGAGTTTTTCTGTAATGATTACACCACATTTTCCATCTCCTCAAAYGGMTACATYGSGTTTGGYGGAGGYTCCTCCAATGGCTGYTGTRMMGGGCAATYSATTCCTGATAATMMACAGCCAAACAAYCTTATTGCRTTTGCCTGGAATGATCTGGATCCTTCAGTTGGTGGTACAGTAGAGTATTTTACMRYGGGTACCACGCCCAATCARATTCTGGTAATGACTTTTACAAATGTACCGCATAGGAATGGCCCGTTAATTACCAGTCAGGTATTGTTGTATGAAGGAAGCGATGTAATAGAAATTCACACGACCGATATGCCTCAGGACGGTACACAGCACACGATGGGGATTGAAAATGCCAGTGGCAGCGGTGCTTTTGCAGTATTGGGTCGCAACGCCTCAATTTGGTCTGCATCCAATGAGTGTATGCGATTCACACCACTTACGCCTCCTCCATATACCCTTACATGGTTRGATGCAGATAGCAACGTTGTTGGAAATTTGGATTCAATCAGTGTGGCGCCTGACTCAACAATTACCTATTCATTAATCGTAACAGATGGCAATTGTATTGATACCAGAACGGTCACGATAGAAGTAGCGAGAGCAAAAGCATGGGCAGATACCACGATCTGCGAAGGAGATACCGCAACAATCAATTCAGTGTACGACGGCCCCGGAGTTATGAGCGCGCCTACATCCTGTGGTGCTTCGAGCTCTGGATGTACGACGGCAGGAACGGATTTCACCATAGGAAGCGGCACTGCTACAAACAGTTCAACCGTTTACCCGGCCCCTTACGGCAATTGGTATAAGAATGCGAAACACCAGTTTCTGTATAGAGCTGCTGAGTTAACCTCTGCCGGGCTGTCCGCCGGAGTTATTACAGATATAGGATGGTTTGTTACTTCAATTTCGGGAACAACTCTTTACCAGGCTTATCAGGTCAGGATGGGCTGTACATCCACAAATGTTCTATCGAGCTGGGAATCTGGCTTAACTACTGTCTTTACCCCTAAGAATTACACAATATCAACGGGTTATAACAACCACGTATTGGATGTGGCTTATGACTGGGATGGTGTTTCMAATATCGTTGTTGARATTTGCTAYAATAATTTGTCYACTGCTTATACRAACAACAGCTCKTCGCCTTATACCARTACAGGATWTAATTCTGTAATCTACGAAYKCRRTGATRKTACCCCRATGTGTCCGTCTACGGGCTTCCCAGCTTCTAGCGTAAATCGACCCAACACACGGTTTACCGCCTGTACGAGTACCATTTCTCCAACATTTTCCTGGTCGCCTACTACAGATATCGGTAGTCCTACATTGCCTTCAACCCTTGTCTGGCCTGATTCTACTACAGAGTATGTTATCAGTATTGATATTGGGTCTTGCGTGCTTACGGATACGGTCAGGGTATCAACGGCGGTTGTGGARCTTTCAACTTCCAGTKTAGGAGAATCATGCGCSAATTCATGTGATGGTACAACAACGGTTGTTGCAATTGGACARACKCCCYTTACCTATTTRTGGGATGATGGGAAYGCTCAGACCAATTCAACKGCGGATTTTCTCTGTGTAGGATTGTATAATGTTACRGTCACTGATAGCAGTGGCTGTACAGACACAGATACGGCCTCGGTTATGATTGCAGCTGGAATGGTATCAAGCTTTCTCAATGTCAATATGGTCTCCTGTTTTAATGCCTGTGATGCTGAAGCAACTGTCGTGGCCAATGGGGGAGGAGGAGCTCCTTATACATTCCTTTGGGATGACCCATTGGCTCAAACCAATGCCAACGCTACGGGTCTTTGCCCAAACAGGTACAGGGTTACAATTCTGGATAACAATGGCTGTCAGATCAAAGACTCTATTGACATAACTGAGCCTCTGGAACTCACCAGTGTTGCAAGTTTTACTTGCCTTGGTGGATGCAATGCCACCGCTTTGACAATGCCCACAGAGGGTACACCCCCTTATACCTTCACCTGGAGTGATCCATTGACACAAACRAATGATTTAGCCATTGGTCTATGTGCTGATGGTTATGAAGCTATTGTTGAAGATGCSAATGGATGTATTAGCAAAGACTCYGTRTATGTAACWGAATTATCGGCTACGATATCCGGTGACATATGTGGTGATGCCGGGTGTAACGGTTCCGCGACCATTGCGGTTAGTGGCATAACGGGCCCGGTGACGTACCAGTGGGATGATCCCGCTGCGCAAACAACTGCCACTGCAACTGGTCTCTGCCAGGGAACTTATAATGTTTCTGTAACTGACAGTGTGCTTTGCAACCTGCAAAATGTTCTCATTATACCTGTGCCGATTGTGGCTACCATAACAGATAGTGTCAATGTCAGCTGCTTTAATGCTTGTGACGGAACTTCTACGGTGGCGTTTACYGGTGGMGYTSCGCCCTACAACTATTTATGGGATGATCCCKCGGCACAAAGTGGTGYRAYTGCAACCGGATTGTGTGGGGGTAAATATCGTTTTACTATTACYGATGCCAATGGTTGTGAAAGTAAGGACTCTACAATAATATTAGCACCGTTGCAACTTGTGGCCARCCTGGATACAACAAAAATAGGCTGTAAGGGAGACTGTGATGGGCAAATAGATGGGNNGNCAGTTACCGGTGGTTGGGGAGTTTAYACCTATTTRTGGGATGATGWTGCGCAGCAAACCACGGCCAWAGCAACTGATCTTTGTGAAGGGATATACACRTTGACKGTAATTGATTCWCCTGCATGTACGGTCACTGCWGTGGAYAGCGTAACAGTACATTCTGCTATGCCGATGGTGGTTGACTTTRTGGCMGATCCGTATGTGACCACYTTACTGTCAACAACCGTTTCRTTTACKGACCTTTCCACRGGTGCRGTTRTRTATGAATGGGAATTTGRTGAYGGGGAAATRTCYACTGAMCAGAAYCCYGAACATGTATTTCCGGATGTAGAACCYGGRATTTATACYGTAARGCTGGTAACTACAAATGGCAGGGGCTGCCAGGATTCTCTTASCAAAGATATTGTGGTAAGRGGGGACTTCCTGTTGTTTCTTCCAAACGCKTTCACTCCCAATCGGGATGGGTTGAATGAGTATTTCTTCCCTCAAGGCATCGGAATTGAYGAGAACAATTTCACTTTTTWCATCTATGACCGRTGGGGYGAYTTGGTCTACGAAACAGATGACATCAATAARCCATGGGACGGTCATGTGAATTATGGCACATTTAGGGCACAGATTGACACCTATGTATGGAAAATARTTACCTACGATGTCAGTGGTGTCGAACACGAGTTTGTTGGTAAGGTTACCCTGATACAGTAGTTTGCCTGCGCATACGCATTTGTTGCGGATGTCTCTCCCCGGACAGGTNNTNNNTATGAATCAMCACTTCTCCCCAATAGATTTGAGCGTTTATAAAGAAGCCGAACWGGCCCATYCRMTTTTAGTSGCTGRAGGGTTTGACAATGGTATKCAGACARGTTAGGAGCWAAATCTAATCTTACGCTCTCTTTTCTTGCGGTCCAATMATAAATTTRTAGATATTCKCATTTGTATTCATATCTTTTCTTTTATTTTTAGGGAATRTTAGGTTTGCTTYAACKCTTGAGGTGCAGCTTAGGTATTGGCGACGCTTCGATTGATTGGCATTTATATTGTATAAAGGAAAATCGTGTCTAAGAATTTAATATCCACTCTTACTGCTCTCCTGGTTGCGGGTACCGTTTTGTGCCAGAGTCCCGAATGGCAAATATTCAATAGTGACAATTCTGATTTACCAGAAGATAGACTCAAGTCTATTACCATGGATAGAGAGAGAAACATTTGGTTGGGTACTGCTGGTGACGGCGGAGTTAAGTTTGACGGAGAGAAATGGTATGTCTACAATGAGAGTACATCAGGAATCTCAAATAACCATGTGGATTCCATTGCGGTGGACTTAAATGGCAATATTTGGTTTGGAACGGGRGATGGCATCTGCAAATTTGATGGYGATACTACATGGACCAGTTAYAACAGTGAAAATTCYGGTTTGCCCAATGACGATATTTATCCACTGGCGATTGACCGGGGCCAGGGCAATTCAGCCCTTATAAGTGACCAGGTCTCCGTGTGGATCGGCACCTACGGMGATGGMATCTGCAAATTTGATGGCAAAGAGGAGTGGAAGATTTACAAATCAACCAATTCACCMTTAATTGATGACCTCATTCGGTCCATAGCAATTGACCGGGATGGAAACAAATGGATAGGGACACTTTTTGGAGGAGTAGCTAAATTYAATGGCGACGCCACCTGGACTGTGTACACAGATTTTAATTCTCARCTGCCCAGCAATGCTGTCTACCCTATTAATTTTGATGATAAAGGAAATGTGTGGTTCGGAACGGAAGGTGGTTTGGCAATGCTTAGCCCGGATGAGAAGTGGACMGTTTATAAAATGGARAATTCGGGCTTACCCGACGACAAAGTATATTCCATGAATATTGATAGGAATGGAATCGTATGGGTAGGAACCGTAGTAGGKGGCCTTGCCAGATTTGATCCTTCCATTGAGGGCGATAGTATTAACCCCTGGACTGTGTACAATACATTCAACTCTGGTTTACCTCACAACGAAGTAAGGGGCATAAGGATGGATGCAGAAGGCGTACTTTGGTTGGCCACGTATGGCGGTGGATTGGCACGCTTTGACCCCAATGGAAAGGGCTGGAGGAATACGCCTTGTGATGCTCTTGAAGAATTTGACCCGTATAAAGAGGGTGCCTGGTATATTGATGACCTGGTYGGWWYGKYSARKRRWKWKGMWYMYRWAMSYWWSKAWMWNNNAAAGATWAWWGAAMKGCAGSTGKWMWRKWAWKWYWAKMYTCATCCTTCGGATGTAGAAGCGCTGGTTTCCTACGCTGAAATAGGCCTGAAAAACGACAAGGATTTGGATAAGCTTCATGGATACCTCGATAAAGCCATTGAGATTGAATCGGATAATGCAGAAGCACATTTTTGGAAGTCCAGGTTATACGGTATCAAGGAAAACGTAGCATCCGGGGAACACATAGAATTTGACTTCCGGGATTATGAAAAGTCCCTGAAGTCTTTGAAAGTGGCTATCTCGCTTGATATGGAAAACATCAAGTATAAGGAGACGCTGGCGCTCTATCTGTCATTTGACAGGAGATTTGAGGAGGCAAGAATCTTTACCAAACTCGCTGGAGAGGGGAAGCTTCCGGTATATGAATTACTCAAAGACCTTCAAATGTTCCCATTGCCGCGGGAGGTTGTATTCCTGCCAGATGAAACCAGGAATATGATCAGTGTTATAAAAGACAATGGACTGCTGGGTGATTTTCCGATACTGCGTGTGCATGTGTTTGCTGTTAATAAGTCAGCAGAAGCATTGGAGATCTATTATGAAGAACGCCTGCCTGAATTCAAACTCTTTGAATTAACCAGGGACAAGAAGGCTAAAGTGGCCACATTCGGACAGTATTTAAAGATTTGGGGCAAAGAAATGTATACGGTAAACAAAGCTGCCGATATTCCACAAAATCCTGTAGAGGGAATTAAGCTGGATGTCACCAGTATTTACAGAAAGTCAAATACGAATGATCCGCCCTGGATATCTGAATTGTTTAAAATATCTCCAACACTTTCGGAGAGAAAGGCCTTCTGTAAAATAGTATACGTCAACTACCGTTAGGAGCGTGACAAGTATATTCATCCTAAGGTTTAGGATGCCTTGTTCAAATATCTGTAAATCAGTAGGTTAAATAATAKAAGAGTGCGGGAATAATCAGTCCTTTGTGCCGGGCTTGGCAGATTTTTTGTCTGAATCTGAACTTCCCTTTGATTTAGGCTTCTTGCTTTTCTTTGTATTAGCGCTCTTACCCTTACCCTTGGCCTTATCGACACTTATCGACAAGGCATTCTTTTCCGCATTCATTTTGACAATAATGGAATCGCCTTCCTTTACTCCGGAATTGATGATTTCTTCTGCAAGCGGGTCTTCCAGGTACTTCTGAATTGCTCTCTTCAGCGGTCTTGCTCCGAACTTCTCGTCATAACCAAGATCAGCAATAAAGTCCTTAGCTTCACTGGTGAGTTTTATATTATAACCCAAGTCTACAATACGCCCATATAAACTCTCCAGCTCAATATCGATGATACTGTGAATGTCATCCCTGTCTAAGTGGTTGAATATGATCACATCATCAACCCGGTTAAGGAACTCCGGTGAAAACGCCTTTTTCAAGGAGTTTTCAATTACATTCTTAGCATAATCACCTGACGATTGAGTTTTTGAATTTGTTTCAAAGCCGACCCCCTTACCAAAATCGCTCAATTGCCTTGAACCAATGTTCGAGGTCATAATGATGATCGTGTTTTTAAAATCAATCTTTCTTCCAAGGCTATCTGTCATTATGCCATCATCCAAAGCCTGTAACAAGAGATTGAATACATCCGGATGTGCTTTTTCTATCTCGTCAAGCAATATTACGGAGTAGGGCTTGCGACGCACTTTCTCAGTGAGTTGTCCCCCTTCCTCATAACCAACGTACCCCGGAGGTGCACCGATTAACCTGGAAACAGCAAACTTCTCCATGTACTCGCTCATATCAATTCTGATCAGCAAGTCCTCACTGTCAAACAAGTTGGTGGTTAATATCTTGGCCAACTGGGTTTTCCCAACTCCAGTAGGGCCTAAAAAGATAAATGATCCAATGGGCCTGTTGGGGTCTTTGAGTCCCGCTCGATTTCTCTGAATGGCCCTTACTATTTTTTTAATAGCCTCATCCTGACCTATGATCGCTTCTTTGATCTGATCCTCCATATTCACCAGGCGGTTCATCTCCGTTTGCGCAATTCTTTGCACAGGTACGCCTGACATCATTGCTACCACCTCAGCCACACTTTCCTCATTGACCACCTCACGTCGGTTCTTGGTCTCTTCTTCCCAGGCGAGGTTGGCCTTTTCCAAATCTTCAAGCARCTGTCGCTCAGAATCTCTTAGCTTGGCMGCCTCTTCATATTTTTGACTTTTTACTACYTGGTTCTTTTCCTGTTTGACGTCATCAATGCGCTTTTCAATATCCGTGATCTCGGCCGGCACATGAATGTTCACAATRTGAACACGYGATCCAGCCTCGTCCAATGCATCAATCGCCTTGTCTGGCAAAAAACGGTCAGTAATATACCTGGATGTYAACTGAACACAAGCGTGTATGGCATCATCTGTATACTTGACCTTGTGGTGATCTTCATACCGCTCCTTGATATTCTGTARRATCTCTATGGTCTCTTCTTTCGATGTTGGATCAATAACCACTTTCTGGAATCTTCGCTCCAGGGCTCCRTCTTTTTCTATATGTTGYCTGAACTCGTCAAGAGTAGTGGCTCCAATGCACTGAATTTCACCTCTYGCCAATGCCGGTTTGAACATATTRGATGCATCAAGAGAKCCGCTTGCTCCACCCGCHCCAATGATTGTATGAATCTCATCAATAAACAGAATDACGTCAGGTGACTTCTGAAGCTCATTCATCACAGCCTTCATGCGTTCCTCAAACTGACCACGGTATTTTGTTCCMGCAACCAATGCGGCAAGATCCAGRGTRACCACTCGCTTTTCAAAAAGCACTCTTGAGACCTTTCTCTGTACRATRCGCAGGGCCAGTCCTTCAGCTATAGCTGATTTACCAACACCCGGCTCYCCAATAAGAATTGGGTTGTTYTTCTTTCTRCGACTGAGGATTTGTGAAACTCTTTGAATTTCCTTTTCTCTTCCCACAATGGGATCAAGCTTRTCCTCTTCGGCCAGTTTGGTAATATCCCTGCCAAAGTTGTCCAGCACAGGGGTTTTGGTTTTRGARTCYGAARCTCTTTTGCCCGWCCCRCCGCTGCGGAATGTATCGTCCTCGTCGTCTTCATCATCCGGTTCATCAGGCGGACTGCCRGGAAATTCAGCTTCTGGYAATGCATTGCTGAGCTCCAGTTCCTCYTTAACAGCMTCGTAGTCAACACCCAACTGCCCCAATACCTGGGTAACAACATTGTCATCGTCCTTYAATATGGCCAACAGTAAATGTTCTGTTCCGATCTTATTGCTCTTAAAGAGCTTGGCCTCCAGATATGTTATCTTTAAGGCTCGCTCTGCCTGTTTGACCAGTGAGATAGAGTCGGAGGAGTTGGCAATCGTGGTTGTATTTCTCTTGATGACATGTTCTACCATCCTTCGAAGCTTCACGGTATCTATCCCCAACGCCTTCAGTATTTTAATGGCAATCCCTTCGCCCTCCCTTACAATTCCGAGCAAAAGATGTTCYGTYCCAACRTAATCGTGCCCCAATCTCAGTGCCTCCTCCTTGCTGAAACTTATAACGTCCTTAACCCTTGGTGAGAATTTCGCTTCCATAWAACAATGTAAGATTACAAATAATTCTGCTCCCYTCTAGTAAGACGATMCCYGAAATTATTAGGTTGCCGAATACTWTKATTTTAGGGCAATAATCATTCCYAAATTGACAGGCTTTATCACCTTGGCCCAAAAATAGTATTCCCCCTGTAATTTAGCGCTTTTTATATGCAATTTTATCAACAGAAATTTGTTAGTAATACACCCTGTTTTTCYCTGTAAAAAGACCTCAATTATGCGTAAATTCGGGTCTTGTATATAAAACGAAAAAAACAGCCTTTATTATRTWRAAAAATMMKMDAWWWYATGGCAGAGGATGAHAACATAATAACGATCAATATTGAAGAGGAAATGAAGACTGCYTACATCGATTATTCGATGTCRGTGATTGTTTCCCGGGCATTGCCTGAGGTGAGAGATGGAATGAAGCCGGTTCACCGCCGGGTCTTATTCGGCATGCTTGAGTTGGGTGTAAGGGCAACGGGATCGTTTAAGAAATCAGCGAGAATAGTGGGGGAGGTGCTCGGAAAATTCCACCCACATGGCGACACGTCTGTTTATGATGCCATGGTGCGGATGGCTCAACACTGGTCGTTGCGTTACCCTTTGGTACATGGCCAGGGTAATTTTGGTTCTGTAGATGGAGATCCACCTGCAGCCATGCGTTATACGGAAGCAAAGCTCACCAAGATCGCGGAGGAGATGCTTTTTGATATTGATAAGGAAACGGTCGACTTTCAACTCAACTTCGATGATACCCTGCAGGAACCTACCGTGCTGCCTTGCAAGTTTCCCAATCTATTGGTTAACGGCGGGTCGGGCATAGCTGTGGGAATGGCAACCAATATGGCGCCRCACAACCTGACAGAAGTTATCAATGCCACTTTGGCACTGATTGAAAATCCAGAATTGGAAATCCCGGACCTGATAAAAATTGTCTCTGCACCGGATTTTCCAACCGGRGGAACCATTTATGGGTATGAAGGTGTGAAGGAGGCTTTCGAAACYGGCCGTGGTCGTGTGATSGTGCGTGCCAAGTATGAAATAGAGTCCTTTGGGCAGGATCGGGAACGGATTGTGGTTTCTGAGATTCCTTATCAGGTGAATAAGGCAGACATGATCAAGAAAACAGCTGACCTGATCAATGCTAAGAAATTGGAGGGTATTTCTGCCATCCAGGATGAATCAGATAAGTCAGGAATGCGCATTGTGTATGATCTTAAAAGGGGATCTGTCGCCAATATCGTCCTGAACCACCTCTTTAAGTCCACGGCGCTTCAATCTTCGTTTAGTGTCAACAATATTGCACTTGTTAAAGGCAAACCAGAATTGCTCAATCTTAAATCYCTGATAAGCCATTTTATTGAACACAGGCATGATGTTGTGGTAAGGAGAACTGAGTTYGAGTTGAGACAAGCTGAGAAACGTGCCCACATTCTGGAAGGACTCATTATAGCAGTTGACAACCTGGATGAAGTAATCGCATTGATCCGGGCTTCAAAGACGCCCGACATAGCCMGGGAGGGCTTGATCCAAAAATTYGATTTAAGTGATMTCCAGGCCARGGCCATTCTSGAYCTKCGTTTACARAAATTAACGGGTCTTGAGATTGAAAAATTAAGGGAAGAACACAAAGAGGTAATGGCCTTGATCACSCGATTGAAAGAAATACTTGAGAACGTTGACATTAGAATGAAGATCATCAGCGACGAACTTGTTGAAATTCGCGAAAAATATGGCGATGAGAGAAGAACTGATATCGAGTATGCGGCCGGAGACTTCAAAGTGGAGGATATGTACGCAGATGAAGATATGGTTATCAGYATCTCTCACCTGGGCTATATCAAGCGAACGCCCCTCTCGGAGTATAGGGCGCAGCATAGGGGCGGAAAGGGCTCTAAAGGCAGTATTACCCGGGATGAGGATTTTATAGAATACCTGTTTGTTGCGACAATGCACAATTACTTGCTGTTCTTTACAGAGCAGGGTAAGGTGTTTTGGCTCAGGGTTTATGAGCTGCCTGAGGGTGGTAAGACTTCCAAAGGAAGGGCGATCCAAAACATGATTAATATACCGCCGGAAGACAAGGTGAAAGCGTTTGTGAATGTCAAAGACCTCAAGGACGAAGAGTTTATTAACAACAACTACGTAGTACTTTGCACTAAGAAGGGTATTATCAAAAAGACAACGCTGGCCTTGTATGCACGACCAAGAGCGAATGGAATTATTGCAATCAAGGTTCGTGAGGGTGACCAACTGCTGGAGGCTAAATTAACCAGTGGTGAACACGATATCATGCTTGGAATCAGGTCTGGAAAGGCCATACGTTTCCCTGAGTCGAAGGTGAGGGCAATGGGAAGAGGTGCAGCTGGTGTCAAAGGTATTACGCTGACAGATCCAAAGAAAGATGAAGTCATCGGCATGATCTGTGTCCTGAATGAGAACGAGTCAATTCTTGTTGTGGCAGAGAATGGAATAGGGAAGAGGTCCAGTATTGAAGATTACAGGATTACCAATAGAGGTGGGAAAGGCGTTAAAACCATTAACATCACGGAGAAAACCGGTAAGCTGATTGCGCTAAAAAATGTGACAGACGAAAATGACCTGATGATTATGAATAAATCAGGAATTATGATTCGACTGAGGGTTTCGACTTTACGAATAATGGGACGGGCCACGCAAGGTGTGAAGCTCATCAATCTTAAGGAGGGCGATGCAATTGCGGCAGTTACAAAAGTGGACATMTCGGAAGATGATGAGGATTTGAACGAAGRAGAGGNNGNCTTGGTTCCCGAAAATGGCGTTGATCAAGAYGAGGACGGAACAATTGTTGCTGARGGTGCGRACGAAGCGGTTGAATTGGAAGAYGSCGATGCCGRAGAAGAAGTCGAATCTGGTGATGAGGAACCGGATGCCGAAGMKGRAGWGGRARWKGMWGAKGMKSMSGAKKMWKMTGRWKMTGRKGAWSMGGAWSCMGATGCMGAWGASGRAGWGGRAGWKGMWGAKGMWKMKGAWKMWGMTGAAGCCGGCGAATCTGGTGATGAGGAACCAGATGCAGATGACGAAGAAGAGAAATAATTATCTTTGCCACAAATACCTATGAAAAGTTCAGCAACCATCTTGTTTACTTTAGCCGTATTGTTCCTGGCGGGAGGCGCTTCTGCACAACGCGCAAAAATCGTCTCCGCCTATAATTACCTGGACTATGGTGAACTGAAAAAGGCAAAGGATGCCATCGATGCGGGAATCAAGGATGAAAAGGCTGCCGCGCTACCCAGATCCTGGTACTACAGAGGATTGATCTATCAGGGACTGCATGAAAGCAAGGATCCAAAGATCAATCGCCTTGATCCCAACGCACTTTATATCGCTTATCAATCATATCTCAAATGTATTGAACTGGATCTGAAAGAGAAACACAAGGACGACATAAAAAAGAAGATGGATATGTGTGCGCGTCTTTTTGCGTATAGAGGAGCAAAACAATACAACGAGAGTGATTTTGAAGGTGCTTTGGTTTCCTTTGAAACTGCAATGGAGATTAATGCCCGTCCGGAATTTGGAATGATCGATACAATGTCCATTTACAATGCAGCCATCACAGCTGATCGCCTGAAGAAGAACAAAGAGGCAATTGGCTATTACAACCAGCTGGTTGACTTAAAATACGGTGGTGCGAGAATCTATTCTTTAATGATCAAGATTCACAGGGTTGATTCCAATAACACGGACCGCCTGGCAACTATTCAGAAAGGAAGGCTCGACTATCCGGATGACAACAATATTATCATAGAGGAGCTGAAGTACTATAATGAACAGGAAGACAAGGCTAAGTCCATTGAAATCCTGAAGGTGGCGATTGAAAAGGATGCGGACAATGTCGTTTTGTACTATTGGTTGGGCACTATGCACGATCAGGCTGGAGATTTTGATAATGGGGAGAAAGTATTTGGTGAGGCCCTGGCTTTGGCGGAGCCTCAATACACTTTACAGCTGGATGCTTATAAGGGGGCAATGGGAACGGAGACTGAGCTGAGCAGTAAAGCATCGTTGGACAAAATCCATGAGAATTACTTCAATATCCTGTACAATTACGGCGCGCTGTATTACAACAAGGGTGTGGCTAAATTGAAGGGCATTGAGGACATTGCAGATAATAAGGTATATAAGACGGAACGGGAAAAAGCAGAGGGTATAATGGTGAAGGCGCTTCC
>NVRW01000032.1 GCA_002400975.1 Flavobacteriales bacterium | reverse complement strand
TTTCCTGATGTTGTGCTTGGTGCAAATGCTTAATACATTTAACAGTCCATTCACATTGAGGTCCCAGGCGGCTTTTGGATGATACTCTGCCGTAGCGGATAACAATGCCGCCAGTAAATAGATCTGTGTGACCTTATGCTTTTCGATCACTTTATGAATTTGCCGCTTGTTGAGAATGTCGAGCAACTCAAATGGGCCACCTTCCATCACATCATAAGAGGGAATAAGGATATCGGCAGCCACTACATTTGACTCGCCATATAGCTCCCTTAACCTTATTACAAGTTCAGTCCCAATTTGCCCCGAAGATCCTATTACCAATACTACCTCACTCATACGTTGGCGTTTTTCCTGCTGATCGGGCAAATGTATTAAAATAGTTTATCAAAAATTTCAGATTTGGTCGCTTGGATGAGAATAAGCTGATCTAATACTATTTTGGTTTGTATCTTTGCTTTATTGTGAAAGATGCGGATCAATCATACCAATGTTGTTTTGGAAATCCAAAGCGTGTTCTCAAACGCAATCCGGAGTAGTCAGACTTTTTAAAAGCTGTATCCGCATGTTTTTTCTTGCTGCAGCTAATTGTTAATTTTATTGATTCATCTATTAACATCATTGATATGCCTTTTTATCATCAATTAGGGAAGATTCCACACAAGAGACACACGACCTTTAAAAAGAAGGATGGGTCTTATCATTATGAGCAATTGTTTGGCACGGTTGGTTTTGTTGGTATGTCATCGCTTCTGYATCATCTYCACAGACCCACGCAGGTTAAGGAGATTRTYAAATCTTATTCTGTGGCTCCCGAARTAGCTGTTGAAAAGAATCTGAAGGCYTAYCGGCTKAARGGCTTTGATGTGCTTCCYGAGCARGACTTYCTGGACAGYAGAAAGCGAATATTGGTGAATCAGGATTTGCATATTAGYTTGGGAGCTCCGCAAGCGTCMATGCGTGAGTACTTCTACAAAAAYACAGATGCTGATGAGCTGATTTTCATYCAYCGGGGGAGTGGCACCTTGCGCACCATGCTGGGAAATATAAAATTTGAATACGGTGACTACTTGTTGGTTCCAAGGGGTATTATCTATCAGATTGATTTTGATTCTGMGGACAACCGGCACTTCATTGTAGAATCATTCAGTCCTTTATATACGCCCAAATACTATCGCAATAACTTTGGACARCTACTGGAGCATTCGCCGTATTGTGAGCGGGATATTAAAAAGCCCGGTGATTTGGAGACCCATGACGAGAAGGGTGAGTTCTTAATGAAGATTAAGAAGGAGGGAATGATCCATGAATACATTTATGCTACACATCCGTTTGATGTYGTRGGCTGGGACGGATACAATTTTCCTTATGGATTTTCCATCCATGACTTTGAACCCATTACGGGTCGGGTGCAYCAGCCYCCTCCGGTACATCAAACATTTGARGCCTCTGCTTTTGTGGTTTGYTCATTTTGTCCAAGATTATTTGACTATCATCCGGAGTCTATYCCTGCACCTTACAACCACAGCAATATTGACTCTGATGAGGTGCTGTACTATGTGGATGGGGATTTTATGAGCCGAAATGATGTAGACACCGGACATATTTCCCTACAYCCGGCRGGGATACCGCATGGCCCRCATCCTGGCGCGATGGAGCGCAGYATTGGTCARGAGAAAACGGACGAACTGGCCGTGATGATAGACACATTCAGACCCTTGCAGATCACGAAGGATGCCTTAAACATTGATGACGGCATTTATTGGGAATCCTGGATTGAAAATTAAAAATTGAACAAAATGGAAAGTAAGAATATTGGAGACACCTTGGAAAAGGTTGTACCTGAAGCGGAAGATTTTTTACCGTTAAATGGAACAGACTATGTTGAACTATACGTKGGCAATGCTAAACAGGCGGCACACTTTTATAAGACAGCGTTTGGATTTCAATCATTGGCATATTCCGGMTTGGAAACCGGAGTGACTGACAGGGTTTCCTATGTGCTGGCRCAGGATAAAATCAGACTGGTATTGACTACTCCGCTTGGACCCGGAGGTGAGATTAACAAGCATTTGAATGATCATGGAGATGGTGTTAAGGTGATCGCTCTATGGGTAGATGACGCCTACARGTCTTATGAAGAGACCAYCACCAGGGGAGCTAAATCGTATATGGAACCCAAGACYATAAGTGATGAGAATGGAGAGGTMAGGTTGTCYGGCATTCATACTTATGGAGAAACRGTMCACATCTTTGTGGAGAGGAAAAATTACAAAGGAMTCTTCATGCCCGGMTTTGTTGAATGGAAATCAAATTACAATCCCGAACCTGTRGGGCTCAAGTTCATYGATCATATGGTTGGCAATGTAGGTTGGGGAGAAATGAACGATTGGGTRGARTTTTATGCTAAGGTAATGGGCTTTGCACAGCTAATTTCCTTTGACGACAAGGATATTTCTACAGAATACACGGCCTTGATGAGCAAAGTGATGAGCAACGGCAACGGGCGGATCAAATTCCCTATCAACGAACCTGCRGAAGGTAAGAGAAAGTCCCARATTGAAGAATACATAGACTTTTATAAGGGSGCAGGGGTGCAGCATGTGGCGATTGCAACTGACAACATAATTGAAACGATCACGAAATTGAATGAGAGAGGCGTGGAGTTCCTATATGTTCCGGAGAGCTATTATGATACCGTTCTGGATAGGGTAGGTGAAATTGATGAGGAGTTGGAACCATTAAAAAAGTTGGGYATTCTGATYGATCGTGATGATGAGGGGTATCTCTTACAGTTGTTTACAAAACCCATTGARGATCGYCCAACTCTCTTTTTTGAGATCATACAAAGAAAAGGTGCRAAGTCTTTTGGAAAGGGAAACTTCCAGGCGCTTTTTGAAGCCATTGAAAGGGAGCAAGAGAGTCGAGGTACYTTGTAGKTAANNANNTCTAGGAGGGCKTMCTGRTGTYTARGTGCAGCTCGTCCAGTTGCTCTCTTGAGATTTCTGAAGGTGCATCCAACATCACATCTCTTCCGGCATTGTTTTTAGGGAAGGCTATATAATCGCGAATGGTTTCGCTCCCTCCTATGAGGGCAACGAGTCGGTCAAASCCGAAAGCAATACCACCGTGGGGGGGGGCACCGTATTCAAAGGCACCCARAAGAAAACCAAATTGTGCTTCTGCYTCCTCTTTTGTGAAGCCYARGGCGTCAAACATTTGTTCCTGCATYTTTCTTTGATGGATCCTGATGGACCCACCTCCTAATTCCACACCGTTGATGACCATGTCATAAGCATTGGCATTTACGCTTCCGGGATCTGATTGCAATYTATCGGCATCCTCCGGRTTTGGTGAAGTGAAGGGATGGTGCATGGCATGAAATCGCTTRCTTTCTTCGTCCCATTCAAGCAGCGGGAAGTCCACAACCCACAAGGGTGARAAAGAGCTGTTATCCCGYAAACCCAATTGGCTGCCCATTTCCAGGCGAAGTTCGCTCATKGCTTTTTGGGTATGAGCAAGATCACCRGATAAGATTAAAATCAAGTCACCWGRYTTGGCATCCATGRCCTGGCATATTTCCATCCGTGCTGCYTCATCGTARAATTTATCTACCGATGATTTTGTTGTACCATCTTCATTGTATTTCAAATAGACAAGGCCYTTTGCTCCGATTTGCGGTCGCCTTACATAATCCGTTARTGCGTCGAGCTGCTTGCGGGAATATTCAGCACTTCCCCTKGCRCAAATTCCCACAACAAGTTCAGCATCATCAAATACGTTGAATCCTTTACCTTGRGCCACATTGTTCAGCTCCACAAAAGTCATTTCAAACCTGGTGTCRGGTTTGTCGGAACCATATTTTGCCATGGCGTCCGCATAYGTTATTATGGGRAAATCCGGCAGATCMGAYCCYTTAATTTCTTTGARAATATGTTTTACCAAYCCTTCRAATGTGRCCAGGAYATCTTCCCTTTCCACRAATGCCATCTCACAATCAATTTGTGTGAACTCCGGTTGKCGATCCGCTCTCAGATCTTCGTCTCTAAAGCAGCGMACAATCTGGAAATACTTGTCAAATCCTCCAACCATCAAYAGCTGCTTAAAGGTTTGAGGTGACTGCGGCAGTGCGTAAAACTGTGTGGGRTTCATGCGCGATGGCACTACGAAATCCCGCGCTCCTTCRGGAGTGGATTTAATCAAAACCGGGGTCTCAATCTCCAGGAATCCCTGGCCATCAAGGTATTTTCTTGTCTCCTGAAGAACCTTGTGCCGAAGCTCAATAYTTCGCTTCATTGGTCCCCGTCGTAAATCCAAATACCGATACTTCATTCGAAGATCCTCTCCTCCGTCTGTTTCATCCTCAATGGTAAATGGAGGGGTGTTTGACYTGTTAAGAATYGTCATGGATTCAACSGTTACCTCCACATCCCCGGTKGGYAAGTCGGGATTTTTGTTGCTCCTCTCRACTACTTTGCCTGTGATRGATATGACAAACTCCCGACCAAGCYTCCGYGCTTCTTCACAAAGTCCGCTGTCCACATCCATGTTAAAAACCARCTGAGTGATACCGTAACGGTCACGCAAGTCGATGAACGTCATACCCCCCAGGTCCCGTGACTTCTGTACCCAGCCACTGAGTGTAACTGAATTTTCSACCGCGGTTTTACGCAATTCACCACATGTATTTGTTCGCAACATTTCCTGATAAAGTGTCGTCGAAATTACGATTATTGGACTTAYTATAGATGCCGGATCAGAAATATAATTGTAAAAGTNGGGRGKGGGAAGCGNRGAACNRRAGAACMYGCYSMACAACATATCCCMKGKTCYCMMMWGGGTTTGYTAAATGAAAWGRWYYRCRYYGTAAATTATNWTTRKATAAGYGGCTTGRYTTGSACCCTGATTGYRTAATTAATGTTTATCATTGACCTATGTACTCGGTWCGACCACCTAAATTATTAAAGCGTCTTYTCARGGATGTYATTTGGGAWATTCCCGGTAAGGGYARGDMCATSTAYTTGACATTTGATGATGGCCCCAATCCGGTTATTACACCTTGGGTMCTGAACCTGCTTAAGGATTATGAAGCCAAAGCGACCTTTTTTTGCGTAGGGGGAAACGTTGAAAAATACCGGGAGGTCTATGATTTATTGCTGAAAGAGAACCAYRYGGTWGGAAACCATACKTATAGCCATAAGAACGGTTGGAAGACAAGACGGGAAGCCTATTTGGCCGATGTAAAAACTTGCTCGACTGTCTTTCCTGCAACGTTGTTCAGGCCTCCCTACGGGAAACTGCGAAAGTCACATTACAAAAGAATCAAGGAGGACTATAAAATTGTTATGTGGGATGTTCTAAGTGGAGACTTTGATCAGAAGCTATCCAATGAGAAATGCCTGGCGAATGTGATYRATAATGCGAGGGCAGGKTCTGTAGTGGTGTTCCATGACAGCGAAAAGGCKCTRAARAAAYTGYATTAYGTRCTGCCCAGGGTATTGGAACACTTTTCTTCTTTRGGTTATTCTTTTCGTGCGATATCCTAGASAGCATTAGCGGTTGACRACCAGCTCCTTAAGGGCGGAAATCCATGTCTCGTTGACATTTAAGCTTTTCACCAGTTCTACTTTCTCCCCTCCATGTTCCTTGAAAAGCTCGTCATACTCTACCTCAATTTCATAMAGYGTTTCSAGGCAGTCAGCWACAAAAGCAGGGGAGGCAATGAGCAATTTCCTGGCCCCTTCCTTCGCTTTGTTTATGACTACTTCATCCGAAAACGGTTGAATCCATGGGTCCTTTCCCAATCKCGACTGAAAAGCAACAGTGTAATCACCTTCCGGTATTGACAGGTGCTTCAGGATGGCYCTGACYGTTGCGTARCAATGGGCCCGRTAACAGGTCTTGTTTTCTTCATTTACCTCCAGGCGACAATTATGGGAGGTGCAGTCTCCTGATGGATGTTCCTTGCGGAGGTGTCTTTCCGGAAGTCCATGAAAACTGAAGATCACATGATCATRGGCGGAAATATCGTGTTTYGAAAATTGCTCAACCCAAGCCYTAATAAAGGTTGGATGCTCRTAGAAATGTTTGACAAAACCAATGGATGGBAAAGTGGGGATTTTCTCAGCTACCTGCTGCACCTTTGCGATGGTCGAKCCHGTTGAAGAGCTGGCATATTGAGGGTATAGCGGTAATGCGATGATGTGGTCCAAATTCTCTTTACTCATGTCCTGAAGGACAGCGCGAATGGCCGGATTTTGGTAACGCATGGCCAGCTTTACTGAAAATTGATCCCCCAGTGCCTCCTGCAGTTTTTCTTTAAGTGCTTTTCCATGTATGAGAAGGGGAGAACCATCATCAGTCCAGATTTCCTGGTACAGCTTAGCGGATTTTGGGGCTCTAAATGGAACGATAATCAGATTTACAAGAAGCAGCCGCTTGAGCCAGGGAAGGTCAATCACATAAGGGTCGTTTAAGAACTCGGTCAGATACCGCCTTACATCTCTGGTAGATGGGCTGTTAGGTGTACCTAGATTGATTAATAAGACTCCTGTTTTCATATGGTCTCTTTCACCACTAAGACACTAAGATCACTAAGGTGCACTTAGGTTTTAGGAAGATGGGCAAAGGTATCAGTTACTAAGGGAATTAGCTGGTTGGTGATGTTCTCGCAATGAAAATTAATGAGCAGCCCCTTGGGTTTTCCGGTTAACTTCAAGTAAGATAAGAGTTGGGCTGAATAAACCGGCAACATTGCCTCAACAGCTTTCAACTCAATTATAACAAGATCATTTATCAGGAGATCCAACTTTAACGATCCTCCAAGATCTTTCTCCTTGTATTTGATTGGAACAACTATTTGCGATTTAACAGCGAGGCCAGATTCACGCAGTTCTTCAATCAGACAAGTTTCATATACAGATTCCAGCAACCCTGGGCCCAAATGTTTATGCACTTCAATAGCGCAACCCACTACACTGTAAGCAATATCATTTACAAGTTTCTGCGTAACCATATCCCTTAGTGAGTCTTAGTGTCCTGCGTGTCTTAGTGGTAAAAAAGATCAGATATGTAATGCCCTTTTTCCGGTRGCATCSAGACAGGCCTCTTTCATCGCTTCGGTGAAGGTGGGATGGGCATGGCTCATTCGGGCAATGTCTTCAGCAGATGCACGGTACTCCATCGCCACAACYGCTTCCGCAATCATGTCAGCTGCACGAGGTCCGATCATATGCACGCCAAGTATTTCATCGGTTTCCGCATCAACATGCACCTTGACAAAGCCTTCCAGATCCATACTGGCACGCGCACGTCCACTGGCTTTGAAGGGGAAGCTTCCTGATCTGAATTCTCTTCCCTCTGCTTTTAATTCCGCTTCAGTATAACCTACTCCTGCAACTTCAGGCCAGGTATAAACAACCCCTGGGATCAAACGATAATTGATATGGGGTTTTTGTCCTGCCAGGATTTCAGCAACTAAAATGCCCTCCTCCTCTGCTTTGTGCGCAAGCATAGCRCCTTTTATCACATCCCCTATGGCAAAGATTCCTTTAACGCTGGTTTCCAGGTGCTCGTTTACCTCAATCCTTCCWSCYTCATCRAGCTTRACACCSGCKTTGTYMAGRCCSAGYTTRTCSGTRTAGGGTCTTCTTCCCACAGCCATAAGACAGTAATCTCCTTTGACATCCACCTTCTTGCCTTTACSGCTTTCTGCCGTAACTGTAACCCCTTTCCCTTTTACCGTTGCYCCRGTAACTTTATGGCTCAAAAGAAATTCAAAYCCAAGYGGTTTAAGCGATCTGATAAGCTCCTTCCCRAGGGATTTGTCCATTGTTGGAATGATGGAGTCCATGTACTCCAGAACCGTGACCTTTGTTCCCATGCGGCCGAACACCGATCCCAATTCCAGGCCGATTACGCCTCCTCCAATCAGGATAAGGTGTCTGGGAATTTCCTTAAGATTCAGGGCTTCCGTTGAGGAGATGATCCTTTTCTTGTCAATTTCTATTCCCGGTAAACTGGAAGGTTTGGATCCGGTAGCAATAATTGTTTTAGCCGTCTTAAYAGTAATTGTCTTGCCTTTCTCTRGTCTTACCTCTATRGTRTCTTTGTCCTTGAACGTRGCATGKCCYTGAATGACCTCAATCTTATTCTTCTTCATCAAAAATCCRATTCCGCCAGAKGTATGATCTACGACCTCGTCYTTCCGCCTGATCATTTGTTTCAAGTCAACTTTCAGATCTTTGAGATTGATGCCATGCTCTTTGAATTTTGATTGTGCATTGTGAAAGTGCTCTGATGAATCAAGCAAGGCTTTCGAAGGAATGCAGCCTACATTCAGGCAGGTGCCACCCARGGTCTTGTATCGTTCAACGATAGCCGTCTTCATGCCAAGCTGAGCACATCGTATCGCAGCGACGTAGCCGCCAGGTCCGGAACCAATTACTACAACATCAAAATTGTCCATGATAAAATAACCATAATGGTCAATCCAATATTACAAATAAATAGTGTGTATTTACAGATTGGACGAGGCTTTTGAACGCTTTGAATTGACAAAGGCAAATACCAATAGTCCGACTGCGAGAAAGGAGGCAATTCGCGCCAAATAGTTTCCAGCTCTGGTGTAYACAGTGAGTTTGTCGTTGGCATTAAGCGTTCCTTTGATTACCGCTTCCTGCCACCATTCCGTTGTGTTCAGGATATCGCCCCTCTGATTGATAAAGCAAGATATTCCGGTATTGGCAGATCTCGCAATTGATCTTCTGTTCTCAATAGCTCTTAAGCGGGCGTATGCGAGGTGTTGCTTATATCCGGGAGTATCCTCCCACCAGCCGTCGTTGGTCATRATAAAGATCAAGTTGNRSWMSYTKTARWASMTAGCTCGCAACATATTCTCCATAAATTGATTCGTAGCAAATAACCGGTGCAATCTTCAGATTTGTTTTCGCCGATGTGAAGACACTTGCTTCTTCCTGGCTCCCGAGGCTYCCTGTAGTACCACCCATATCCAATGCGAAGTTCTCAAGTGGCTTCAGTAAGGCCGCAAAGGGCATCTTTTCYACCCCTTGAACGAGTTTYGATTTGTGATAGATTTGAGGATMTGTTTCTGAGCTGATYTGAATGGCAGCGTTGAACGCATCGTAATATRCGTTGCTATTGSGRATTGGCCTCGCCGTACTGGTCAACTGATCACCRCTKAGAAGTTTCCASGATGACATYCCRGATACAAATGCYGTTCTGGGATGCTGATTTGCAAATTCAGTKATGATCCTGAYCGGATTGGATTCCTCAAGAGCATTCTCTTGTATGTTTCCACTAAGGGCCGTCTCYGGTGCAACGATATAGTCGACTTCCCCATCTATACTCTTGTCAAGCAGACTGAGCATTTTGAGGAGTTGYTCCTCTCCGGTCGTTGCATACTTTTCATTGTATGGATCTACATTTGGTTGCAGAATARCGATTTCAACCGGTCTTTCCTCCTCAACATAGTTCGTGTACATCAATTTGGAAATAACAATAGGCGCAATCAGTAACACCGCCACAAGGAKCAACGCAAACTTATTGTCCTTGAATACAGCGCCCTCAAACATGGAGCGTTTGAGTATGGTAAATATTAGCASATTGATCAGAAGTATCCAAAATGAGCCSCCAAATGTTCCGGTATATTCATACCACTGAATCCACGWCACYTGATTGGCAAATCCATTGCCTAGCGAAAGCCAGGGCCAGGTCAATTCCCAATTGAGATGAAAGTATTCGAATGCGAGCCAMAGGACAATCAGTGCAATGTATCCTCTMCGTGCGCCCAAATGCTTTTTTGTATAGTGAAACAGTGARAACACCARGGTCATCATTAGTGAATTGACCATTAYSGCKGCRGTKACKACAAAWAWYYTGGTGGCCCAGYCTTCAGAAACTGAARARACCCACCASGTKGTYAATAYGTTGAAAGTGATGAAGGCAAGGAGRGMGTATCCGAAAATTGATCGGTTTGCTGAGCTTATGTGATGTTCAGCAAAAAGCAAGGGTATAAAAGCCAGAAAGAGGACGGGACTAAAATYCCCAATCGCCGGCCATCCCAATGCCAGCAGCATTCCCGTCAGCAGGGCAAGTCCCAGGAGGTGACGCCGTGTTATACTCCCCATACAAATGGTGCTATTGGATTAAAAGAAGCTTTCTGGTGGTACTGGATTTCTCAGTAATGGCTCTCACGATGTAGGCACCGGCCTCCAAATCTGAAATATCCAGGTTCATTTCTCCGTCGATATTCCATTCGCGGACCAGCTGACCCAATCCATTAAATATTTGCAAGCTGACCCTTGTATAAATTGGATCTGGAACCACGGTAAGCTTACCAAAAGAGGGGTTCGGGTACCATCGTAGGCCTCTTGATGATACTTGAGACGACACAGAGACTGCCACACCTACATTTATAGAATCAATCACTTGCTGGCCACAACCGTCAGATATCATCACCGTATAAGAACCAGTACCCACASYAATSGTTGSGTCAATAGATGATCCRCTACTATCGGTCCAGGCATAGGTGTATGGCGAAATACCACCWGATGTAACTGCGTTAACAGTGCCATCACTACAACTATCACAGCTGGCGTCTGAAGAGTTCAGCGTAGCCATAAGYAAATCRACTTCAGCAACGGCAACTGTATCGTTCATAATATTGGCAGCAGCATCAATTACTACAATTGTGTAAGATCCAGGGCACAATCCGATAGCTGTACTATTAGTTTGTGCGCCTGGATCAGACCAGAGATAAGTGAAAGGCGGGGTTCCCGTATTAACGGTTACTGAAGCCTGGCCCAAACAGGTCGCCGGACATGCCGGGGCTGAGGATGTAGATGTTTGCCCTGGTGTAACCTCKACAGCAATTGTAAATGTGWAACCTATTTGCTGGCCGCAGCCATCAGAAATTAAAACGTTGTATGAGCCAATACTCAAACCCAGGGATGGATCAACCGTTGCCCCGCTACTGTCTGTCCATGTATAGGTGTAAGGCGCCAAGCCACCAGATGTAGTTGCAGTAACCGAACCATCGGTACAGGTGTCACAACTTGCATCTGTACTACTCAATGATACGCCCAGAATGCTGAGAGAGCCAACAATTACTGAAACAGAAGTGCTTGTTGCAGCTGCATCTACAATTGAAACTGTATACGTTCCAGCGCACAATCCTGTAGCCGTGCTGTTTGTTTGCAAGGCTGGATCATCCCAAAGATAAGTGAATGGTGGCGTTCCCGTATTGACCGTAACCGAAGYCTGYCCRGTRCAAGATCCAGCACATGTCGGGGTTGATACCGTTGAAAGGGCGCCGCATCCAGGGGAGGTCAGTAAGCTRACCCGATCTGTATTCAGRAAGGACAACATTCTCRCTTTTTGMCCCATAGAGAACATATTGGARCAGGAATCTGATGAATARTCCATAAAGTTCTCTACCATATCAGGYGGGTCAGTRGTTCCCCAATAGGGYGTCTCCACTGAACAGGAGTTGATRACCATATTRCAGTCGTAAGYAGAGGCYCCTTCCTGATTYGGGGTRTCATCCACAAAATCCGATGAGTCRCAGGTGCCGTTTCCAAAGAAGTCCTGATCATCAGCCCAAAYATGCCTTAGCCCCARCCARTGYCCAACYTCATGGGTTACKGTACGTCCCAGGCYYGAGTCRGATTGYACCGGATCATTTGTTCTCCCCATGAAGGTGAATTGAATGGCSACACCATCAGTGGCCGGATCATCTCCCGGAAATTGGGCAAAACCCAGAATCGCACCAGGGGTTCCAAATATGGTCATATTGCATACCCAGATATTCARATATTGATCASGTGGCCAGGCATCGGCACCACCGKTAGCGGTATATTTCATRTCATTYATACCCGCTCCAAAGACTTCRAAACCGGTTTCAGTGGAGGCYACACGATTGATACCCGTRGTAGCATTTCCRGCMGCGTCGACGGATGCCAGGCAAAATTCCACCTCAACATCCGCGGCGATTGAATCAAAAATCGGCCGTGTATTCACAGCATCAGCATTCATTCTACGGAAGTCTTCATTGAGTACCTCTATCTGCGAATAGATAACAGAATCCGGGATATTTTGGGCCGGTACAGTGAGGTTGTGTATCACGTGAACGACGGTAGGAATCCRAACGACTACTGAAGCTGCCTTTGCATTTGAGCTCGCCCATGCTTTGGCATTGGCTTCCGTTTGCTGTAGYCGTGCTTTGAGACCTGGATCCGCTGCGATATGCTCTTTGAGCAATTTCATGGTGCCACATTGTTCGATCTGAGCTTGAGCGTAAATAGAAAATCCGGAAACTATMGTBSATAACACGATGATTAACAATGACTTCTTCATTTTCTTCAGATTTAGGTTGTGATAAAGCTAGTAATTATATCTGAGCCGGATTTTCTGTGCGAAAATCTGGAACCAGCATTCTATAAGCCTAGCTCAAATTGAAGGCGAAACTGCATTTGATCATCAGCCCCTTCCRTTTGCACCAATGATACGTCGCTTTGGAATTTYAAAGTATGGCCCACAATATACCTGGACAGGSCGAAGGTRTAGGCGGATGTGTTGGCATTGCCTGTGCCATCYTCCGGGGTAATTTGTGHATACCGGGCKGCGAACTCCCAGTCACTCTTRAGCARGTAACCGATCTGAATATTCAYGCCGGTACCRGTTCGATATGATTCAAAGGTGGTCGTAGTTGTATCCAAAAAGGTCGSGGATCCGATTGTGCTTTTATCCGCATATTCAGCCATTAYAGAAAGTCCCTGGTRCTTTATCATSAGATCTGCAAAAATGGTCGTAATGTCACGCATTAYAGATAGCTCATTTCCACGTTGTCCTTTTTCTCTTATAGCATTGTCGTTRTAGTCATAGGTCGCACCAATAGCAACTTTCATCGTCTCCTCCCTTTTCAGGTCACCACCAAAATAATCCCCTTTACCGTCAAACCCTCCGAACGGCAGGAATTCAATTCTCTGGGTCCAGTCATATCCGGAATTCGGATTTGTGGCGGTGTAGTTCTTTCCTTCGCCAATTGAAACAGAAGATATCTCGCGAAAGACCATCTTTCCAACCTTGAAATGGTGTCTCARYTGCAGTCCTTTGTCCCTGTCAATATTGTATTCTGMATTCAGCADGGAYCKGTCRACRAATTGYARTTTCTGAGAAGAAATGAYCCKTTCYCTGTTYCCYGGTAATTTGGTTTGYCCGGCCCATAGTGAAAAGTTTCCGGMGAAATTCCATTTTAYRACGGCRTCYAAAACCTGRSYGTTGACCATGTCAAATTCCATTTTGTAGGTCAAATTTGGGTTCCAAACGTAGCCRTCAAATTTGATTCTTGACCTTCTTACCGACATCTTRTCRCTGTATTTGCTGYCGGTATAAGATGTATCATCAGTSAGTACTAAAAATCCATCATAGCGATTTTGYACCCTGACATTGAGCTTTACTTTATAGGAGGAATCCTCAGCCATGAAGCCAATTCCCTTTCCGTATTTGTCCTGAATGCTCAAYTGMGCACAGCTSTGCCTGGGAGGCAAAGTCAAAATGAAGAGGAGRGCAATTATCAGATATTTCACKTTATCCCCNAWTAAAHTTTBAACAAAGATGCCATTATTATATABGTGAATAACTCATGTTAATAAATTTTCCAGAAAACGTTGCCGATCAGTTGGCTCAATTTGAATGTGGTTGTGTATTTTCGTCTACGAAATCTAATATCCGGAATATGTTTTCAGTAATGGAATTCCTTGAGTTGGTTGGAGCCCTCGGCTTCTTCATCTACGGGATGAAGGTGATGAGTGAGGGAATTCAAAAGGTTGCGGGAAGCAAGATGAGGGGAATCCTCAGCGTTATGGCTTCTAACCGGGTATTTGGTGTGATGACCGGGTTTTTGATYACCAGCCTGTTGCAATCYTCTTCGGCCACCACRGTTATGGTGGTGAGCTTTGTAAATGCMGGATTGCTTACGTTGGTAGAGTCMGTGAGTGTRATCATGGGCGCCAATATTGGAACTACAATTACGGCYTGGTTAATTTCCATATTTGGGTTTAAAGTCCAGATCGCTTCTATTGCTTTGCCGATAATAGCGATTGGTTTTCCTTTGCTCTTCATAAGYAAGGGTAATTGGAAGTCCTGGGCGGAGGTGATCATAGGGTTCGCATTGYTGTTTATGGGCCTGGACGCGCTGAAACATKCGGTTCCSGATTTAAGGAGCAACCCCGAGGTKCTGGAATTCCTGGCRGAATATGCGAATATGGGAGTGRTKTCTACGCTCATCTTYRTTGGRGTGGGRACKTTRYTGACTCTKGTGGTTCAGTCCTCAAGTGCAGCTATGGCGCTTACTCTTGTGATGTGCAACCAGGGCTGGATACCCTTTGAGYTRGCMGCRGCGATGGTGCTGGGAGAGAATATAGGSACTACAATTACGGCTAACCTGGCTGCGCTAATCGGTAATGTGCATGCAAAAAGGGCRGCCAGGGCACACTTCGTTTTCAATGTGTTTGGCGTRGTSTGGATGGTTGYAGTTTTTAGGTTTTTYCTGGGCGCCGTAGATTCTTTTATGATGASTTCYAGTGGRGTTTCTCCSTTDGATCCTGATCAATATGAATCGATTCCAATTGCATTGTCATTGTTCCATACCWGTTTCAATATTATCAATGTGCTTTTGCTGATCGGTTTTGTGCCAATTATTGTAAAAATTGCTGTGAAGATGGTTCCKTCCAGAGGSGATGTTGATGAAGAAACCAAGTTGGAATACATTGGTACTGGAATCCTYGCTACCCCGGAACTCTCYATTGTGGAGGCCAAGAAGGAGATAGCCAAGTTCGGKGGGATAGCCAAGAAGATGTATGGGTTCACGTCGGAGCTCCTTGAACTCAAAGACGCGAAGGTATTTCCTGAGCAATTGCGCCGAATTGCAAAGTATGAGGATATAACGGATAAGATGGAAATTGAAATTGCCGACTATCTTTCCAAGGTGTCTCAGGGAGAATTAAGTGAGCACCTGGCGATGAGGGTGAGAGGGATGTTGAGCATTGTGAATGACCTNGAACGGATTGGGGACATCTGCTACCAGATATCAAAGAGTATTGAGCGCAAGCGAGAACAGAATGCAGAGTTCAACGATAGTCAACGTGAGAATATGAAAAGDATGTTTAATACGGTGCAGGATGCMATTGACACCATGCTCKTGAACTTAAGTGGTGATTATGACCAGGTGAATATTCGTACCGCYGATTTGYTKGAGGTAGAGATCAACAATATGAGGGACTCGCTGCGYACGGCTCACCTGCAAAGTATTGCCAAAGCTGAGTACAGCTTTGAAAGCGGCATGTTTTACAATGATCTCTTCTCCTCTTGCGAGAAGCTTGGTGACCATATTTTCAATGTAAATGAGGCTATTGTTGGAATCAAGTAATTCCTAAAGCTTAACAATTGGCGTAATGATAAGATTGCTCTGATTGTTATTGCGATCGACGATGTATATCTCATACAATACAGAATCGTACGGATAGGGATTTTGTGCCGTATTGAGAATCGTTATATCGAGGTCAATTTCTCCCTTCAGGTTTTTGTTTTGTCCATCCGGTGTCACAAATGGAATGGTGTAYGATAGGTCCTTTGGCGTTTGGCGCTCACCGTTCAGGATACCATATTCAATTACGAACATATTCTTGGTCGTGTCATTCTGTACAACACCAATATCACCATCTCCGTCGGTGAATCCGAAGGTGATGAGACCCAGGTAGGAATTGTTCTGCAACTGATCGATGGAATCCGTGAACGTAGCAGAGATAAACTCTATCTCAGGTTCATCTGGATATTGCGTACCCTGTAAACATGACGAGAGCATAGCCCCCGCACAGAAGATCCAAATTAGCGGATATTTAATCTTTAGTTTTGTTTGGTAATCCATTACCATTAAGCTTGCCTTKTTAATGAACGTCGATAAGTGATATTTCTTATTCATGGATCACAACAAATTTATAGAAAGAATATTTAGCATCCGGAAGGGTGCARAATTCAACGATCTGKCGTTGAAGCTCTTTCACCATCAGGCAAGGGAGAATTTGGTATATAAGTCTTATCTGGATCTTTTGCGAATCGAACCCAGGAAGGTAATGACGGTGGAGGACATTCCTTATTTGCCTATAGAATTGTTTAAATCACAAGATGTGATTACGGGAAAGTGGACCGCGGAATTGGTTTTTCACAGCAGCGGCACTACAGGKGMGACKGTAAGTGTGCACCAGGTTCGAAGTAGCTCBGTTTATAAACGGTCATTCATTGAGGGGTTTAAACATGCTTACGGGGACCCTTGTGCGTATATATTGTTGTGTTTATTGCCGAATTACCTGGGTAAAAGCAATTCATCCTTGATTTATATGACCGATGAGTTGGTTAAAATGACAGACAATGCCTTGAGTGGTTATTATCTGGATCGGGAAAATGATTTGACTGATGCTTTGGGGTCGGCCATTGGCAGTGGTAAGAAGGTAATGCTGTTGGGTGTATCCTATGCCTTGCTTGATTTTGCCGATAGGGATGATTTGCCGGATTTGACCGASGTCATTGTTATGGAAACRGGGGGGATGAAGGGAAATAGGAGGGAGATGGTCAAAGAGGAATTACATAACATTCTAAAGAATAAACTTGGAKTGASGGTGATCCACTCAGAGTATGGAATGACAGAATTGCTGTCACAGGCGTATTCWAAGGGTGMGGGGCATTTTCATTGTCCACCGTGGATGGGRGTTAATGTCAGGGATGTGAATGACCCATTCAACTGTATGGGAACCGGKTATTCGGGAGGGCTAAACATCATTGACCTTGCGAATGTRGATTCTTGTGCTTTTATAGCTACTCAGGATTTGGGAARGGTGAATGYGGATGGYTCGTTTGAATTGCTGGGGCGTTTTGATCGGAGTGATATCCGCGGTTGTAATTTGCTTGTAATGGGTGGATAATATTGTCAGTACAATAKTTGTATATACAATAGTTGTACTGWAARTWTGKTGGAATTTGGCAGTGTGAGYGGGCTAAGACAGGTTAAAGCATTCTTTTGCTCCCAWCAAAAAGCACKGAGCTTCTTGTYATTCAACAATCACCAGGTGGTAATTCTTTTTTCCCTTYTGTACCAGGATGTACTTGCCGTCCAGCAGATCGTCAGATCCAACTATTCGGTCGTTCTCRACTTTGGATTTATTAACGGAGATTCCACCGCCYTGAAGCATCTTCTTYGCCTCTCCATTCGACGGYAATGCCCCCAATTTAGCGACCAGGAGTTCGATGATCGGAATTCCCTYCCCAATTTCAGTTTTTGCTACGGTAGTCTTGGGAACACCGTCAAAGATGTCGACKATGCTCTTCTCGTCCAGATTCTTTAGAGACTCAGTTGTCCCCTTGCCAAAAAGAATTTCTGATGCTTGTACAGCGGTGTTATAATCAGCTTCTGAGTGYACCCTCACGGTAATTTCTTCAGCCAACTCTTTCTGGAGCAATCTYTCGTGYGGRGCCTCCTKGTGTTTTTTCTCAATAGTTTCTATCTGCTCTCTGGATTTCGTAGAGAAAATCCTGATATATTTTGACGCATCGTCATCAGCGCTGTTCAGCCAAAACTGGTAGAATTTATAKGGGGAAGTTCGTTCCGGGTCCAGCCAGATGTTTCCCTTTTCSGACTTCCCAAATTTACTGCCGTCACTYTTTGTTAAGAGAGGGCAGGTTAAAGCATAGGCCTTTCCGCCGACCTTTCTTCTTACYAACTCAGTTCCCGATGTTATGTTACCCCATTGATCYGATCCACCCATTTGAAAAGTACAGCCCATATTTTCATAGAGCCACAGGAAATCATAGCCCTGGAACAATTGATAGGAGAATTCTGTGAATGACATCCCTCCTTCAAGCCGGCTTTTTACCGAATCCTTGGCGATCATATAACTCACGGTTAAGTGTTTTCCGATATCTCTRAAGAAGTCAAACAACTCCATATCCTTGTAAAAGTCAAAGTTGTTTACCAGAACYGCAGAATTCTCTCCACAATCAAAGTCAAGAAATTTCTCGAGCTGTTTCCTGGTACAGGCTTCGTTATGACGGAGGGTGTYGAGATCAAGTAGCTGGCGTTCTTCATCTTTCCCGGAAGGATCTCCGATCATTCCGGTTGCTCCACCAACCAGTGCAATCGGTTTATGACCTGCCCTTTGGAAGTGAACAAGTAGCATCACAGTTACGAGATTKCCAACTGTCAGTGACGASGCGGTAGGATCAAATCCAATATATCCCGGSGTAAYGCCTTTGGCAAAATGCTCCTCAGTTTCAGGCATGATGTCATGAATCATACCTCGCCATCTCAATTCCTCAACAAAACTCATAGAATATAATGTTGGTCAAAGATATATATTGTGGAGATAATTAGACAGAAGAACACCGTGGACATTTGCRTGCTATTCTGAATTGGAAGACGGTTTAAGCAAAACACCAAAACTCAAAATACAAATTCCAAACTTTAGTCTGTTCTTAACTTGCAGCTGTTACTTTTTCTTTGTTATTTGGAATTTGATAATTGCAATTTAAGAAAGATGGTTTTTGTAACTGGGGGAACGGGATTACTTGGCGCCAGGCTCATCTATGATTTATCAAGAAAAGGTGAGGAGGTAGTAGCCTTGAAGCGCAGTACCAGTGACTTGTCCGTGGTTGAGGGAGTTTTCAATCATTATGAAAAGGARCAGGGGCTGGCRATGTTTGAGAAAGTCAAATGGCATGTWGGCGACGTAATGGATGTTACATCTCTTTTGGATGGATTGCATGAAGGCGATGAGGTCTATCATTGTGCGGCGATGGTTTCATTTAGCCCTAAAGCGCGGGATAGGATGATGAAGATCAATGTGGAGGGAACSGCAAACCTGGTCAATGCTTGCCTGGAACGCAATGTAAAGAAGCTGTGCTTCGCGAGTTCTGTGGCATCCATAGGCAAACCGGAAGMTGGAAGCGAAGTTACGGAAGGGACTAAATGGAAAACTTCRGAGGGCAAAACCAATTATTCTATCAGCAAGTACAATTCTGAGAAAGAGATCTGGCGKGGSATAGAAGAGGGKCTGRATGCAGTTATTGTCAACCCAACGATCATTATGGGACCGGGCAATTGGAGAAGGAGCAGTGCGAGGATGTTCCTGAATGTGTGGCGGGGATTGAAGTTTTTTACCGCGGGTGTAAATGGTTTTGTAGATGTGAGGGATGTAACBGAGGCAATGATCCGGTTAATGAAAAGTGATATTTCCGCTGAGCGGTATATTGTTAGCTCTGAGAACCTTGCCTTTAAAACSGTTTTTGATATGATMGCGGAAGAACTGGGYAAACCCAAACCGACATTTGAGGTTACTCCGTTTTATTCGGAGCTTTTTTGGCGACTGGATAARATGAAATGCATGCTGTTCGGGTCAAAGCCYRCAATCTCCAAAGAGATCGCACGAGAATCTTTGAACAAACAGTATTATTCRRTYGARAAAYTAARGGGTGCTTTGGGAATGGAMCTSATCCCTATAGCTCAATCTATATCAGATACAGCCAAAATATTCTTAAGYCAGAATAAATAATTGACTTACTTCCCGGTAGCGGATGTGTCCACCTTTTCATTACCCACTTCCGCCTCAAGTTCGCTTAGCTTCTCCAGCATCTTTTCATACACTTCCTCCAGTTTTTCGGGGTGGTCGGTGTAGTACTTKAAGCTGTAATCRAACTCCTYCYGGYTAATCTGGTGYTTTTCAAACAGGGCCTTGTAATATTCGACAATCTCTCCCTGGCGTTGTGTCTTGTTGTACTTTCTAATCACAATACCTCCTTCAATAAGCTGAATGTCCACCATGACAGCGGTCATTTTCTCAATGGAGAATACGTCAATGGGGATGACTTCGATGGGCTCCTCAGCACACGCCATGAACAGGGACACGATAAATAGAATTAAATATTTCTTCATACTTTAGAAGAATRTAACCTGCYCRMACAGGCCGGTCAACCAGATAACAAAGTTATTCAATTTATTCCTTTTAGATGAAACGATATATAGTCYTTGCGCTGGTCTTGTTGATTGGTCACACATCTTTCGCCCAGTCTGAAATGAGTGCTTTTACGGCCACCGGAAGGGCAGGAGCGGCTACTACATTTGTTACGGAYTACCAGGCGATAGGGATCAACCCTGCGAACCTGGGTTGGGAGGGYAGGAATGACAAGATGATATCCTTCAGTCTGCTGGAAGGTGGTTATTCAGTGTATTCAGAKGCCTTGGCAAAATCAGATCTGGCGGCAAGTTTTAAGAAAGGCAATACAAAGTTYACCAATGATGAAAAGATACWGGCGGCAMAAGAATTTACAGAAGCCGGTTTTACCGCCAAYATTGATCTTTCATGGTTGGCCATTGCTGTTCAGCCCGGGGRGGACGTTGGGGGATTTGCATTTRGCGTTAGGGAGCGCTTTCAATGGTATTCGGAGTTTAGTGAAGAATTATCGGAAATTCTCTTCCTGGGGTACAATGCYGACTACTTTACMCACCTGATCCTGACCACTGGTGACACTATTTTGAATTCRACCAATCTGCCTCAGGAYACCGCYGCGCTAATCCAGAAAGGCTACAGCATTGCAGCAMAACTATTTTCTGATATAATGGGAGATTCGAGATTGTCATTGTCGTGGTATCGGGAATACAACTTTAGCTACGGRCGAARAATAATGTCCAATGACGACATTAGCATATACGGAGGTGTTGGGTTTAAATACCTGTCTGGAATAGCCATCATGGAGGCACGGGTTAATGAYGGCTCGCTGGAGGCATATTCGGCNRWTMMMSCMKSCWTTKGARTSAATTACGGAGATTCGGCGAAGRCARGTAATCCATCYACTGTTGAGAGTAGTRGCRTTTTGCCCAAATCGGTGGGAACGGGAATGGGATTYGATATTGGTGTGAGCGTGATAATAGGYGAGAAGTTGAAATTGGGGGCTTCGCTGAATGATATTGGAAGTATTACCTGGGATGGCAATGTGTACCAGGCCAATGACGATTCCCTTTTTGATTTGACTTCGGGGGGATTTGGTTCTTATAACATCTTCAATGAGGCGCAAAAGGTTATGGGGGAAGAAGGCATGTTTGATTGGAGTGGTGTTGTGGAGAGGAAGGTAAAGCTTCCCACCAATATGAGAATCGGGGCGAGTTTTCAACCCAATGAAAAATTCGAGGTGGGTTTGGATATGTTGATCCCGGTGAACGATGTAGCCGGTAGTTATGGTAAACCACTCATGTCTTTCGGAATGGATATTACACCGATTCCATGGCTGCGTTTGAGCACTGGAGTTAGTTCTGGTGGTAATTATGGATTTAATCTACCGGTTGGTATAGTTTTGATGATTAATGAAGGCGCCTGGGAAATTGGCGTTGCCTCACGAGATGCCATTACGTTCTTCAGTGAAGACAGACCCACACTTTCTCTAAGTGCTGGTTTTTTGCGTTTCAGGTTCTAAAGGGTACGAATGTACGAATCCAGTACACCTAACATTGTCCTTATTATAAACCCAATGTGTGGGTGTTTACATTGGTAAACTCGCACTGCCGCAAGGCGGAATTYGTATTCGCACGATTTAGGAAGCCGGCTGTACCCTAATTGCCCTGGCAATATCAAACATGCGCTGTGCCGCACCCTCCGAGAAAGGTTCGTCAACAATGTTGCGAATTTCGTAAGCGTTGTTACCATCCATCTTRATAACRAAGAATCTGTACTCCGGCTCCATRTCCGTATCTTTTATAGCCCAGCCATATAAAATAGCATCRGCTTCATCWWSTATAAAAGTGGCAGMATAAACATCATCCAGATCAATATCCTCTTTTACCTGRGCCATATTGCCATCTCCACCRGATATTTGCACTCCAAAGTTCACTCCAACCCGAATCTCCACAGCACCCCAGTCCAACACATCAATAAYTGGTTCMGGMGTACTGKTGCTTGCCTTGGGAACGCTTATTAYCARGGGGTAACCGTATTCGTTGAGGTCWAGTTCGTCAACACGACCAAGATCCGCAGTTTCTTCAGTTCCRTTTTCTTCRCCTCCGTCTCCATTTTCACATTGTGTAAACAATAGGGCAAGGGGCAGCATTAGCAAATAGGTAAGTTTTTTCATGATTTTTATTGAATAATAGATTGTGGGATTTTGTAGCAAACAAAAATAAAAATATCTGGGATAAGAGCAATTTCAGATGRCRGTAAATRTTTTCCRGATTATAAGAGACTGTTTAAGTTTTGTTTTTAGAATTCAGYGCAGGGAGTATTTGGTGCAGGTYATCYATTTGTAATCCSGGGYTATACATCAAATTCTATCCCTTGAGCAAGAGGCAGGTCATTACTGTAGTTGATGGTATTGGTTTGCTGCCTCATATATCCCTTCCAGGCATCTGAACCAGATTCCCTTCCTCCACCGGTTTCTTTCTCACCGCCAAAGGCACCACCAATTTCCGCACCGGAGGTGCCGATGTTTACATTGGCTATTCCACAATCAGATCCAGCATGGGATAGGAACTTTTCCGCTTCCAATAAATCTCTTGTGAAAATACTCGATGACAATCCCTGGGGGACATCATTGTGCATTGCCAGGGCTTCAGAAAGATCTTTGTATTTCAACAAGTAGAGCAGTGGGGCAAATGTTTCCTCCTGGACAATATCAAAAGAGTTCTGTGCCTCAGCAATACATGGCGTCACGTAGCAACCGGATTCATATCCCTCTCCTTCCAATACTTCCCCACCAATAATTACATTGCCACCTTCGTCTTTGACTTTTTGTATGGATCCAAGAAAATCTTCAACAGCCCACTTGTCGATAAGCGGACCAACATGGGTTTCTGCATCCARTGGATTGCCAATTTTCAACTGGCTGTAAGTGGTCTTGAGCTTCTCTACAAGBGTATCATACATCGATTCATGAATGATCAGTCTGCGTGTAGAAGTACATCTTTGTCCAGCTGTTCCCACAGAGCCAAATACCACCGCCGGCATYACGAGGTTCATATCAGCCTTGTCGGAAATAATAATCGCATTGTTGCCGCCCAACTCTAAAATTGTTTTGCCCAATCGCTCTCCGACAATTCTTGCCACTTTCTTTCCAACCTTTGTCGAACCCGTTGCCGAGATAAGGATAACCCGTTTRTCGGCAAGAAAATCGTCGCCTACATATTTRGARCTYGATGCWACYAAATTCAGAATACCCTCAGGAACMTTATTGCGYTYMAGTACYTTGCTTACGATGTTTGAAACTGCAATTGCACACAACATCACTTTTGAAGAAGGCTTCCARASSACAACATCACCGCAAACCATTGCCAACATAGCATTCCAGGCCCAAACGGCCACCGGAAAGTTGAAAGCCGAGATTACTCCAACSACSCCAAGAGGATGGTATTGATCGTACATYCTGTGYCCTGGTCGTTCACTGTGCATKGTATAACCRTGGAGCTGACGAGAYAATCCGACTGCAAAATCACAGATATCGATCATCTCCTGAACTTCTCCCAAYCCTTCCTGGTAAATYTTCCCCATTTCATRTGACACCAACCTTCCAAGGGGCTCCTTGTATTTTCGAAGCTCGTTCCCGATTTGACGAACGATCTCGCCMCGTTTYGGAGCTGGYAGMACCCTCCAGTCAATAAATGCATTTTGAGCTRYTGCAATCACCTGCTCATAATCGTCCCAGGTACCCTGYTKAACTTTTCCAATCARCTCTCCCGYACCRGGCGAATAAGATTCCAGAAGDTCGCCCGAGGTATTGAGCCATTCCGTTCCCGTGCATGCTCCTTGATTGACATCCTTWATGCCCAATTCYGCCAGGGTATCGGCAATATTGTATTGATCTGACGCTACAATTTGTCCCATTTTTTATAATATTTGATCTGATATGATGTTAAGAGTATGCAAAAGTAAAAAATTAATCAATGTGRATTYGGTATAATKAGATGYDCAACAYRCTGRTAGTCARKRYAAACGCAATGTTCGAAACMGRATGACMRGYATTTWATGGATTTGTGTTGARAAAASKKWARAAWYSGNGTTYYGKTTTTCAWTRTGYATTCCATYCSACNCATTKGNCAGGTTATTAACCTAATTAGTATCTTTGTGGACCAGGTAGCCCTCATATAGCTTATGGATATCAAACCAGGCAAACTACTCGAGCAAATTGAATTTCCRGCTGACCTCAGGAAATTCWCTGAAGACGACCTCACCCARATTTGTGACGARCTTCGCCAATAYATCATTGATATTGTTTCKGTAAGGGGCGGGCATTTTGGAGCSAGCCTGGGTGTRGTGGAGCTCACKGTAGCYCTTCACTAYATATTCAATACGCCCTATGATCAATTGGTTTGGGATGTAGGGCATCAGGCCTATGGGCATAAGATACTTACCGGTAGGCGAAATGCATTTCACACGAATAGGGTTTATAAAGGTTTATCTGGTTTTCCGAAGAGAAAGGAAAGTGAGTATGATACATTTGGGGTTGGCCACTCTTCCACTTCTATTTCTGCTGCTACGGGAATGGCTGTTGCATCTGATTACAAAGGGGAGCATGACCGTCAGCATATTGCGGTAATTGGCGATGGTGCYATGACTGCRGGCTTGTCGTTTGAAGGACTGAATCATGCCGGATTTGTGAATAAGAATATTCTGGTGATCCTCAATGATAACTGCATGTCTATTGATCCGAATGTAGGTGCATTGAAGCAGTATCTTACAGATATTACCACGTCGCACACGTATAATCGGGTGAAGGATGAGGT
Organism: Flavobacteriales bacterium; assembly: GCA_002400975.1. Lineage (GTDB taxonomy): Bacteria > Bacteroidota > Bacteroidia > NORP154 > NORP154. The sequence continues at coordinate 7,730 of NVRW01000032.1, read as the reverse complement.
ATGGAACCTGCTGGGTAAGCTGAGCAAGTTTGGGAAAAATGCGCAGGAGATTGTTTCTAAAGTAGAGAGTGGTATCAAAACTTCGCTATTAAACCAGAGTAACCTCTTTGAGTCTTTGAACTTCAGGTATTTCGGCCCCGTTGACGGRCACGATGTAGTKCACCTCTCAAAAATCCTGAATGACCTTAAAGACATACCGGGACCCAAGCTCCTCCATTGCGTGACGGTGAAGGGAAAGGGATATGAACCGGCAGAAATTGATCAAACYAAATGGCATGCACCYGGTTTGTTTARCAARGAKACGGGAGAAATTATTAAGTCAGTGCCCAAAGGTCCMCAACCGCCGAAATACCAGGAGGTMTTTGGCCACACGGTGGTTGAGCTMGCGGAGAAAAATCCCARGATAATSGGYGTAACACCTGCGATGCCTTCCGGAAGCTCCATGAACATCATGATGAAGGCCATGCCGGACCGCGCTTTTGATGTGGGTATTGCAGAGCAGCATGCCGTGACTTTTTCAGCTGGTTTGGCAACTCAGGGVTTGATCCCTTTCTGCAATATTTATTCAACATTTATGCAAAGGGCCTATGATCAGGTCGTACACGATGTAGCTCTCCAAAATCTAAACGTGGTATTCTGTCTTGACCGGGGTGGATTTGCCGGGGCAGATGGACCTACCCATCATGGAGCGTATGACCTGGCCTATATGCGYTGCATACCAAACATGATTGTGGCTGCGCCGATGAATGAGGAAGAGCTTCGAAACATGATGTATACTGCACAGCAGGACAATATGGGCCCTTTTACCATTCGCTATCCCAGGGGGGCAGGTGTTATGTCTGATTGGCGTACGAAATTGMRCTACATGGAAGTGGGAAARGGGCGAAAAATTCGTGAAGGAGAGGATGTTGCCATACTAACCATTGGCCATATTGGCAATTATGCAGTTAAAGCATGTGCAGAGCTGGGTAAGGAAGGCCTGAATCCGGCTCATTACGATCTGCGATATGTGAAACCCCTGGATGAGGAATTGTTRCATGAGGTTTTCCGGAATTTCAATAAAGTGATCACGGTTGAAGACGGATGTGTACTTGGTGGAATGGGATCGGCTGTGATTGAGTTCATGGCGGATAATGGTTATACTGCACAGGTGAAGCGCCTTGGCATTCCGGATCAAGTGATCGAACATGGATCTCAGATTGAACTGCATACTGAGTGTGGATTTCATCCTGAGGGAATTGTTGCCACCGTTCGGGAGATTGTCAAAGACGACCAGGAAGGATTGATGGTAGGGTAGGGCGTTTCAGCTTATTGCACCATACTTTTGGCCCCAGTGGTGAAATTTCTATTCTTTTGCGATTCTGGTTTTCAACCTGGTTTCAAAGAAACTGTGTAAAGGGAATATCATTCCCGCCAGCAYCGCATTGAACAGCAGTTTATAGGCTGGTTCTCCGCCGGAATAATTCTCRATATAGGGATCGAGYAACACCAGTGTAAACTCAAAGAACAGCAGGAAAGCAAAGAATGTCAWGCCCTCCGCCAGCCTTATYGGCATCGAGAACCTGCCGAGCATAAATACGCCGCCAAAAAGAAGTACAATGAATATCAGTATTCCGGAGTATTGAAGATTGTCCCGACGTGATTTTGTRYTCGCCTCYYGKTYRATTTGTTCTTCCTYTRYTCGCTTGCGTTCGGYTTCTGYTTTTTCAAAYTCRTGTTTRGCYTCYAGTTTTCCRATCTCCTTGCTTTTTTCTTCGTTAAATAAACTGTCTTTTGCGATYGAATATTCCATRTGGTGTTCGTAGGCTTTTTTRTATTGTCCGGTTTGTTCATATAMCGTGCTTAAGTGTTCATGACAGAATTGYWCACTTAAAAGATAYTTGACTTCTYTRGARATCTSTARKGCCCTKAGCAGATAAGCTTCTGCCTCCCGGTATTTTTTTTGCAACGAATAAACCTCTCCGATATTGATAAGCGTACCTGTAATCCCAAACTTATTGACCAATTCTTCTTGTATTGTCAACGACTTAAAATAGAACTCCAGCGCTYTGGCATACTCRCCCAGATCAGAATAGATAAGBCCTATATAGACGTAGTCACCAGCAACGCCACTGCTGTTTTCCTCTTCCTCATCCAATTTTAGCGCTTTGAAATAATATTCCAGCGCCTTGTAGTATTTCTCCTGGCGATGGTATACAATTCCGATGTTGCCAGAAGTAATAGCTTGTAGATTCTTGCTTCCAAGTTCTTCRTTCATCTTCAACGTTTTGAAATAATATTTCATCGCCATGGGATAATCACCYTGCTCAAAGAAGATAACYCCGATGTTACCAAGGACTTTAGCAATCCCGGATTTATYATCAATTRATTCCCMGAGCTTTAGGCAAGCAAGTAAGTGTTTCAAGGCAAGTGGATAATCACCTCTGTAATAGCTGGACACACCCATGCTGTTTTCCGCATTTGCCATCCRTYTTGTRTAATTCCCAATTTTTGCTTTKGCATACGCATCCTTGGCTATAAAATARGCAGTATCTGGTTGGGTGTACCAGTATTGTTCGGCTAATTTGATCTGGGYTTTGAGACGGGTGGAATCCTCYKCAGCGGTTYGSATTACCGTTTTCAGGGAGTCCATAAAACCAGTGTCTTGTGAAAAAGAAAGAGGGGCATTAAATACCAGGCAGACAAGGATTRGGAAAAGCGTCTTATAGTTCATTTTGTTTTTCGACTTTCNTTTTTGCTTATCCCATCCATAATAGTATTGCAATAACAAGYAATACAATCCATCCGGGATGCTTCCCCTTTGTTGCGACCAGAACAAGAAATGAAGAGGTTAACATCGTAAAAATCATTRCATGAACTATGAACTCAATAAAGGACACATTTAAACGGCTTTGGGCAATAGAAACTTTAATCAGAATCGCACCTAAACACCAGCCAAAAACAGAACCCAAATGCCAGGTTGCCCATATGATTCTTAAATGTTTTTGTCTTAATCCTTCACTGCCCTTGGATGGAATCACACTTCCCTCTCTTCTTTTATCYTTAAAAATCAAGAATTCGCCAAGGTAGGAGTGAGCTATTCCCAATATAAAGCAGAGAATTCCAGCAGTAAAAAAATACCAATTCATAAGTCAATTTCCATTTGGTTCATTTAGAGCCCTTCTTCATTTCGCCATAATGTTATTGATCAACCTGGTTCTAATTTGGTTTATTTTCCAGTTATATGAACGCTGTTTTCTTACTCTACAATAAATTTTCCGCTGCCAATAATTTTGTTTTGGTCGACTAAGGTATAGAAGTACATTCCCGTTGTCAGTTCTTTGGCGTCAATAATTATTGYTTGTGCAGTAATGTTTTCTGTTTTCCTTACCTGGTGCCCATAGACGTCGTAAACCCTCAATATAGCCTTTTCTATTTTCAGATTTTGATCTGTAACGACAGTGGCAAAGGTGCGAACAGGATTTGGATAGACCTTTAATCGATCAACAGTTATCGGGTATCGATTAATACCTGTGCCCAAAATTGTCAGGCTATCGCAAATACTATCGAGATTGCAATCGTTAGAAACGGTTAAACACACATTGAATATTCCGGGATTCGCATARACGTGCGTTGGGTTTTGAATTGTATCTGTATTCCCATCACCAAAATCCCAATTCCAACTTGTCGCGTTTAGTGAAGAATCTGAAAAACTTACGGTAAAAGTTGAGGTTGTAAACCCAAAACTGGCATCCGGAACCTGACAAATTATTGAAAYGGAATCACATAGCGTATCTGTTCTACAACCATCAGATACCGTTAGGCAAACAAAAAAGGTTCCCGGGTTTTGGTARGTATGTATTGGATTTTGGRTGGTGTTTGTATTTSCATCYCCAAARTTCCAAAACCACGTYAAAGGATTCCCTTGAGACGAATCATTGAATGATGCAGTCATCTCTGCAAACGCAGAATCGTAGGTAAAGAAAGCTGTAAGTTCAGCAGCTGTGTTAAAGTAGGTTTCAATAATGTTGGGCAATCCGAAAACGCTTTGTTCCAGGTTGAGGTAAATTCCGCTATCTGCATAATTACATGCCAAACCCAGAGAATCAGGGTCATTGATCACCCCTAAATAGGGATCGTCCTTGTGGCTAACATATATTTTTCCATCGGGGGCAAGTTGAAGGCCACCGAGAAACAAAGGGAAATTATATATGAACGTTCTTGACCCTGCTATATCAGTATCCAACAAATCGTATTGATATAAGTTTTGACCGTTGAAGGTGGTGACATACAGTTTTGTTTGATCAGGGGAAAAGGAAACACCCAATGCACCTTCATTCAGCGCATCAATTACAACTCCATTTGAAACGGTTCCCAGMGAATTGTCAAAATCAAAAAGTTCAATTGCACCGGAAGTGTTGGAGTTGAAAATTACCGAAGCCAGTTGCTTGCCGTCTGAGCTGGACTTAAGATAACCTATCACTTCCTCATAGACCCCATCGCCATCTTCCTGGTGAACGGTTCCTGTTGCAGATACTACTGGTGGTCCTATTCCGGTTGAAGTTATGGGATATGCATAAAACTGATCACTGTTCCATTTATGTGTTATAAACCAGAAGTCTTCTCTGTTGCAATGGTGTACCGCCAGCAGTTTCTGCGAAGCCTGGCTGAATAGGAAGGTGTTTTTTGTACCTGACACTATATCACCCAATCCACCGTCCAGTGATAGGTCTATAAGCGAATACTTTATGGAATATAAGTCCCAAATGAACATATAGTACAATGAGTCACTGCCTGGCTTGGGAACGATCACCACATCCTGCCCTACCTGTCCGGATATAATAGTGCCACTTCCATTGGGCATTATTGCATGGTTTCGGTTAAAGACACTAAATCCGTCAGTGTAAAATAATAAGGCGCCATTTGTATCAGCAACCGTTGCTACTCCACCGGCTACCACTACTGCTCCATCTGTTAAAGAAACAGGTGTTCCACTGTTAAAATCAAGTCCTGCACCATTGCCAAAATACCAGATGTTAACTTCTTCCTGGGCAAATGGGAAAAATGGCGTTGCGACAAGTAAGAGCATCGCGATTGCTGAGCGGTAATTACGTGTGATCATTTACCTGTCTTTTATTGTTTTGACAGGGTGTTATGATTTGTCATACCCTGCTGGCATTCCCTTTCTTTATTTTTGGTTCATCAAATACTTTTCAAGGTCGTCATAAAAAATCTCAAAGTCTGCAAATCCTTCAGCAATCTTTGACCACATCATTTTGACAAGTATTCCTTTTCCCGTCCAGGTTTGGGTAAATTTCGTTTTATCATCTGGTAAAGAGACAAACTCAAATTCATGAGTTAACTCTCCTATCCCCTTTGTGATCAGTATTTTAGAAAGGGAGAAACTCTTTCCCTGATCTATGGAAATAATTTTTGGATTGAAGGGTTTGGTTTTACCACCCATGTTCATGGTCAATTTTAACTTTGTTCCGACCTTAAATTCCCCTTCTCCATGTGGAATAATGGTATTCCAATCAGGGTACTTGTTAAAATCCGCAACAATTTGAAAAAGACTGTCTGAGTCAATATCAAAAACTCTGGAAATTGAATAAGCTTTAGTTCTCATTAATATCCAATCCATAGTAAAATTGMAAYTGYAAGTAGTACTATCCATCCYGGATGCTTCCCTTTWGTTCCAATCAAAACCAAMAGAGAGGTTAGGAGCATGGAATAAGTCATTGAGTGAACAATAAATTCAATAAAATTTGAATTCAAATCACGTTGCCCGAAAGAAATTTTAATCAGAATAGCACCTAAACACCAGCCAAAAATTGAAGCCAAATGCCAGGTTGCCCATATAATTCTTAAATGTCTTTCCTTTAATCCTTCACTCCTTTTGGATGGAACCAGACTTCTCTTTGTTCTTTTATCTTTAAAAATTAAAAATTCGCCAAGGATTGAGTGAGCTATTCCCAATACAAAGCATAGAATTCCAGCAGTAAAAAAATACCAATTCATAAGTCAATTTCTATTTAATTCATTTTGAGCTCTTTGTTGCTTGTACACAACGGGAGTCTGTGCAACATCTACTATTTTGGGTTATTTCCAACTTGTAAGTGTCTGACTATCAACACTAATGCTTTTTGGTTTGTGAGTTAATGCACAGTCTGACGGTTTGTATAAAAAACGTAGGGCTTTAGTAGTTCGTTATTGTCTGCTGAGCAGGATGTTTTTTGAGAGCGCAAAACTCTCTGAAACCACTGGCAGTCCTATATTTTATACACTTTGTGGCTGTTGCACAACTAATTAACGACAAATAAAGTAGTGAAATTCAATCAAATTTCTAATAATCAAGTTCATTTCTATCATGTTTTCAGAATATTATTTTGCCATTCTTGCTTTAACACTTGTGATTGTGAGTTGTGCAACAACAACCTTTGTTATGGGCTGTTATTCTATTTTTTTCATCTGTCCTATATATTCAAGTCCTTTAGAGTTCATCCAAAAAGTGATGATGTTTCCGTCAATCTCAAGCAACTTAATACGTGTTTCGTCCCCTTTTTTATAAAATTTGTCAATGTCTGGGTTCGTACTTTTTTCAAAGGTCAAAATGTATTCGCAGTCATTAACCCAAGTTACTTTTGATTTTGAATAAAATTTTTTGTCAGGATACTCAACTGTTTGCTCATTCTCTTTCATTATTGTAATCATTGTTTCTTTTGTGTTTAACGATTCAAATTTCCCATTGCGAACAATTCGGCAAGTTGTAGAATCAATGATTTTAAATGAAGTTGTGTCAGGTGAAGTTCTAGAGAAAAAGGTAACTAATCTTAAATAATTGTCGCAAGTTTTCATTAAGCGTGTCACAATTATTTCGGAAACACTGTCAAGGTCGCTTGGCACTTGAATATCTATGTTTCTTTTCTTTAAGTCCCCTGCGTAATAAACAATTTTGCCAAAACAGTTTTGAAATTCCGTAGCAGCATTGGGTGAATTTAATGTGTCAATTTTCACCTTATTAATACAATTACAAATGTCGTCCGAAATTTTGTTTGTTAATTTCTGTCCAAATGAAGTCAAAACATTAAACAGAAATATAGCCGTAATTAATGTTCTCATAGTTCGTCTAATAGCCCATAACATCCGAATATATGTAACATTACATATATTCGCATTATATAATGTATTCATAACAACACTCGTCACAGACGAGCGCTAGCTGAGATTATTCTTTCCACTAAACACTTTTCATTCTTCCTTGAACTAATTTTCCACTAAGCCATCCCATAGGAAGATAAGCTCCCAGTAAGTCTAGTGCCGTAAACCAAGTTGGAGAAGGAAGCATAAATAGATTGGTTACACCGCCAATTAAGAAAAAGACACCGATACCCACAGCAAATTTCATTTTATGGCCTATAGCAATTCTGGCGGCTAAATAAGCACCTACAAATGTACCTAATGCATGCGCTAAAAATGGAAAAATGAAATGCCTGGGTTCAAATAAGTGCATAGAAGATTTTAGACTTTCCATATTAGTAACATCCACCCCATCCGGAGGAGGGATGACTGAACCACTCAGCATGATAATACCCATATTCGCTGCACTTCCAAAGACTATGCCTGTAACAACTGCCAAAATATTTTTAACAATTGGTTTCATATTCGCTTTTTTTAATTTATGTATATCTAATATATATTGTAATCATAACTCAAATTTAATAACAAAAACACAGGTGTCAATTTGCCTGCAA